>CAYXLS010000055.1:0-4902 GCA_964464785.1 uncultured Gammaproteobacteria bacterium | reverse complement strand
TCCGCTTGATGTATCGAATTACCAATATGGTAGGAACAATTACTGGAATAAATACCACCAAATAGATAATTAATGATCCTAATCCTCTGAATATTCCAACTAAAGACCTAACGGCATTTTTGAAAATTACTGAAGGTCGCCATTCGTTGGTGGGAGCATAAGGCAGGGCTAGTTCATCGGTTGATAAATAAATTACAACTTTGCTTAATTTTGCCGATTGCTCATAATATTTCTGTTGACCTTTGAGATTGTCTATTTGAGTCTGAAGACGAGTTAGTTGTTCTTGAACACTCATTATATCGGTTACTTCTTGGGCTTGTTGGAGGATTTCTTCGTATTTTGCCTTAGTTTTGTTGAGAACTTCCAGGCGTGATCCTAAATCGACATATTGATCAGTAACATCATTGCCATAAACTGACTCAGAAACTACTTTGACAGCTAACTTTTTGAAATCTTCAAGAGCTTCTTGCCTTTTGTCTTCAGGTATTCGAACAGAAATATTGCCGCTAGCAGCACCTTCTGGTTTACTGAGGCTAGAATTTATTAAAAAACCACCTAATTTTTTTGTAGTTTCCAAAATATTATTAATAGTTTTGGAAACATCTTTGACCTGTAAAGACAAGTTGGTGTCTTGAATGACTAATCTGTTGGGGTTATCTGATGGAGTGGCATAATTTCGGGAATAATCCATTTCGGAAACTGCCTTAAAACCAAAATTAGCATCTTCAATGGCATATTGGGGACTAGATTGAGTCAGAGAAAGTCTTGGTACAGAAACGGAAGAAGTAAGCTTAGTTAAAGAGACTCTATCCTTGATTAAAAAAAGAATAATTAAAATCAAAATCAAAATAATCCAATTCTTTTTTACAAGATCAATCATGATTAAGTTTATCATAAATAGAAATTAAGTCTTGGGAAATGAAATATATTTATGGTTAAATAATTTTATGAAAACAAAAATGAAAATAAAATTAATTGTTTTTACTTGCTTGATCCTTTCTTTGTTACTTCCCAACTGGAAATATTTATTTTCAAAACAAGACAAAATTGATCCGGATACGATTGTGGAAGAATATGACAATAATGCGATTTCGGGAATTTTTAACAATCAAATAGTTAAAATTCCAGCTGATTTAATAGATAATAAAAATAAGGTTTTAGGTGAAATTGAAACTAAACCTAAAAGCAATAAAAGAATTGAAGTTGATTTAACTAACCAAACAACAAAAGCCTACGAAGGAGACAAATTAATTTATAATTTTTTGATTTCTTCTGGTAAATGGGATAGAACTCCAACAGGAAATTTTAAAATTTGGACAAAAGTAAGATCACAAAAAATGTCGGGTGGGTCAAAAAGCTTAGGAACATATTATTATTTACCAAATGTTCCCTATGTAATGTTTTTTTACAACGATAAAGTAGCTAAAAAAACAGGATATAGTTTTCATGGAACATATTGGCACAATAATTTCGGGGTACCGATGTCTCACGGTTGTATAAATATGATTACTAAAGAAGCAGGCTTATTATACAATTGGGCAGAAGTGGGAACTGAAGTAATTATTAGCGGAAAATATAAAACTATTTTACCTAAAATATAAAATTAAGAAGAAATATAACAATAAAACTACAATTGAAAATCGGAAGATGTTTGTTGGAAAATAGATATTTTTGAGAATTTTTCTTATTTAACCACTAAACAAGAAAAAAATAAAGATATTTCTTTTATAAAAAAAGCGGATAAAATTGATATCATGAAATATGTTTTTGTTACTGGTGGAGTGGTTAGCGGTTTGGGTAAAGGAGTGATTTCATCTTCGATTGGATTATTGCTTAAATCATGTGGCTTTAAAGTAAATCATATAAAGATTGACCCGTATTTAAATATTGATGCTGGAACAATGAGGCCAGCGGAACATGGAGAAACTTTTGTGACGACAGATGGTGGTGAAATTGACCAAGATTTGGGAAATTATGAAAGATTTTAAATCAAAGTTTTTTTAAAGACAACAATATTACTTCCGGAAAAGTATACAAAACAATTATCGAAAATGAGAGAGCATTTAAGTATGAGGGTAGAGATGTTGAAATGATTCCCGACGTCCCCAATGAAATTAAAAGAAGGTTTTATGAATTGGAAAAGGGATATGATTTTGTAGTAATAGAAATTGGTGGAACTACTGGTGATATTGAAAATCTGCCTTTTTTGTATGCTGCTAGAGAAGTTGGCCGAGAAAGGAAATCGATGTATGTGATGGTATCTTATGTCCCCTATCTAAAAAATGTTGGCGAACTAAAAACAAAACCAACTCAACATGCAATTTCTCAACTTAGAACTACTGGAATAATGCCTGATATATTAATTACTAGAAGTGAAACTGGCATGGATGATCCACGACTAGAAACTTTGGCCAAAAGATGTTTTTTGGATAATGATTCAATCTTTGATGATCCAGATTGTTCATCAATATATCAAGTGCCGTTAATTTTGGAAAAACAGGGATTGGTAAAAAAAATTAGAAAACATTTTAATATAAAAAACCATGCAATAAATCTTAGGCCATGGGAAGATATGGTCAAAAAAATGGAAAAAGTAAAAAAGATAGTAAAAGTAGCATTGGTTGGTAAATATGTTAAATCTGGGAAAGGTAACCATAAAGATGTTTATGTTTCAGTATTAGAAGCACTCAAGCAAGCTGCTGTTAGTAACGACGTAAAAATTGAAATTGAAGCAATCGATTCTAATAATCTTGATGTCGAATGTTTAAAAGGTTACGACGGGATTATCGTACCTCAGGGTTGGGGCAGTCGTGGAGTTGAGGGGATTATTGAAGCAATAAAATTTGCGCGAGAAAATAAAATACCATATCTCGGTTTGTGTTTTGGAATGCAAACAGCAGTAATTGAATTTTCCAGAAATGTTTTGAAATTAAATGGGGCAAATTCTACTGAAGTTGATGGTAGAACAAAGTATCCAGTGGTTCATGTGATGCCTGATCAAGAAGAATATTTAAAAAATAGACAATATGGTGGGACTATTCGATTGGGTTCTTGGCCATGTAAATTGATTCCCAAAACAAAACTTAGTGAAATTTATAAAAAATTTGGTAACAATAAACACGCTCCGTGGAAAACAGAAAACAATTTAAAAATAAATTTTGGGAAAAATGAAAATATTGTTTTTGAAAGGCATCGACATCGTTATGAGGTAAACGACAAATATATTGAACAGCTAGAAAAAATGGGGATGATAATTTCGGGTACCTCACCTGATGGTAAATTGGTTGAAGCAATTGAATTGAAAAATCATCCATTTTTTGTAGGAACCCAATTTCATCCAGAGTATATTTCTAGACCACTATGTCCACATCCGATATTTTTGGCTTTTATCAAAACTATGATAGATAAAAAATAAAAATTATTTTTTATCTTTCTTGTCTAGCTTTTCGAAATTAAAAACTTTGACACCAAAATAAACGACGAAAGCGATAATTATAAAATCGATTAGACTGTTAATAAAACTACCGTACATAATTTTGGCGGAACCAATTTGAATATGAGCATCGGCCAAATTGCCAATTGATCCCAACAGGGCCCCAACCAAAGGATTGATAAGATTATTAACAAATGAAGTGATTAGTTTAGTAATGGAACTGCCCATAATAAAACCGACAGCCAAACCAACAACTCCTTGAGTACGAACAAAATTAATAAAGCCTTTTAGATGTTTCATATATTTTGATTATAACAAATAATTATTTAGTAAATATACATGGCGTCGCCAAAGCTAAAAAAACGATATTTATTTTCAATAGCTTCTTTGTAAGCAGTAAAAATTTGATCTTGGGTGGCAAAAGCGGAAACTAACATTAATAAGCTTGATTTGGGTAGATGAAAATTAGTAATGAGAGCATTGACAAATTTAAATTTAAATCCAGGATAAATAAAAATATTGGTAAAATTTTTTCCGGATTGAATTTGATTTTTTTGATTGATGGACGATTCAAGAGTCCTAACTGTAGTAGTACCGACAGCAATAATTCTTTTACCTTTCTTTTTGGCTAAATTAAGGTGTTTAGCAGTAGATTGGGAAATGTCATAAAATTCGGTATGGAGAGTTTTGGTTTTAATGTTTTCAGGTCGTAAATTTTGAAAAGTTCCCAAGCCTACATGTAGAGTGATGGATTCTATTTGGACCCCCTTTTCCTTTAATTTTGATAACAAAGTTTTAGTAAAGTGAAGACCGGCGGTGGGGGCAGCGGCAGAACCAACCTTGGTGGCATAAACAGTTTGGTATTCAGTTCGAAGCTGGGATTCTTTTTGGTGAGATTTTATATAAGAAGGGAGAGGTGTGTGACCAATTTTATTTAAGGTTTGAAAAAATATTTGGTTTTTTTGATTAAACTTAATTTCAATTTGACCGGTTAAAGGATCGCTTTTGACAATTTCACTAATTAAATTTTTATCAAAAAAAACTTTCTGACCAATTTTTGGCCGGGGAGTAGATATTGCCAACCAAAGATTAGATTTTAATTGTCTGATTAATAAAATCTCAATTTCTCCCCCACTATCTTTTTTACCAAAAATACGCGAAGGGAAAACCTTACTCTGGTTTAAAACCAAAACGTCATTTGGACCTAAAAAATCCAATAAATTATAAAAATATTGGTGAGATATTTGATTTGTTTGTTTATTTAGACATAAAAGTCGACAATGATCTCGCCTTGATGAGGGTTTATTGGCAATTAAATTTACAGGTAAATTGTAATCATAATCGTTTATATCTAAAGACATGGAGTTATTGTAACAAAAGTTAGTTTAGAATCATGATGGAATAATTGAGGATTGAGGCAAATGTTACCCAAGCTAAATATGGCCAAAGTAATTTGGCGGCAAGAGTAT
>CAYXLS010000054.1:0-5029 GCA_964464785.1 uncultured Gammaproteobacteria bacterium | reverse complement strand
AATACGCCCAGGGAGAAGGGTTGGTGAGGTGTTAGAGGCAATATTTAAAGAAGTTGAAGAAAAGCCAGAGTTAAATGACAGAGAGATATTGCTAGAAAAAATAAAAAAATTATAAATTAAATTTTATAAAACAGTTTATGACTATAGATATTGAATTAACATTAAATAGATTTGGTTTGGGCAAAATTGCTGAAAATAAATTCCAGTTTCTATTTTTAAGATTTTCTCATTGGAAAATTCCCAACAAACACTCGATTTCTTTTGAAGTGAACTGGAAAACCAAAGAAAAATAATTTTTTATTTTTTCTTTGAATGTTTTTTAAAGAAGATAACCAGCGGGATGGCAACACCAATTGATGAATAGGTTCCACAAATTACTCCGATAAGAAGGGCGGAGGCAAACCAACGGGTAGTGTCCCCGCCGAGCAATACTAAAGAAGTTAACATAATAATTATGGTCATGGAATTGTTGATGGACCGAGTAAGAGTTTCAGTAACTGCTTGATTGGATAATTTGACCCAATCTAGTTGATAAGTTTGTTTTTTTAGTTCTCTAATTCGATCAAAAGTAACTACGGTGTCATGGACTGATGACGACAAAGTGGTCAAAACTGCAGTTACAAAAAGAGAATCAAGTTGAGCACCAAAAAAATGTCCTAAAACAGAAAAACTACCCATTAAAATAATAGTGTCGTGAAGCATAGCTAAAACTGCAGAAGTACCGAAAGAAAAATCACGAAATCTACGACCAATAAATAAAAACAAAAATAATGAGGTCAAAACTATGGCAAATACTGTCTTTTGTAATAATTCTTGCCCTAGAGTTGGGCCAAGTGACTCAAATTTTAATTCTTTTATCTCTGGATCTAATTCTTTTAAACCTTCATTTAAAGAGTCTTTTTGGGTTAGAGAAATATCATTGAATTTAAGAAGGTAATTATTGTTGCCAAGAAAATT
Source organism: uncultured Gammaproteobacteria bacterium (assembly GCA_964464785.1). Lineage (GTDB taxonomy): Bacteria > Patescibacteriota > Microgenomatia > UBA12405 > UBA12405 > WARW01. Next base: position 4,072 of record CAYXLS010000054.1, on the reverse strand, counting down.
TATTGACTTAAGTTCTAGTTGATTTTTGGAAAAGACTTCTTTGTAATTATTTTCATTGATTTTGGCCGAATTTAACTCCCACACCGCACCACCAGTAAAATCAATTGATGGCTTAAACCCCCAAAATATAATTGAAAAAATTGAACTAGACAAAAGAATTAGGGAAATTATCACAAATATTGGACGAAGTTTCATGATATTCATAAGTTAGTTATAATGTTGGTAAAGTTATAAAGTTCATTTATTAATTTTAATTTTTTCTTTGGCGAAAACTCGTAAAAGATTTCGAGTAACAAAAACTCCGGTAAAAATACCAACAATAATACCTAATAATAAGGTGACAGCAAAACCTCGAATCATACCTGAGGTGCTCAAAAATGACCAATTGAATGGGTTAAATAAAATTAGACCTGTAATTATGGCGCAAGTATTAGCATCTTTGATTGAATCCCAGGCTCGACCAAAACTAGTTTCTAAAGCTACATTCCAATCACGGCCGCGACGAGTTTCTTCTTTGACTCGTTCAAAAATCAATATGTTACTATCGACCGCCATACCAATTGACAAAATAAAACCGACTATCCCTGGAAAGGTTAAAGTAACAGGAATAAGTCGATACAGAGTCAAAGTGATTAAGCCATAAATAATTAGACCAATATCAGCAATTAATCCGAGTTTACCGTAATTGGCAATCATAAAAAGAGATACTAAAATTAAACCAATAATTCCGGCAAATAATCCTTTATTTAAAGAATCTTGTCCAAGTGTAGCTCCGATTTGCGATTGTTGAATTAAGGAAATTGGTAACGGTAGAGCTCCGGCATTAAGTTGAATTGACAATTCTTTAGCAGATTTGGTATCGAAATTTCCACTTATTACTGCCTTACCATCGGTAATTTCTGATTGCACTGTTGGGTAGGTGAGAGGATAATCATCTATAAAAATAGCGATTCTTTTGTTTAAAAATTCTTTACTGGCCTGAGCAAAAAGACGAGTTCCTTCTTGGTTGAATTCAAGCATAACTTCGGGTTGTGAATTATTGGGATTAATTTGTACCGAAGAACGACTTAGATGAGATCCGTTGATCCCGGTATCTTTTGAAAAAACATCATAAAAGGTGGCAGATTCAGTCGCTTCTGGTGAAAGTTCAACTTCACCCTTGAAAGATAGTTGAGCGGTAGTGCCAATAAGTTTAACGGCTTGCGAAACATCAGTAACACCTGGTAAATCAACTTTAAGACGATAGGTGTTTTGTTCTTTAACTATTTGAATACTGGTCTCGCTGACACCAAATAAATTAATCCGCCGTTCAATATTGCTTTTTAAAGACTCTAGGGCAGAAGTTAAATTTTCCGGTTTCATATTAGAGATGTCAATACTAAAAGTAAGAGATACTCCACCAGCCAAATCGAGACCATATTTAAGATCAATATTTTTATTAAAATTAAAATTACCGAGTTTAAAATTTAATTCTGGTCGATAAAAAGTGTGCTCCCAATTGATTTTCCAAAAATTAATTTTTATTGGTAATTGTTTAGGAAAATTTATTATTAATGTGAAAAAAGTAATAAAAATGATAATCCAAAATATATGAATTGTTTTTTTATTACGATTCATAGCTATTTTCGTCCATTAATTAAAGATAATTGTCGTGGGTGTCCAGAAAAAAGATAAGTAATACAAACTTTGGTTCGATTTATTTTTATTGACACAGGATCTCCTTCTTTAATATTAAAATCTTTGATTGATTTTGACGGGATAGTAAGAGCTAGGCTGTTACCTGTTTTTATAACTTTTCTAATTTTAGCCATTAATTTATAGACTGCTAATTTCTGACTGGTTCCCTATTATAGCAATTGGACTACTTAAGAAAAAGTCAACGATAAACTGATCTCTCTTTTGACGTCGAAGACGAAATTCTCCTTTTCCCATAACCATATAATTTATTTCGTGACCACGAATTTCTTGTTCTTGTTTTATAAATGAATCAATTTCTCGCAAAGACACATCACCAACAATTACTAAGTCGATATCGTCTAAATTTCTTTTATCTCCAGTAATAAATTTATTACTATAAAACACCAACTTAATAGTACCTAAAGTTTCGTTTTTATTTTGTAATTTTAGACCAAGTCCAGCACTCTGGTTGGCAATAGTTAAAAGATTGAAAAACAAAGACGATTGTTTGTCAGCCCAATAGTAAAGTCGATTCCCTCGCCATTCAGAACATATAACTCCTGATTTTAATAAATTTGCTAGTTCGCGACGGACTGAATTTATTTCTTCATCAGCTAGTCTTACTAATTGTCGAACGTAATAAATTTCTTTTGGATTATAAAATAAAATATTGATTAATTTTAGTCTAGTCTTGGATACAAAAAGATTTTTTAAGCTGGTTTGAATCTTCATAGATTAATTAAAAGAAACACTGTTTCCTATTGGAAGAATTTCTATCCAGACATTTCCTGGAACAAAATTTATTTCTTTTTTGGTTAGTTTATCTTTATAGATAGTTCGGGAAACTCGATTGGCTTTTGACCAAGTAATATCAGTTTTGGTGCCATTTTGGATTAAAATACCAGTTCCACTACCAATTACAGCGTATAAATTATGAAGGTGTTCGTCGACCGAACGAGATTCTTTGACATATTGAATTACAATGTTTTTTGAAGTTATCACTTCTTGAGTATTAAAATCGACATGTTCAACTCCTCCATTAAATCTTTTGTATACGTTATTGATATTGTCGTATTTCCAACTAACATTGTAATTTTTTATGCTTGACCAAAAATCGAAAGAAATATTGGTGGCGTTTAAATCGGTCCCCGGTTTGTCTTCTTGTTTGAATAACCAAGAACGATAGTTTTTATCCCAAGAAGTTTTTTTGGCTACAGTAGAATTTGTTAACCCTCTAGTTTGAGCAATATTCCATAGTTCTTCTGAAGAACAATACATTGTATGCTCAGTTGCCCTTGAATCACCAGTTCTATCGGGTTCACGTCGACAAGCTTTGTAAGACAGAGAAAACTGGCTTAAATCACTCCAAGTGCCTTTGTTGGTCCATCCATAAGCTGAAATTTGTTCTAATGCCTGAGCTTTGGTGGCTGTAGTACAAGGACCACCATCGGTAGCCGAACTACAATTTGCACCTCCAACATGGTTATAAAGAGGATAATCTGAATATTCTGAAGCTAGGTCTAAGAAATATGTTCGAGCCGAACGGACTGGCCCAACGTCATATTTATTAGCTTGTGACCCAGCAACTTGACCACAATAAAAAACTCCCATAAATCGAGTGATACCACCTTCAGCAACGGCTTCGTAAACAATATCAGCAGTTTGTAGGCCAGATTGAGGTCGTGAATCTTGATGGTTTTCAATCATAACCATTAGAGGCCGTCTAGTTGACCAGATTTCTTTTTCTTCTTTTGTATATAATTTCCCGTTTAGAGGACAAATCTCGGTTTTAGGTCCTGGATATAATTCAATTTTCTTTGTAATCGAAGGAGTTATTTCTAGTGTTTGATCAGTTTCTTTTTTGGAAAAACCTAGAAATCTATCGTTGTTTGTGGGTATAAAGTAATCGAATATAAAATAAGAAATACCGCTAACAAGTAAAAACAAACCTAAATAACTAATTGTTTTTTTTATTTTAGGATTCATTAAATATTTAACCTTTAATAGTATTAACTATAGCTAATTTTTCTTCTTTTGACAAAGTGTTGTTTTCTGACTGACCATTTTTTATTGTCTTGGCATAAATCCTGGTTAAATCTCGATTGTGTAAAGAAGTTAAAATTACCCCTGAATCGGTTTGATCTAAAATTGTCAAAATAAAGCTTTGATTACCACCAACATTTTCAAAAGGATTAAACCTGGTTACATTAATTTTACAACCTAAATCTTTTAAGGATGACTTAATTTCTGTATTTAGTTTATTTTTTTTATATAAAGCTTTTGAAATTAAAAATAACCAAAGCGAATTAATAATTACTAATATATAAAATATAATTGACATATTCCTTATTTATTGTAGCAAAAAAACTGTGTTATACTGGCTTTAGAAAATGAT
>CAYXLS010000053.1:0-5108 GCA_964464785.1 uncultured Gammaproteobacteria bacterium | reverse complement strand
TATGTATTCTAATAATTTCTTTTGGCGAACATGGGATAAACAAGAAGTTGATTGGCTGGAGGAAAAAGATGGAGGGTTATTTGGTTATGAATTTAAATTTACGAATCAAAATTCTAAAGGTAAGTTGTCTTTTACTAAACTATACCCAAAAGCAGAGTTTCAAGTGGTTACGACTAAAAACTATTTAGATTTTGTTGGCTGAAATAAGTTCTGATATAGTTTACCAAAGCTTGCTTGTGCTTTTCAGGCTTCGGCAGGTAAACCTGCATCAATTGACTGATTGTTTTGAAGCTAATTTAGTGATAAATTGATTATTATGATAATAATTGGCATTACGGGGACGATTGGGGCGGGAAAGGGAACAGTAGTGGAGTATTTGGTGAAAAATAAGGGATTTAAGCATTTTTCGGCAAGGGATTTAATTTTGGAAGAAGTGAATAAAAGAGGTTTGGAAAATATTCGAGATAACATGGTGATAGTTGCTAATGAATTGAGACAACAATATGGGTCTGGTTATGTAGCTGATGAATTGTACCGAAGAGCTTCAGTATCGGGAGATAATTGTATTATTGAAAGTATAAGAACGGTTGGTGAAATTGAATCTTTAAATAAAAAAGGAAATTTTGTCTTGTTGGCAGTTGATGCTGAACCAAAAATTAGGTATGAAAGAATTTTAGAAAGAAAGACAACAACTGATGATGTATCGTTTGAAAAGTTTTTGGAAGATGAGAAAAAGGAAATGGAGTCGGATGATTCAAATAAACAAAATTTAAAAAAATGTATTCAAATGGCTGATTTTGTGATTGAGAATAATGGAAGTTTGGAACAATTAAATAATAAAATTGAGGAAATATTAAAAATTGTTCAAATTTAATATGGCTAAATTAAATAAAGAAGATGGAACAAATGTATCTAAATATGTCAGACCAAGTTGGGATGAGTATTTTATAAAAATTGCTGCTTTGGTTTCTGAAAGATCGACTTGTCTACGACACCATGTGGGAGCAATAATTGTAAAAAATAGGCGAGTGGTAACTACTGGCTACAACGGAGCGGCGGCGGGAACGAAAGATTGTTTAGAATTGGGGTGTTTGAGAAACGAACTTAAAATTCCATCAGGAGAAAGACATGAAATTTGTCGAGCGATTCATGCTGAACAAAACGCAATTATACAAGCTGCTAGACATGGGCAAGATATTGAGGGAGGGACTATATATTGTACTCATTCGCCATGTATAATTTGTGCCAAAATGATAGTTAATGCTGGAATAAAAAGAATTGTGACTTATGGAAATTATCCTGATATTGGTGGAGTAAAAGATTTATTAAAAGAAGCCAAAGTTGAGTTTGAAAAAGTTGATAAACCCAATAGTTTGATTGTTTTTTTGGATTGATAAATGATAATAAAAAATAAAGAAGTAATCGCACTGAAAAAGAAATTGAATTTTTTGGGTATTAACGGCTTAGCTTTGGATATTGATCAAACTTTGTCTTTTACTACTGGTTATATGGTGGAAAAATTAATAGAGGGTTTGGGAAATCCAGAGAATCTAATGGTTGAAGAAATAATTAATAAATACAAACACACTGATAAAATTCCTTATTGGCAAGGTGAAAGAGCGAAGAAAATATTGGAAAGTATTAGAAATTCAAACGAGATTCAAACAAATTTACCGTTAATTAAAAATTCAAATGATACAGTTAATAAAATTAATAAAATAATTCAGATAGTGGCTTATATTACGGTTAGACCAAGGGTGATTTATAAAGGAACTAAACTTTGGTTGCAACAAAATAATTTTCCAAAAGCGGTGGTGATTACAAAACCCGATAGAGTTTTAAGAAAGGATGGTAATTGGTGGAAGGCAAAAGTATTGGAATATTTGTATCCAGAAGTGTTGGGGATAGTCGATGACAATCCTGATTTATCTAAATATATAAGTAAAAATTATAAAGGAACAATATTTTTGTATAACAATACTGAAATTTTAAACCAAGACATTAGGGTAATCCCTTGTGAAAATTGGGAAGCAGTTTTGTTAAACGTTGAAAAATGTTTGGTTGGTTAGAGTTTAGCGTCTCGAACGGTTGATGGATTGGAAGCGGGCGTTGGGGCGAAAATCAGTAGGGGATTTGGTTCCGGGGAAATCAGGAATAAAAGGTTTATTAAAATTTTTTATTTGGTTAGTAGGGGTGGTTTTTTTTTGTTTTGGTGAAGTCTTTTTCATAAGTAATATTATTTTACAATAAAGAAACTATTTTTTAAAATTTTGAGGTAGGAAAATAGAGAACATTTTCAATATTTTGAGTATTGGCAAAAAGCATGGTTAGGCGGTCAATTCCTAGGCCGATACCAGCACAGGGAGGCATTTCCCCACAAGTGGTTACAAATTCTTGATCATAAGGATGTAAAGGGAGATTGTTTTTTTGTCTAAATTTAGTTTCAATTTCAAAGTTTTGTTGAAGAATTTTGGAATCAGTTAGTTCGGTGTAAGCATTACCGATTTCCATACCACCGATATAAAATTCGAATCGTTGGCTAAACTCGGGAAAATTGGGACAGGGGAGGCAAAGTGGTGAGAGTTGAGTGGGGTAGTCAAAAATGATGACTGGTTTGTCTTGAGGAAGTTTGGATTCAATTTCGTTGATAAATATTTGGGTGTAGAGTGGTTCCCAGGTAGTAACACCGTCGGTATTGTAACCCTTAGAAATGGCTGTAGCGATAATTTTTTTGAGAGTGAGATTTTTGGATAAATCAATATTGGCATATTGTTGAAATAAATCTTTGAGAGTAAATGAATACCAAGGGGGAGTAAGATCAATTTGTTGATTTTGATAATTTAGTATATTTGTGTTGAGTAGGTTGAATTTTTTAAGAATTGTGTGATAGATATCGAGGACTAAAGTTTGGGTAGTTTGGGCAATATCGTGATAATTTTTGTTCATTTCATACCATTCAAGCATAGAAAATTCTAAATTGTGAGTAGGGCCAATGTCTTCTAAATCTCGAAAAACTTTGGAAATGGTAAAACAGTTACCAATTCCTTTGGCAATTAGTTTTTTGAGAGAGGATTCTGGAGAAGTGGGGAGATAAAAGGTTTTATTTTTTTGAGTCCAAGTAGTTTTTAGAGGGTATAAATTAGGTTCAATAGGGAGGAAAGGTAAAAGAGTGGGGGTGTCAACCTCATGAAAATTTTTGTCGATAAAAAAATTTCGAAGTGCTTGAATGGTCCATTCGTGAATAAAATGTTTTGTAAAATCCATATTTATTATTTTAGCTTGATAATGATTTTTTCTTCGCTTGCAACCATCGTAATATCCACTCAGAGGCTGCGCTTGAAAAAATATTATCGGCGCTAAATTATAAATTATTTAAGTTTCGGTTAGTAATTGTACTACATCTTGACAACTAGTTAGGTCGAATTCTTTCTGATAACCGCAAAAATATTCTCTATTTGTACAACCACTACACTTTTGACACTTAATACAGGGTGATAAAGATTTAATAAAATTGTCGATATAAATTTTTGGGTCGTCGGTGATTTTTCCCAAAGAAATGGAGGATTCACAACAACCAGTAATGTTACCGTCGGATTGAAGAGATAATTGAAAACAGCCGAAATTTTTAGCAGGGAATGTGGGATAATGAATTTTTATATTTAGACATTGGTCGAGAGTGAGAGACATTTTCCGGTCGGTAAGATAAGTCATTTCTAAGTTTTTAAAATTATACAGTTTATAAAGTGAGGGTAAGAAGGAGTCTTTGTGGGGATAAGAGTTTTTAGTAATTAAAAACATAATACCGACAGGAAAACCTAAAATTTGTGCATTTTTGATATATTTAATGGATTTTTCAAAATTACCTAAGCCTCGATTAAGGTTGTGAATTTCTTTTGGACCATCTAGAGAAACTAAAATTTGGCAATTAGAGGGATTTTTTATTTCATTAAGTCGGTCAATCGTTCCGTTGGTAATTATTGTTACAAATATATCTTTTTGTATTAATTCGTTGACTAATTTTGGGAAATCAGAAAGAGTGAAAACTTCACCACCGCATAATATGATAGATTTAAGATTTAAGAAATAAGATTCATGAATAAAACAAGAATAATTCTCTATAAAATCTAAAATCTGTTGATTAGATAAAATATTAGAAGTTTTTTTGGTATAGCAATATTTACAAGCCAGATTGCAACTCTCAAGAGGGGAAATATAAATATTTTCTAAAGAAGAAATTATTTGAGCTTGATTGATTCTTTGTGTTCGGTTCTTTTTTTGCACCATTTACAGTATTTGACAAATTTTAGCTTGTCAGGGGTATTGGTTTTATTTTTTTCAGTTAAATAATTTTGAGCACCACAAACAGAACACAAAAGGGCGACCAAAATACGAGGTGTTTTTTTAGATTTAGACATGAGTGGTATTTTAAACCAAAAACAGTTGATTAGCAATTGATTAGTCGGCGTGTTTGTATTTTTTGATTTGTCGTTCAACGGCTTCGCGAAGGTCGACAATTACGGCAGTTAAGTCATCATGCTTAGTTTCAGCATGAATTGGGTTTTTCATACCTGGAAGTGACATATCAAATTTGGCGGTATAGTCTTTGTATTTTTTATCTTTTTGGATATGAAGCGAGGCAGTTTTGAGCTCGTTATTGAATTGAGGTAGAAGCTGATCCAGTTTGGTGACAAATTTGTCGTGGATCATCCTTCGAACTTTGAAAGAAATTATTAAGTTAACACCGTTGATTCTAATATTCATTAAAACCTCCTATTAACTTTTAATAAAGGAATTACGCTTAAGATAATTAATTTTATCATTATTCAGAAATCATTTGAATGATGTCGCAGGGGCCTTGATACTTTTTGGCAAGCTTAAAAATGTCGTCTAGTTTGGTTTGGGTGGTTTGGTAAATTGCGTTGTCACGGCTACGGAGAGTAACTGATAAATCACGTTTTTGAAAAACACTTCTTATTTGGCAATCAGACATAAGCTGTTCGGCTTGTTCCCAACTTATATTTTGAGTTTCTAGAGGTGCTAAGGTGGGTTGAACTAGAGAGTGAGAATATCTTTTGTTTTGTTGAATTAGCTTAAAGATTGCAAAAAAC
>CAYXLS010000052.1:0-5247 GCA_964464785.1 uncultured Gammaproteobacteria bacterium | reverse complement strand
ACGGTGACGGTGACGGTGACGGTGACGGTGACGGTGACGACTCAAGCTTTGGCTCGGTCGTGATCTCGGCCGTGGGTTCAGGCGTTTCATCCCCAATTCGGAAAAGCCCCAGGTTGGCTGGTATTAATGCAATGATTAATACCAACAAAATCAAGACAAGAATCCAACACAAACAGCATTTGTGCTTGGTTGGTACCGGCACGAGAGGGGGTGTGTCGTCTTCTAAACATTCGAAGACGATTTTTTTTTCCATTTCCCCGTAAGGAGGAAATGGTTCGGGCGTTGGTTCGGGCGTGGGCTCGGGGGTTGGCTCGGGCGTCGGTTCGGGCGTGGGCTCGGGGGTTGGCTCGGGCGTGGGCTTGGGGGTCGGTTCGGGTGTGAGTTTGGGAACGGGTTCCGGCGTCGGTTCGGGTGTAGGTTCGGGTGTCGGTTCGGGTGTCGGTTCGGGTGTCGGTTCGGGTGTCGGTTCGGGCGTTGGTTCGGGTGTGGGCTCGGGCGTGGGCTTGGGCGTGGGCTTGGGCGTCGGATTGCATGCTTTGCAAAAGGTACTACCTTTTGTGAGGAAATGTCCTCTTGGACATCTCCTAATAACTCTTTTTTCTTTTGCCATTTTCTTTTCTCCTTTTTTTTATTTATGTGTGAAGAAAAATGAAACAAAAAAATATATTTATATTCACGGGACAAACCCTTTATATCCAAAATAAAGTTATACTGGTTTTTAAAGAACGGTAAAAAATTGAAGACCAAAACGCTATGTTTTGATTAAATTTTTCACTAAATATATGATATTTAATTATCTATAAATATCGGTTGGATTGTAGCAAAATAATGTCGAAATGTCAAGATTATGGGATAATATTTAGATTGTAAATATTAGATTGTTGGTTGTAGTAATTTAGAAATTTAGTATTTAAATTACTAAAAAAATAATAAACAAAAATTAAAACTAGATATAAAAAAACCCCGGTTTAATTGTTAAACTGGGTTTTTTTATGTTTAATTATTAGTATTTTTCTATTCGTGGAATAAAACTGGTTTCTCCTTCTTCATCAGCTTCTGAAATATTGTTAGTTATTTTAATTAAGTTACCAGATAATACATCTTCAATTGATAAATATCTATTGCCATTTTTTTTATATTCTTCTGGTGTGGCTGGAATAAGACCTTCATCATATCTTAAAATTCTATGATTTTCGCGTGACATAATATTTTCTCCTTTTATAAATTTATAATTAAAATAATTAATTTGTTTGATTGGTTTTTATAGCGGTTAGTATAACATAAAATTGGCGTTTGTCAAGATTATAGGATACTGATAGTTTATCAGTTTATCAGATGTCAGTTTTCTTTTAAATTTTTAAGAAATTTAGACAAGACAGACTGGTAGTTGGGATTGCGGAGGGCGAGGGTGATGTTGGCCTGAAGCCAGCGAAGTGGATCGCCAGTGGTGAGCCAGTCTTCATCTTGATCTAATGTCTGGGTTAAGACAATGCCTTGTTGGGCAAGAATGTTGTTGGTATCGGTAAACCAAAGTTCGTTGTCACGAGAAAGATTTTGAGTTTCTAAAATAGGATATATTTTGGGAGTGGTGACATATCGACCCCATTGAGCCATGGTTGAGGGGGCAAGGTCTGCCGGTAATTTTTCGAGCATAGCTGAAATTCGATTGGGATATTTTGGGTCATCCATATATTTGGCACTACCATAGCGAGAAATTTCTTCACGACCAACATTTTTGACGGCAATAACTTCATCAACATGATATTTTTCAAAAATATTAATCATTTTTGATAAAAATTGGCCAGGAGATGTTTCGACAACTAAATCGTCACCATACATATAAATAAATGGGTCTAAGCCAACGAAATTTTTGGCGGCCAAAAGAGGGGAACCAGTGCCATAGGGGAGATTGGGATCTTGTTCGATAAACGTCAATTTCGCTTTAGCCCAAATATTTTTTAAGCTATCTAAATATTCTAGTTTGTTATTTTCAGTTAGATATTTTTCTAAATGAGTATCGGGGGTAAAGTATTGTTGAATTTTGGTTTCGCCATGACGAATGATAATTGCGATTTGGGTGATTCCAGCTCCAATAGCTTCTTCAATAAGGTACTGAATATTAGGTTTAGATAAAATTGGGACTAATTCTTTGGGATACGATTTAACTACAGGAAGAAATCTGGTTCCTCGACCTGCGGCAGCGATAACGGCTTTAGAGATCATAATTAAGATTTAAGATTTATGATTTATGAATAAAAATAAATTGTTTTTATTTAAATCTCTTGTCATATTGTTTAAGTTAAACCCCTCAGTCCTTTCGGACAGCTCCCCTTGAAAAAGGGGAGTAATTATTTTATTAACCCGCCCAAGGCGGGTTTTGGGTTTATAAATTTAAAGTTTTAATAAATTTAATCAAAACGTCGTGATATTTGGGATCTTTGAGGGCGAGAGTGATATTGGCGATAAGCCAGCGGAGTGGGTCACCAGTGGTGAGCCAGTCTTCACTGCCTTCAAAAGCCTGAGTCAAGACAATATCATTTTGGGCTAAATAGTTTTCGGCATCAGCTAGCCAAAGTTCGTTGCCAAGACCAGTTTTTTGAGTGGTTAAAATTTCAACAACTTTGTTGGATAAAATGAAACGACCGCCTTGGGCCATGGTGGATGGAGCTTGGTCTGCCGGGAGTTTTTCTAGCATTGCAGAGATGCGATTGGGGTATTTTGGATCATCAATATATTTAGCACTGCCATAGCGAGAAATTTCTTCGCGACCAACATCTTTGACGGCGATGACAGAAGCGGGGGAATATTGATCAAATAATGCCAACATTTTGGTCAAAAATTGACCGGTAACTGGTTCGACGGTCAAGTCATCACCAAACATATAAACAAAATTGTCAGAGCCAATAAATTCTTTGGCAGCTAATATTGGAGAACCGTTGCCATAGGGTAAATTGGTGGGTTGGGGAATAAAAGTGAGTTTGGCTTTAGACCAAATATTTTTTAGACTGTCTAAGTATTCTAGTTTGTTATTTTCAGTTAGATATTTTTCTAAATCAGGATCAGGAGTGAAATATTTTTCCAAAGTATTGTCACCAAGACGGTGGACAATGGCGATTTGGGTGATTCCAGCTCCAATAGCTTCCTCGATTAAATATTGAATATTGGGTTTAGACAGAATAGGGACTAATTCTTTGGGATACGATTTAACTACAGGAAGAAATCTGGTCCCTCGACCAGCAGCGGCGATGACAGCTTTAGAGATCATAATTAAGATTTAAGATGTAAGATTTATGATTTATGAATAAAAAATAAATCTTAACTTTTTAATTTTTAACTAAGTAGCTACATGTTAGCATAAAATAAAAGTAGAAGACTAGTAGCGATGGGGTTAGGTTTTTGTTACAATAGAGAACAAGTTTAGGGCCTATAGCGTAGTTGGTAGCGCGTCCCCATGGCATGGGGAAGGTCAGGGGTTCGAGTCCCCTTAGGTCCACCTTCGCTAAAGCTTTGGCGGATAAATCCACTTTAAAATTTTAGGCCCATAGTGAAATGGTTATCACTGGGATCTCCAAAATCTCCATTTGAGGTTCGAATCCTCATGGGCCTGCCTACGTCTCAATAAATCAGGACTACGATAAGATAATTGCCAAGTTAAGTATGAGTTTTATTGAGCAAAACCAATTGTTTTTTTTGCTTGAGATATTCTTTCGTATTTTTTGATTTGGTTTAGAATATCTTCAGCTGAAACTGGGTCTGGATTTTGACCGGAACCATCCAGTTTAGCCTTTTTTTCAAGTGTTCGTCTAATTATTTCTGCAATATCTGCTCCACTTAACCCATCGGTCTCTCTGGCTATTTTGCCCCAATCAATATTTTCTAAAAATAAATTTCTTTCAGCGGTTTTAATTGCTTTTTCAGTTGTAATATAAAATAGTTCTTTTCTTCCGTTTTCGTCTGGTAATGGTACTTCTATTAAACGATCCAACCTTCCAGGTCTAATGAAGGCTGGATCCATTGATTCAAGCCTATTAGTACAACCAATTATGGTAATATTGTCGGTAGAAACCATTCCATCAATATGGGATAGAAGAGTTGAGGTTATGGTGACGGTGTGTTCACTAGTTACTCGGTCTCTGTTAGTGGCAATTGAGTCTATTTCGTCAAAAAAAATAATAAACCTTTTGTTTTTATTATTCATACAGTGTTTAAAGATATTGGCGATAGTTTGTTCTGATTCTCCCATGTATTTAGAAAGTATATCCGAGATATTTATGTTCATAAATTCAGCGTTAGATTCGTGGGCTAAGGCTTTAGCCATTAGTGTTTTTCCGGTGCCGGTAGGGCTAAAAAATAAAATACCTTTAGGTGGTTTTGTTCCCCATTTTTTATATAATTCGGGTTTTTTGATAGCAAGAGATAATCCTTGAATTTCTTCTTTGGCATCCTTTTGTCCTCCAATTTGATCAAAAGTGACATTTGGTTTTTCAAAGCCTAATAAGCTTTCAATTTTACTCTGACTTTCTTTCTGACTGCCGAATAAATCACTGAAAGGACTCGAAGGTTGAGTATCTTTTGATAATAAAGGAGGACCTATAACAAGGACGTTGTCTGTTTTTGGGATTTCTAGTATGGTATAAGCCGCATTAATTAACCCTTCATTAATTTTTGAAAAATCAGTAATATTTTTAATAAAATCTTCTTGAGAAGAAAATGGAATAGTGTCTGTGGTCACGACTAACTTTTGAATGCCTACAAATGGAGAAATGTCTATTGAGAATCTATTCCCGTTTTTAGTGGTTACTATTAATGATTTTTTATTTTTAATAAATGTAAATTCAGAATTATTCTTTAAACGAAAAACTGTTTCATCAATAAGGCTAGAATCCATTTTTTCTTGATATTTTTTTTGTTTGTCTCTTCCTTCAATTGTAGCCGTTTCAGTATCAAAGTGAAAGTAACTTCTTAAGCTATATTGGTTTTCATCGGATTTTGTGTATACATCTACATTTTTAAGGGGGTTGTCTAAAAAAGTAGAACCTAACTGGCATTCTTTTCTTTGTTGCCCTGTCTCCTTAATGGCTTTTAAAATTAAATCTGGATATCTAACTTCTACTTTAAATTGGTTTTCAGAGCCTGGTAACTCTTTTTGAGGATTAGATTGGGCTTGAGGATGTGGTAACCCTTCTGGGTTGTTGTTCAGGTCCAAACACATAGTGAACACTTAAACTAATGAGTGATGGTATTATC
>CAYXLS010000051.1:0-5459 GCA_964464785.1 uncultured Gammaproteobacteria bacterium | reverse complement strand
CTCAAAAAATTAGTATTATCTAGTCAAGACCCTAATTTATTATCGACTAGTAATTAGTTCTTTTTTAACCCTATCACTTAAGAAAACCTTCATTAATGACTGGTAAGGAACGTCTTTCTCATTGGCCAATTGTTTAATCCGTACTAATAAAGAAGAGGGGAGCCTTAACGAAATAGATTCAGTAGTTAATTTTAAATTAGGAAAAATAACTTTATCAGCCTTTGACCAATCTATATATTCTGTTGAATCATTTTTGGCCCAAAAATTTCTTTCTTGGTCTTCGTTTTTAAATTCTGGAATACTTTTAATATTCTTCATATATTTTTTTCTCCTTTTTATTCATATCTCTTATAGAGATTATTCTAACTTTTTTATTTCTTATAGTAATAGACAAAAATAAGTACCTACCACTGTTGTTCTTTCCTAAAGCATAAAACCTATTTTCATCTTTTGAGTGTTTTCTATCCTCAACAACAATTAATGGTTGATTAACAAAAACTTCTTCAGCCTCCTGACAGCTAACATTATGTTTTTTAAGGTTTTTGTCATAATTACCTACATCCCAATCAAAAGATAAAGGTTCTGGCATTATTTTCATCCAAATAAGTATATTATCAACATATACACATATCAATAGAGTAAATTAAACAAGAGTAATCTCACTTAATAGATAAACCCCAATATCAAATCTTAAATTTGAGAATTTATAAAAAAAATTAAATACACCACAATCAAAAGAATTGTTTATAATTTTTAAGAAAAAACAAAAAAATATTTTAAAATATCACACATTTACCGAATATTTTCATATATTTTGTGACTCCGGAGGGAATCGAACCCTCGATTACTTGGATGAAAGCCAAGTGTCCTAGGCCACTAGACGACGGAGCCTCATTTAAAAACGTCTTATTTTACCAAAAATCATTCTCGTTTTCCATCTGCTCAATTTTAAGCTATACTCGAAACTAGATAATTCACATTAGAAATTTTATGATTTATATTTTCCACGGAGATAATCAAAGCCAAAGCCGACAAGCTTTTAACTCTGCATTGGATCAAAAAAAAGATTACGATATTTTACGACTTGATTATAAAGAAATTAACCCAGACATTATCAATAGTTTTATAAACAGTCAATCTCTGTTTTCTACACCTCGAATCATAGCTATTTCCAATTTCTTTTCTACCACTAAACCCATCCTAGATAAACTTATTAAAATAATAAAATCGAATCCTAATTTTGATATTTTTATCTGGCAAGACAAAACTTTAACAATCAGCCAACTAAAAACTTTTTCACAAACAAAAATAGAAGTTTTTCCTTTAGACAAAATAATATATAAATGTCTTAACAATTTATTACCTAAAAATATTTCCAAATTTATCCCTCTTTATTATCAAGTTTTAGAAAAAGAACCTTTTGAATTATTTCTGTTTTGGATAAAATTCAATCTCAGAAAACAATTGACTGGTTATTCAAAATTTTCTATCAATACTTTAAAAACCGCTTATCTTCAAATAATTGAATTAGACTACCAATCAAAAACAGGACAACTCACCATTCCAAAAGAAATCGCCTTAGAACGAATTTTGCTTAATCTCATAAAATAGATTAAACTTCACTATGAATTTTAATTTAAATTCTCTCTCTAATTCACAAACAATCATTAAACCTTGGGGGCAAGAAACCATTTATACAACATCAGACTTAAAATATACTTTTAAACAAATTCAAATCAATAATCAAGCTCGTTTATCACTTCAATCCCATACCAAAAAAGTTGAAACCTTTGTTTTAATTGAAGGTAAGGCTGATTTAGTTATTGGAACAGATATTGAACACCTAGAAACTCTTCACATGGAAATCAAAAAAGGCTACACCATTCCTGTAGGAACTATCCATCGAATGATTGGAATAAACAACGCTATCATTCTTGAAGCTTCTACCCCCGAGACCGGAACTACCATTCGTTATCAAGATGACTACCATCGTCCCAATGAAACCGAAAAATTAAGAAAAGAAAATAATCGTGGCTGGCAATTCAATAAGTAAAAATACACATTTTTCTGATATCCTTTTTATATGACAAATAAACCAAATGTTTTATGGTTCAACCAATTAGATATTGAAGATGTTAATATTGTTGGAGGTAAAGGCGGAAACTTAGGTGAAATGTACAATCTTGGCATTCCAATTCCAAATGGTTTTGTGGTAACCTCAAACGCTTATTTTAAATTTATCGAAGATAATAATTTAAAAAAACAAATCAAAGATATTTTAAAAATTACCGATGTTGATCAACCAGATCAACTACAGTTAGCTTCAAAAAAAATTCGGTCAATTATTAAAAAATCTCCAATAAACCAAGAATTATCTATCGAAATCATGAAAGCTTACAAAAAGCTATCTGGATTCGGTGGTCTAAAAAATATTCCTGTTGCAGTTCGAACTTCTGCCACAGCCGAAGATTCACTCGATGCTTCTTTTGCTGGTCAAGGCGACACTTTTTTAAATGTAAAGGGCGAAGCCAATGTAGTCAACAGAGTCCGTGATTGTTGGTCAAGCTTATTTACTTCTAGATCAATTTTTTATCAAGTAAAAAAACATTACGACCATTTTAAAATTGGAGTCGCTGTCCCTGTCCAAAAACTAATCAACTCCGAAATTTCTGGTATTATGTTTACCACCAATCCTGTCACCAACGCCAAAAATGAAATAATTGTTGAAACCATTTGGGGATTAGGAGAATATATCGTTCAAGGGAAAATAACCCCAGATCAATACGTTATTGACAAGAATGAATGGAAAATAATTTCAGAAGAACACGTTTCTCAAGATATTCAATTAATTAAAGGCGACGATGAAACCAAAGAAGCCCCCGTACCTAAAACTAAAATAAACAAAAAGAAAATCGATTTATCTATGGCTTTAAAAATTGCCAAAATTGGCCAAAAATTACACAATCATTATGGAAAACCACAAGATATCGAATTTGCTATTGATCGAGGAAAATTATATATAGTTCAAACTCGTCCAATCACTACAATTAACACTAACCAAAAAACCCTAGATAACCAAAAACTTGTTATTGACCAAACTCCATTTTTAACCGGTGAACCTGCTAGCCCAGGAATTTCCTCTGGGATTATTGTCATTATTAAAGACCCAAAAGAAATTACTCGAGCCCAAAAAGGACAAATATTAGTTACCACTATGACCACCCCCGATTTTGTCCCCGCTATGAAAAAAGTCAACGGAATAATCACCGACAAAGGCGGTCAAACATCGCATGCAGCCATAGTTAGTCGTGAACTCGGAGTTCCTTGTGTCGTTGGCACCAAAACTGCCACTAAAGATTTGAAAGAAGGCGATATTGTCACTCTAAACGGAACTGCAGGAAAAATATGGAAAGGCGACCTAACCAATGGTCAAAATTTTAAAAATCAAACAATTACAAAAATAAGTACTAAAAAAACTGCTACCAAAGTATATGTAAATTTAGGTGAACCTGAACTAGCCAAAACTATTTCCCAAAGGAATGTTGACGGTATTGGCTTACTTAGAGCAGAATTTATGATAGCCAACATTGGTACTCATCCAAAATACATAATTGCTCAAGGTAAACAAAAAGAATATATTTCAGAATTGGCCAAAAATTTAGTAGAGTTTTGTAAAAATTTTAATCCTAGACCAGTTATTTATCGAGCCACCGATTTTAAAACCAATGAGTATCGCTATCTTAAATATGGCAAACTATATGAACCAGAAGAACCAAATCCATTGATGGGATTTCGTGGAGCTGCCCGCTATATTCAATCTCCAGATGTTTTTGCCATGGAACTAGAAGCTATCAAAATAGTTCGAAACAAATATGGCTATAAAAATCTTTGGCTAATGATCCCTTTTGTCCGTACCCCCCAAGAACTCCGCCAAGTAAAAAAAATCGTTGCCCAAAACGACTTACTCCGCTCTCCATCATTTAAATTTTTTATGATGGCCGAAATTCCTAGTAATGTGATTCTCCTTGATGAATTCATTGATATTGGCATCGATGGTATTTCCATTGGTAGTAATGATCTGACTATGTTAACTTTAGGGCTAGATCGAGACAACGGTGAAGTTGCTTCAAGTTTCAACGAAATGGACCCTTCAGTTATGTGGTCTCTCAAAAGATTAATTACCAAAGCCAAAAAAAGAGGAATTTTGTGTTCTATCTGAACTTGTAGAAAATTTGGTTAAATGGGGTGCTAGTAGTATTTCTGTCAGCCCTGATGCTATCGACGCTACTAGAGAAATTGTTGCCGCTGCCGAAAAGAAAAAAATTACGAAAAAATAACAACCAACTCACCTTTAATATTTTTATCTTTTATTTTCTCAAACACTTCTTGGAATGTACCACTAATAATTTCTTCAAATTTTTTTGTCATTTCTCGACAAATTGAAATCTGGGCATCATTTCCATAAACTACTTTTATATCCTCAATCAATTTAATTAGTCTAAAAGGAGACTCATAAACAATTTTACTTCCTTCAAAATATTGGTATTTTTCTAAAATTTTTTTTCTTTCACCTGATTTTTTTGGCAAAAAACCCAAAAAACAAAATCGACCACTTGAAATTCCTGACAATACTAGCCCATTTATAGCAGCACAAGCACCAGGAATTGAAGTAACTTTATACCCCATCTTTTGACATTTTTTAACAAGTTTAAACCCAGGATCAGAAATAACTGGAGTTCCAGCATCAGTTACCAAACCAACTTTAGAATTTCGCTCCAACAATAACATTATTTCTGGAATTTTTTGTTCTTCCACCTCATCATAAAAAGAAATTAATTTGGGTTTATTTTTAATTCCCAAATTAGCCAACAGTAAGGCCGTATTTCTTGTATCTTCACAAAGTAAAACATCTAATTCTTTAAAAACCTCCAAAGCTCTAAGACTAATATCCTTCAAATTACCTATTGGGGTTGAAATTATATAAAGCATTTAATTAAATTGTCTGATAACTGCTACCACCTTACCTCTAATTTCAACATCAGTTACATAAATAGGGGACATAGTTGAATTTGCTGGCTGTAGTCGAATTCGAGTGGCCTCTTTATAAAATCTTTTTAATGTTGCAAAACCATTTTTAAGAACTGCCACCACAATATCACCATCATAAGCATTTTGTTGTTCTTTGATAATCACATAATCTCCATTAAGTATCCCATCTTCAATCATTGAGTCTCCCTTGGCCTGTAAAACAAAAGATTTATCTCCTGGTCTAACAAAATTACTATTAACAGCTAACGTCGCATTTGGATCAGTATACGGTTCAATTGGTTCACCACAAGCAATAAATCCTAAAACTGGTAATTCTATCATCGAAGCCATTTCCGCCTTATCTTCAGTTTCTTTTTTAAGTAACTCAATTCCTCTAACCGCTCCCTTATATCTTCTGATTAACCCCTTTT
>CAYXLS010000050.1:0-5501 GCA_964464785.1 uncultured Gammaproteobacteria bacterium | reverse complement strand
ATTACTTCCTCTCTGGTCTAAAAGACCCAGAGTTTCAAGTGAGGTTAGAATGAAATTGTTAAATTGGAACAGGGTAGAGATACCTTCAAACGAAATTGGCAAAATGATTATGGAAAAATTGAAAGGAGTTGACCCGATGGCCTACATTAGGTTTGCGACTGTTTATTTAGATTTAAATAGTATTGAAGATTTTGATAAGTTATTAGTTGATTTTAAGAAAAAATGACCGATATAGATACTCGCCAAAATATTAATAATCAAGAATTAATCGAACCGAAATTGTCTGATAATGCTAAATATATTGCTGAAACTAGGTATTCGAGAAAAGGCTCAGACGGTAAGCCAATCGAAAAAATAAAAGATATTTTTTGGAGAGTCGCTTTTTCTTTGGCTAAAGGAGATAAAAATTTTGGGAAAAGTGATAGTGAAGTAGAAAGGCTGGCTAAAGATTTTTATCAGTTGATGGCAGAACAGAAATTTTTGCCAAATACTCCTTGTTTGGTAAATGCTGGCGGAATAAAACAACAATTATCGGCTTGTTTTGTGTTGCCGATTGAAGATTCAATGGAATCAATTTTGGAAACCATGTCAAATATGGCTTTGATTCATAAAAGTGGTGGTGGGACGGGTTTTTCATTCTCACGATTAAGACCAAACGGTGATTATATAAAAACTAGTGGAGGAACAACTGTAGGACCGGTTAGTTTTATGCAAGCCTACAACGATGTGACGGCTCAAATTAAGCAAGGAGGAGTGCGACGAGGTGCTAATATGGGAATGTTGTCGATAACTCATCCTGATGTTTTGAGATTTGCGGTGGTGAAATTGGACGAATGGAGTTTAACAAATTTTAATATATCTTTGGCCGTGACTAATCAGTTTATGGAACAAATTGATTTGGATAAAAAGTACGTGACTGATGATTTAATTCCAGAAGAGGTGATAGAAGAAATAAAGGAAGCGGAGGCTAATAGAGATGTGGAGGCAAGATTAAGAGAAATAGATACGGGGATAGAAAAACTCTATGATTGGGCTAGGGCGACCCAAGAAGGTGAGGGGTATGGGCTTGTTAACCCTAGAAATCAGCAAGTGGTGATGAAATTAAATGCTTATAAAGTATTTAATTTGATAACTCGATTGGCTTGGCAATATGGTGACCCTGGATTGGTATTTATTGATCGAATGAATGACAAAACTTCAAATCCGATTCCAATGATTGGGACAATTGAAGCGACTAATCCTTGCGGGGAGCAACCGCTTTTACCTTATGATGCGTGTAATTTGGGGTCAATAAACATAGCAAAATTTGTCCTTCAACAAGCTCAGGATTTAGATTGGGAAGAGTTTAAAAGGGTAATTACTTTGGGGGTTCATTTTTTAGATAACGTGGTAGAAATCAACGAATTTCCAGTAGTAAAAATTAGGGAAATGGTTAGTAACACTAGAAGAATTGGAATAGGAATAATGGGTTTTGCTGATACTTTGTATAAATTAGGAGTGAAATATGATTCGGAAGAGGGAATTGCCTGGGCCAAAAAAATAATGAAATTTGTAAATGATAATGCTCGGGAGGCTAGTTGCAAGTTGGCAGAGGTTCGAGGGGTTTTTCCTTTTTGGGAAAAAAGTGTTTATGCGGGAACTGATTATCGGCCAAGGAATATGGCGATAACTACAATTGCTCCAACTGGGACGATTAGTGTGGTGGCTGATGCTAGTTCGGGGATTGAGCCAGTATTTTCTTTGGGATATCAAAAAAATACAGTTGAAGGGAAAACACTTTATTATGTTAGCCCAATATTGGTAGAACAACTAAAACAGAGAAATATTTATTCTGATGGGTTAATTGAGAAAATTGTTAAGAATGGAGGAGTGTTAAAGGGAATTGAAGAAATACCTGAGGATATAAAAAAAGTGTTTGTAACGGCTTTGGAAATTGAACCGGAATGGCATATAAAGATTCAATCGGCAATTCAAGAATTTACTGATAATGCTGTTTCAAAGACAATAAATTTGCCTCAAAGTGCGACGGTTGAAGATGTGAGAAGTGCCTATAGATTATCTTATTCTATGGATACGAAAGGAATTACAATTTATCGATCTGGGTCGAGATCTTTTGAACCAATGCAAAAAGTCAAAGGCAATGAGAATAAAAAAGAAATAATTGTTTCTCCAAAAAAGAAACCAACTCCAATTGTGGCTAATGGGATTAGAATTAAGAAAAAATGTGATGTGGGGAGTGTTTATTCGTCAATATTTTATGAAGAAAATGATGGTCCGGTGGAGGTGTTTGTAACTTTGGGTAAATCAGGCGGATATTTGGCGGCGGCGGCAGAAGTGACGGGGAGGTTGGCTTCTTTGGCTTTGAAATATGGGGCGAATTTGGATGAAATATCTGAACAATTGGTGGGAATCTCTTGTGGCCAAAAAGTAGGAATGGGTAATGGAGCGGTTTTAAGTATGTTTGATGCTGTAGGTAAATCAATTTTGGAAATTTCTCGAGGTGAACAGTTGACTATTTTCGATAAACCGGAGGTGATTGACCAAATGGAATTACCAAAAACCAATGACCAAACCGAAGCTGAAAGTAAATTTGGAGCTTGCCCGGACTGTGGTTCACCGCTTCGAGCGGAAGAGGGATGCTTTAAATGTACTAATCCGTTTTGTGGCTACTCAAAGTGTTCATGAAAATAGATTTAAGATTTATGATTAAAGATTTATGAATAAGATAGTGATAACAACTAAAAGAGGCGATGAAGGAAAAACAGATTGTGGGGGAAAAAGAGTGGACAAAGATTTTTTGTTGGTGGAGACGATTGGAGAGATTGATGAATTACAGGCGATATTAGAAATGGTAAATCAAAACCCCTCTGTCTTGAGTAAAGTCGAAATACCTCCCCTTGACAAGGGAGGCATAATAAGGGATTTGGGGGTGATTATGGGGGAGTTGGGTAGTATTGATTCAAGATTCAAGATTCAAGATTCAAGAATAAAACAGTTTGAGAGAGAAATAGAAAAGAGTGAAGAAAAATTATCTAAATTTATTATTTTTAAAACTAAAAAAGCAAGAGAATTTAATTGGGCTAGGACGGTGTGTAGAAGAGTGGAGAGAAGAATAGTTGCCTTGTCGAAAAAACAAAAAATTGATAAAAATATTTTAAAATATTTTAATCGGTTGTCAGATTATTTGTTTGTTTTAGCTTTAAAGAATAATTAGAAATATTTTTAATAAATGATGTACTTGGATATATTATTTGATGTCATTAGATATATTTATTTGATTTATTTTATGTTCTAGAATAATGGTATGAAAATAAAAGAAAATAAAGCAATCGCAGTTTTAGTTGTGTTATTTTTAGGATTATTTTTTCTTCCATTAAATAAAATTGAGTGGGGGAAAATTCGATGGCAAGAACCAGAAACAATTACGGTGATTGGTGAAGCAAAGTCAATTCAAAAAAACCAAATAGCTTCGTTTAACGCTGGGGTTGATTCGGTCATGTCAAGTAAAGATGAGGCTGTTAATGAAGTGAATACAAAAGTCGAAGAGCTTGTCAAAGCAGTGAAAAATTTTGGAATTTCAGATCAAGATATTAAAACTCAGAATTTGAGTATTTATCAGCAAGAAGAATCTTATTATGAAGATGGAGTTCAGCGAAGCAGGAAAGGTCAATGGAGAGTTAATAATACGGTAGAGATTAAGTTGAGAGAGGTTGATAAGGCGTCGGAACTGACTAATTTGTTGACTTCCAGCGGGGCGACTAATGTTTATGGACCAAATTTTTCTTTTGAAGATACTAGTGAAGCTGAAAAAGATTTATTTGATGCGGCCATGAAAGATGCCAAAGAGAAAGCTAATATGTTGGCAAAAGCAACTGGCAGGAAAATAGGGAAAGTGGTCAATATTATTGAGGGTGGTAATTACTCGAGTTCACCTCTTTATGCCTCAAAAATGATCGATGGATTGGGTGGAGGTGGAGCTCCAGTTGAAGTTGGATCGGGGACAGTGAGCCAAAGTTTAACGGTGGTTTTTGAGTTAGAATAATTTTTGACCTAGTTTTAGTGATTGATTTTGGAAAGGTAAAAGTTTAAATTTGGGTGGATTAAAGAAATTGGTCAAATTTTATAAAGATGGCAAAAGTAGATAAATTAAAAGTAAGATTGTTAAGTTATACTACGAATCCGGAGCAGAACGTTGTGGCGGCGATTCGACAATGTTATAGTCAAGTTGGAGCTAAAGAAATAAAGCAAAAAACAAATCTTGAAACCAGAACAAGATTAATAAGACAGGTGATTGCCTCTGGTCATACATCAACTCTAGAGCATGCTTCGTTTACTTTTTCAATTGAGGGAGTTAGTCGGGTAACTGAAATACAACTAATTAGACACCGAATCGGTTGTTCATATTCGATTCAGTCAGGCCGATATGTAAAGAGAGGAGGGGCTCAATATGTGATTCCGCCAGCAATTTTGAAAGGTGACAAAAAAATAGTTGCTAAAGTAAAAAAACATTTTGAAAATACTCAAAAATTGTACAACGAATTGATTAATTTGGGGTTTAAAGCTGAAGATGCGAGATATTGTCAACCACAGTCTTTAAAAACTAAAATTGTGGTAACTATGAATGTGAGGGCGTTGATGCATTTTTTCACTTTGCGATGTTGTAGGCGGTCACAATGGGAAATTCAGGAATTGGCAAATCAAATGTTAGAAATTGTAAAGAAAAAGGCACCAATAATTTTTGAAAATGCAGGTCCGAGTTGTGTTTCTAGTGGAATTTGTTGGGAGGGTGATATGAGTTGT
Organism: uncultured Gammaproteobacteria bacterium; assembly: GCA_964464785.1. GTDB lineage: Bacteria > Patescibacteriota > Microgenomatia > UBA12405 > UBA12405 > WARW01. Next base: position 701 of record CAYXLS010000050.1, on the reverse strand, counting down.
GGTTTATGGAAAACGTTAAAAGGAGCTCAATTAAAATCGAGGGTGATAAATGAAAAGTGAAAAGGGGAAATTTATTGTTTTTGAAGGTATTGGAGCATCGGGAAAAGATACTCAAGTGGAATTATTGAGGCAATATTTAAAAGAGAAAAAGGTGAAAGTGTTGGTTACAAGAGAACATACTCGGGATACTCCAACTGGTATTTTGATTGAAAAAATATTAAAAAAACAAGAAGAACAAATAAATCCAGAAGCTTTGCAGTTACTGTTTATAAGTGATAGGAGAAATCACTTTACTAAAGTGATAGAACCGGCATTAAATGAAGGTAAATTGGTTATTGGGAATAGATTCTATGCTGTCAATGTTGCTTACTCGGCTGAGGAGTGGAGAGAAAAATTTTTAAGGATAAATCAAATGGTGGTTAAAAGGCCTGATTTAGTAATAATCATTGATATTCCACCAAAAGTAGCCATTGAAAGGATGGACAAAAGAGGAGATCATGATATTTTTGATAAGTTGGAAACGATGCAAAAATGTCGTGAGGGATATTCGTGGTACGCAAAAAATTCTGGCGATAAATGTATTTTGATTGATGGGAATGGAACTAAAGAGGAGGTTTTTGGTAGAATTTTAAAAGAGATTAATAAATTAAAAATTATCAAAGCAGGAGACAAAATATGAATGGAATTCAATTAATCGCTGG
>CAYXLS010000049.1:0-5513 GCA_964464785.1 uncultured Gammaproteobacteria bacterium | reverse complement strand
AAGATATAAGTTTTTATAAAAAGAAAGATATAATTAAATATTTAAGATTAAAGAGTGGTCTTACATTGGTGGAATTGTTGATAGTGATGTCAATTTTGATGTTCATGGTGGGGATTGTGGTGGGGGGGTTGAACCCAATTGCTTTAGTAAATAAAGCTCGAGATTCAAGAAGAAAAAATGATTTAAATAAAATTAAAATTGCTTTTGAAGCTTATTACACTGACAAGGGAAATTATCCAACAAAAGCAGAAATTGACAATTGGAATGTAGTCGCTAATTGTGGGAAAGTAATACCTCAAATGAAATCATATTTAAAAACTCTACCTTGTGACCCCAAAGGAAATCCATATGAAATTATTCTTATTTATACTTATATTGACACAGAAAATAATGATACTATTTCAAAAGCTTATAAGGTTTTGGCAAATTTGGAGAACAAGAAAGACAATGATATTCCTAGTGATTGGTATACAAGCGATTTGTATAATTATCGCGATCGGGTAAATGAGGTAAATTATGGTGTTTCAAGCTCAAATATATTATGGTATGACTATAGTGGGATTGACCCAACTTGTGGTAGAGATTGTATGTCAGCGACAATACTAGGGTCTGAGTGTGGGTCAACAAACAATTGTGTATCTGGTGGAGCAACACTTTGTTTTATTGGGAAATGTTCTGGGAATAATTTGGGGGCAGTTTTACCAGGGTTTGAAGATAAAAAGACCCCTCAGTGTTATGTTAGTCGTTGTTGCCAGGGTTCAGGTTGTGAATAATATAAAAAATAAATTAACTGTTGGAGAAATAATAATATTTTTTTTGTCAGTGTTTGTATTAAGTGGTATTACATATAAGCAATTTGAATTAGCTATGGCCAAATCTAGAGATATTGATAAAAAAAATAGTTTGAATGAATTTGGACAAAAGATTAGGCTTTATTATGCTGATTATGGAGTTTTGCCAGACGAAAAACTGATTAATAGTTTGTGGGGTAAAGAATGGCGAGATGGTGATTATATTTACCAAGAAAGAGTCCCTAAAGAAAATAATTTGGGGAAGGAATATTGCTACTTAATTGAAGATGATGGTAAAAATTTTTCACTTTTGGCTGATTTAGAGTATAGGGCAGATGTTGAATGCCAAAAAGACAAATGGCAATGTGGAGGACAAAATTATTGCTATAGACATATATTGCCAGCGGAAATGGTTAAACAATAAGATTTGCATCTAAATTGTTTTGTGAGTAGAATTAATTAATGAAAAAAAATAAAGGCCATGTCTACTGGCAGGCGGGGTTTAGTTTGATTGAATTGTTAGTGGTGATTTCAATAATTGGAGTGTTGACAACAGTATTGGTGATGAATTTTGTGGGTTCAAGAGAAAGGGCTCGTGATGCTCAAAAAATTCAAAATTTAAATAGCATAAAAAATACTTTAAGAATGTATTACAATGATAATCAGGCTTATCCAACTACTTTAAGTGTGGGAACTAGTTATATTGCCGATTTGGGCGATACTACTGGTTTTGTCTATACTCAGCTTCCTGGAGGAGATGGATTTAGGTTGACAGCTGTATTAGAAGTGGGTGCTGGCAATGACGATGTTCAGTCTCAAGTTAACTGTGGGATTGGGCCGACAGTAGATAAAGTATATGCGGTATGTGCCAACTAGATAGTTAGATTATCAGTTTTTCAGTTTGTCAGAAAAACAAAAATGAAAAAAATAAATAAGAAATTAGGGTTTACGTTAGTGGAGATGTTGGTGGTAATTTCGATAATAGCCATTTTGAGTTCAATATTAGCTGGTGGTTACGTAAACTCTCAAAAAAGTGCTCGGGATACGGCTCGGAAAATTAATTTAAAATCGATTTCAGATGCTTTAAATTCGTATTATGCTGACTATGGGGTATATCCTGAAGAGGGAGCTTGGGTTAACACTGATGGGTCATTTACATCAATAGATAAAGGAACTGTATATATGAAAAAGGTGCCGGTGGAAACTGGTGGAATGACACCAATACTGTATGAGCGTGGATCAAGCGAAAAATCGTTTCGACTTTATACTAATTTGGAAAACGAAGAAGATAAAGATTGTATTGAAAACTCTACTTGTGAATCGATTTCGTTGGATGGTGATTATAGTAGTAGTAAGGGTTGTTGTTATGTTATTACTAGTTCAAATGTAGGGAATACTGCGACATTACCATGATTTTTTTAGAAAAATTTATGATTAAAGATTTAAGAAGGAAGAAGGGTTTTACTTTAATTGAGTTGTTGATTTCGATATCAATAATTGCGATTTTGTCGGTAGTGCTTTCAATTAGTTTTTCAAATGCTCAAAAAAATGGTCGAGATCAGCGACGAATAGCCGATTTGAAAGCAATTCAAAATGCGGCGGAACAGTATTATCTGTTAAGTGGAGGTTACCCGTCATTAATCAATTATACTGCTGGGAGGAGGTGGGCTGTTGGTACTCAATCGGTTTTGGAAAGATATCCATCAGATCCCAAAAATACAGGTACTTACATTTATTCAGCTAGTAGTATTTTATCTACAAGTTACTGTGTATGTGCAATGGTCGAAAACACTACCAAAAATAGTAATTCTGGTTCTGAATGTGATTTTGCTAATCCGAGTAGCTATTTTTGTGTGAAAAATCAACAATAAAGATATCAATGATTTAAGATTTATGATTAAAGATTTAAGAATAAAAATATGAAAAAAAGAGAAAATAATGGATTTACTTTGTTTGAGTTGTTGGTAACGATTTCGATAATTGCGGTATTGACGGCAGTAGCGGTAGTTAGTTATGGTGGATTGAATAAAAAAACGAGAGATAGTAGACGGACGGCAGATTTGGAGAAAATTAGAATAGCTCTGGAGGCAGCCAGACAGATAGGTAATACTTATCCTTCAGGTATATCCAGTTTGGTTACAGGTGGATATTTGGATCGTGAACCATTTGACCCAAAAACAAAGTCTACTTATGCGTTTGAACGATTAACTACAACGACATATCAAATTGGGTCTTCGATGGAAGATTTGGGATCGACAAACACTGCAACTGTTACTATAAATTCTAAAAGTTGCAATTATAGATTAACAAATCCTTAATTAGCTTAATTAAAGTGAAAAAAAACTTTTTCCGACAAAAATTTACTTCGTTCGTATTTAGATGGGATGGTGGGTTTACATTAATTGAATTGATAGTAACAGTGACAGTAATTATGGTGTTGGTTGGAGTGGGAGCGATGTCATTAAATAGTTTTACTGGGGTAAAAGAATTAGAGTCGGTTGCGACAGAAGTGAGTAATCATATAAAATTGGCCAGAAATTTGGCAATAACAAAACAATTACCGGGTGGGTTCATAGGTTTAGATTATGTTAAAGTTAGTTTTTTGGGGAATATAATTACTATATCGGGAGTTGCAGGGGAAAAGGAATATACAGAAGCCTCACCTTATTCGTCTATGAAAGTGAAAAGCGGAATTGGAGTATCGTCGTCGAGTGATTTTGGTTTTTCTAAAAGTACTGGTCGGTTGGTGGATAATTCTGGAGAACCCACGACAATGAGTGTAGTGGTTTCGGTTACTAGTAACGGAGGAACAAAAATAATAAATATTAATAATTCGGGAGTTATTAGTAATGAAAACTGAAAAAGGATTAAGTATTATCGAAATAATATTTTCTGTTGGAGTGACGGTGTTGGTGATAACTGGTGTAGTATCTTTGATGGTGAAGTCAACTGGGGTAAAAACTGACGCTTTGCAAAGAAAAAAGGCTACAGTAGTAGCTCAAAAGGTTATGGAAGGATTGGTGGATCAAAAAAACAATGATAGAGATAATTTTTGGAAACTAACTCCAATATCAGATACAATAGAAAACTATTCTTATACTGTAGGATTTAGTGGTGTAACTGATGATGATTGTACAGATACAGAGCCATGGACTTGTGTATATGCGGTAGTAAGGGTTGGTTGGAGTGGAGGTGAAACAGTGGAGGTTAAAAGGTTTTTTTCAAATTTTTATTAATTAAATAAATGAATCGTTGTAAAAATAAATTAAGTTCTGGTTTTAGTTTGATAGAAATTGTGGTGGTGGTTGGTTCTTTTGGAATAATAATTATTGCGGTAATATCGACAATCTTGTTGACTTTTAGATCGCAAAATAAAGTTAGATCCAATAATAAACTTAATGAGAATGGGACAAATATTATGGCCGAATTAAGAAGAAATATTTATAACAGTGATTCGAAAAATATTAATTGTGGAGCTGGGGGAACATCGGTTACAATTGTAAATCGAAGTGACAAAAGAGTGACTAATTTAGTTTGTTTTGATGGTAAGATTGCTTCCGTTTCAGCTGTTCCGTCTACGACGGTTTATTTGAATAGCGATGAAGTGGTAGTGATTAGTTGTCAAGATTTTGTGCTTTGTAATCCCAGGGTTGGTTCGTCTGATGTTGCTGGAGTAGATTTTAAATTCGGACTTGGGACAACAACTGTAGGGGTAGCTTCGACTAAGTATTTTGATATTAGTGTGACAACGAGGAATTAAATATCTTCTGGGTTTAATAAAAATCTTTTATATTTGGGCCGAAAATTAATTTTTGCCTTACGTTTGGTTTAAATATGGCTTATTTTAGAATTATTAATTGTCAAGGGTTTGTTGACGACTAAAAAAAGACGAATAGACCGTTTCCCCTATTTATAAATTTGGTGAGTGCCGATATTGTGAAACCAAATTTCATTTTCTGATTCAAAACTAAAAATTATTCGATAATGATAGTCGACAGAGAAAGAATAAAATCCTTTGAGTTTGCCAGTCAGCTGGTGGGTTTTTAATTGTGGATCGAAAGGGTTTAGTCGAAAAATTGGTTCCTTTTTCTCAAATTTTATTTTGATGTTTTTGGATAAACGACGATAGTTTTTCAGAAAAATATCAGAATAATAGATATTCACAATAATTTATTTTACATATTCCTAAGATCTTTGAAAGATTTGAGTAAGGTTTTGTCCCCCATTTTCATTTGTCGGTTGCTTTCAAGAGTTTGATTGATTAGTTCGTTTTCAGACCAGTTGCGAATTAGATGGCGAAAAAATTCGCTTTTGTTGACATAAGACTTGGTTTTTACAGCATGATTGACTGTATCAGCCATTGATTTTGGTAGAGATATAGTGATTACTTGACGCATAATTTGTATTACAGTAATGAGTATATTGTAATACAATAAATTTTTTTGTCAATGCTTTGTACTCTTCCCTGCCCTTTTTTGTTATTATTAATTATGTCTTTTTTCAAAAATGAAACGACTTTGCCAATATTGGTGACGGTAATGTGTGGGTTGATAGCTGTGGTAACGATTTTGTATGGATATAATAATAGGAAATTTACGTGGTTAAGCGATAAAACTCAGAAACAAAACATAGTACAGGAAGGGGAAAAAGAAGAAGAAGAAAAAATAGTACGGACTGATTATACCGATGTAGCCAGGAAAACTTTGGATTGGATTGATAAAC
>CAYXLS010000048.1:0-5735 GCA_964464785.1 uncultured Gammaproteobacteria bacterium | reverse complement strand
TTTGCCTTCCATGTATTGCAGCATGGCGCCTCCGCCAGTGGAGACATAGCTCACCTTGTCGGCCAGTCCGTACTTGTTGATTGCTGCAACCGAGTCGCCCCCGCCAATCAGTGAGAATGCTCCCTTTTCGGTGGCCTTTGCCACGGCCTTTGCTATTGCGGTGGTTCCGGCGGCAAACTTTGCCATCTCATACACACCCATCGGGCCGTTGCAGAGGATGGTCTTTGAATCCATAATCACCTTTTCAAAAAGTTCTATGCTCTTCGGTCCGATGTCAAGACCCATCCATCCGTCCTTAACATCATCAATTGCAGAAGTATATGTATTAGCTTCAGCATCAAACTTGTCAGCATTGATCCCGTCAACCGGGAAGAGCAGGCTGACCCCCTTTGCCTTTGCCTTTTCGATGACCGCCTTTGCCACATCAAGCTTGTCGGCCTCGCACAGGGAATTGCCTATGTTTCCGCCCATAGCCTTTATGAAGGTATATGTCATGCCACCGCCGATAATCAGGTTATTCACCCTGTCAAGCAGGTTCTCGATGATCAGTATCTTGTCTGACACCTTGGCGCCACCCATGACTGCGGTGAATGGTTTCCCTGCGCTCTTCAGCACCCTGTCCATTGCAGCAAGCTCGCTGTTGATAAGGAATCCGAACATCCTTTTGTCTTCCGGAAAAAAGTCAGCTATTACCGCGGTGGTGGCGTGAGCCCTGTGAGCCGTACCGAATGCGTCATTGACATATACGTCGGCATAGGTCGAAAGCTTCTTAGCCATCTCCTTCTGTTTCACCTTCAGAGCTGCCTTGGCAGCTTTCTTTTCCTCATCAGTGGCGGTCTCCGGGAGTACCGGCTTGCCTTCCTCCTCGGGATAGAACCTGACATTTTCGAGCATCATCACTTCGCCCGGTCTGAGGGCGGCGGCCATCGCCACAGCCTCTTCGCCAAGGGCGTCAGGAGCAAAAGCAACCTTCATCCCGAGGTGTTTCTCCAGCACCGGGAGAACGGGTTTGAGTGAATATTTCTCCATTACTCCTTCCGGCCGCCCCAGGTGTGACATGAGAATGGCACTTCCGCCGTCAGCGGTAATCTTCCTTATCGTCTTAAGCGCTCCGCGAATGCGGGTGTCATCAGTAACCTCACGTGTGGCTTTGTCGAGGGGAACGTTGAAATCAACCCGGACAATTGCCTTGAGACCCTTAAAATTAAAATTGTCAATGATTTTCATAAAATTTCTGTTTACGGATTACCTGTTTGTTTGTATTGTACAAAAATAAGAAGTTGAAAGGTTCCCTTACAAGCAAAGGGGTAATTATGTCAGTTTATTTTTTATTAAACAAATGCCGTGGTGATTTGTTAAATTTGGGAAAACTCAGGCAGACCATGCGCCTGGCAGAACAGGTTGAATGGAAGTTCACTGAAAGATTACGCAAAGCGAAGTATTTAATAAATAAACGAATTATGGCAAAAATCACTCTCAGGGGCAACCCTGTAAACACATCCGGTTCGCTTCCCGAAAAGGGAAGCAAGGCCCCGGGCTTCACCCTGGTAAAGTCAGATCTCAGCACCCTTTCGCTGAATGAGCTGGCAGGAAAGAAAGTTATACTTAACATTTCTCCAAGTCTTGACACGGGCGTTTGCGCCACCGCAGTACGTAAATTCAATCAGCTGGCAGCCGGAAAGGAGAACGCTGTTGTGCTGGCAATCACGAAGGATCTGCCGTTCGCCCACGGACGTTTCTGCTCAACTGAAGGGATAACAAATGTGGTTACACTGTCAGGGTTCCGTGATTCTGAATTCGGGAAGGCTTATGGCGTTGACCTCATTGACGGTCCGATGGCCGGTCTCTATGCCCGCAGCATTGTGGTTGTTGACGAGAAAGGTAACGTGATTTACACCGAGCTGGTGCCGGAGACAGTCCAGGAGCCCGATTACGACAAAGCCCTGGCAGCGCTTTAAAAAACCGTAATAATCCGTTTTTTACTACATTTGCTCTTCGTCATCCGAAGGGCAAAATGAATTTTTCACAGATACCGGGACAGAAGGCAGTGATTGACAGGCTGCGGAGCTCCGTAGCGGAGAACCGCGTCAGTCATGCGCTGCTTTTTTATGGTCCCGAGGGAAGCGGCAAGTTCGCCATAGCGCTGGCCTTTGCAAGGTACATCAGCTGCGAGAAACGCACCGCGGAAGATGCCTGCGGCGTTTGTCCGTCGTGCGTCAAGTATGACAAACTGATACATCCTGACCTCCACTTTGTCTTCCCGGTCATTAAAAAGAAATCAGGCACTGAGTCTGTCAGTGATACCTTTATCGCGCAATGGCGCGAAATGGTACTCCGGTCACCGTGGTTCTCGCTCAGCACATGGACAGAAGCGATGGAAGTCGCCAACGAGCAGGCCCTGATACCTGTGGCCGAGGCGGCAGAGATAATCCGGAAGCTCAGCCTCAAGTCATTTGAGTCTGACTTCAAGATAATGATCATCTGGCTTCCCGAAAAGATGAATGCCGAGACGGCGAACAAGCTCCTCAAGATGATTGAGGAGCCCCCTGCCCGCACCCTCTTCATACTTGTTTCCGAAGAGGATGACAGGCTGCTTCCGACGATCACCTCGCGATGCCAGCACATAAGAATTCCTTCAATACCGTCAGATGAACTCAGCGCACACCTGGTAAGGACCATGGGCATGGACCAAGCCAGGGCCTCTGAGATAGCCGCTATCGCGAACGGCAACATGGTCAGGGCTATGGAACTTGCCCGGGAAGATGACAACAGCGCGGTACACCTCGACCGGTTCACGAAGCTGATGCGCACGGCGTGGACCCGTGACATCCACTCGCTTGTGACATGGTCAGAGGAGACCGCAACGCTGGGAAGGGAGAGACAGAAGAGCTTCCTCTCCTACTCACTGCGGATGATACGTGAAAATTTCATACTCAATTTCAACGGGAGGGAAAACAGACTTGTATACCTCACCCGCGCCGAGGATGAGTTTTCTGAAAAATTCCATCCCTTCATCAACGAGAAGAACATCAATGCCCTCAACCGTGAGTTCAACCTTGCATACGCCCACGTCGAGAGCAACGGCAATACAAAAATGATTTTCCTTGACCTGGCCCTCAGGACCATGAGGCTTATCAGGTAACTGAGGGGAATCACTTGATAATAGCTCTTTTATTCCTAATTTTGCATTCACCCTTGCGGAAAGTATGAGACTGATCCTTTCTTCCGCCAGCGGTTAACATGATGTTATGATAAACGAGGATATACAGGTCCAGCCCGGCGAGGAGCCGTCAAAGCCTGAAATAAAATACACAATCGGGGCGCACAAGCTGAATGAGTACAACTGGCTTGCCGACCTCCCCTTTGACGTACGTCACAATGATGTGGTTGAAGTCCGGTTCAAGAACACGAGAAAGGGTTTCTACCGCAATGTGAACGGCCTGAAACTGGAAGTTGATGACATTGTTGCAGTGGAGGCCTCTCCCGGACATGATATCGGTTATGTGTCAATGACCGGCTTCCTTGTCAGTCAGCAGCTTAAGAAAATGAAGACAAGGCCTGTAGTCGATGAGCTGAAGAAAGTCTACCGTAAGGCCCGGCCTGTTGACCTTCAGAAATGGGAGGAGGCAAAGAAGCTTGAGGTTACCACCATGCTTCGCTCGAGGAAGATTGCAGAAAACCTGGGGCTGGCAATGAAGATCGGCGATGTTGAGTACCAGGGTGACAAGACCAAGGCCATCTTCTACTACCTTGCCGATGAGAGGGTTGATTTCCGCCAGCTGATCAAGGTCCTTGCCGAGGAGTTTCATATCAGGATAGAGATGAGGCAGATAGGAGCACGGCAGGAGGCAGGGCGTATCGGAGGCATAGGCACCTGCGGCAGGGAGCTGTGCTGCTCCACCCATGTGACAAATTTCATTTCGGTGACCACCTCCCACGCACGCTACCAGGATCTGTCTCTAAACCCGCAGAAGCTCGCCGGACAGTGCGGTAAACTCAAATGCTGCCTGAACTATGAGCTTGACTGCTACATTGATGCGCAGAAGGAATTCCCCTCGAAGGAGATACCCCTTGAGCTTGCCGGAGGCACAGCCTACTTCATGAAGATGGAGGTGCACACCGGCGTATACTGGTATTCGACTGATCCGCGGATTGCCGCTAACATGACTGCAGTGCCTGTGGCACGGGTACGTGAGATCATCCAGCTGAACCGTAAAGGAGTCAAGCCTGATAACCTGCTGGCCGGACCGGCGAACAACCGCATGGAAAGAGGCAATGACCTGCTTCTGCAGAACAGCGGGCTTGACAGGTTTGAATCAAAGAGCCGCCCGCGTGAAGGCAAAGGCAAAAACAGACCATATCACAGGAGAAATGAGAGGAAGCAGAAGTAAGATCATAGCAGCCGCACTGATGATTGCAGTGGCTGCCTTGGCATGCGACCGGAACATACGGTACTCGGAGAACTACAGCCTGGATGAAGGCAAATGGAGCATGTTTGATCCGGCAAAATACACCTGTGCCATTGATGACACGGTAAAGACATACGACATACAGCTGTCATTGCGTACCTCAACGGATTACCCGTACCGCAACATCTACCTCTTTGTTGTTACATCCTTCCCTTCGGGCACGTTTGTGACTGACACCATTCAGGCAATGGTGACCGATGAAAAAGGCAGGTGGCTGGGTAAGGGGACGGGTGATCTGCGTGAACTGACCATCCCCTTTAAGTCAAATGTATATTTCCCCGAGTCAGGCGACTATCACTTCAGGGTTATCCACGGTATGAGGGACACGCTCCTCAACGGTGTCTATGACATGGGGATGAAGATTTCGCTGACAGGCGGGAAAGCAAAATAACCTGGGTTTTGGGCAAGAACAAACACGCCCGGTGGGCTGAGATGAAAGGGTTCGACCGTGTTATCGAGCCCCCTTTTGAGGAGGTATTCAGGCATGACCACGAGCTTAAGGGAAAGTGGCACAGGGAATGGTTCGGCAACAGCAATCCCATCATCCTGGAGCTGGGATGCGGCAGGGGAGAATACACTGTGGGGCTTGCTGGCCTGTATCCCGGGAAGAACATAATCGGCATTGACATCAAGGGGGCGCGCATGTGGCGGGGCGCCAAGGATGCACATCTCATGGGGCTTCCGAATTCCACATTCATCCGTACGCGCATAGAGTTCACAAGCTCGTTCTTCGCCCCCGGCGAAATAGACGAGATATGGCTGACATTCCCTGATCCGCAGATGAAGAGGATAAGAGAAAAGAAGAGGCTCTCAGGCCCGCATTTCCTGAATCTTTACAGGCAGTACCTGAAAGACGGGGGCATAGTGCACCTGAAGACCGACTGCCGCGAACTGTATGACTACACACTTGCACTTGCGAAGGCTAACGGCCTCGGGATAATCACATCCGTCACTGACCTCCACCGGGAGATGCCGGGTGATCCTCTCCTCTCGATCAGGACACATTACGAAGAACTTTTCCTGAATCAGGGTGTTCCGATAACATATCTGTCGTTCAGACTGCCAGATGAAAAAGAGATCATCAGTCCCGGTGAGTGATAACGAAGGCTTCTTCAGCCGTGTGTACGAGGTAACGAAACTGGTGCCCTATGGCCGGATTACGTCATATGGCGCCATTGCGAGGTATCTCGGCACAGAAGGCTCCGCAAGAATGGTGGGATGGGCCCTCAATTCATCGCACGCCGGTCACGGGTACGTCCCGGCCCA
>CAYXLS010000047.1:0-6023 GCA_964464785.1 uncultured Gammaproteobacteria bacterium | reverse complement strand
CCTGCGACCTCCTCCTTAGAAGGGAGGCGCTCTATCCAACTGAGCTATGAGGACATAAATTAATTAATAATTTAAAATTAGTAATTAATAATTGGTAAGGAACACTGGTATTTTACCAAAATTTGGTTAAAAAGCTTTTAAGTCGACTAATTAAATTGTATCTTGGGTGGTAAATATTAGAACTTTCAGAGATAAGATTTATTTCAGTTTCTGGTAAATAGTCCCAAGATATATTGATTTTTTTTGAATTTGTATCTTTTATAGTAAACGTGTAATTAAAAATTTTTATTTGTCCTGGTAAAACATAGTCGTTTTGATTAGTACAAAGAGGACTGATTTCAATATTTGAATCAACTTTTGGATTTATGCAAAATTGAGTTTCTCCCCAAATGGATTGGCCGGTGTTTTTTAAACTAATTTGTCCAGAATATTGGTGATTTGAAAATATTAAAAAAGGGACATGAATTCCATACATTTCATATTTGGTTATTTGTTCGGGTTTATTGATTTGTTTGGAAATGTCGATAATTTTTTGATATTCAGGGTATATTTTTTCGTTTTTATCAAGCCAAGAAAAATGATCGAAGGGTAAGGCGGGGTAATTGTAAATAAACGGAGTAACGGCTTTAATTTTGTCGTCTTTGGACCAAATTGAGTAAGCTTCGAGTAAAAATTGTGAAGTAGTTTTGGCGGTGTAAAAGTTGTTTTTTTTGCTTATTCCTTCTTGGTGTGGCCAACCGGTTTCGGTAATAAAAATTGGGAATTCCTTTTTGATACCTAGTTTATTTAAAAAATCTAATTCCCATAAGTAACCCAAAATACTGTGTTGACCTTTGTCTTTTGGAGTGCCTAAAAATCCATGGTTTGGATAAGAATGAGAGGCTAGACCGTCTATATAGTCGAAATATTGAGGTTTATAAGAGTAAATTTCTTGATAGACTTTGGGAGCTGATTTGTAAATCGGTGGTGATTCGGGTGAAGCTAGGTCGAGGGCTGTTCCTAAAATAAAAAAATTTGGATTATATTTTTTTAGTTTTTGAAAAGTATAGATTGAAATATCGACATATTCTTTGATATTAACTTCTCCACCCCATTCTTGACCATGATTTATTTCGTTAAACAAAATAACGTGTTGAGTAAGGGTTGGCCAATTGAGAGAATCTAAAAAACTTGTGAGTTTGTCAATGTCAGAAAATGAGGGTTTTTTCCAATTCTCTCCATTAGCGATAGTAGCCATTCTTATGATTGGAATTAAATGGTATTGTCGGCAATTATCAAAAAAATCTTGCCACATTTTATGGTCAAGTTGATCAAGCCGAATGACGATAGTGACCCACCCCCAATCTCCTCCACTAGAATTTATTATATTTTTTGCAGATAGTAGATCTTCAGGTTGGGTTAAATGAAGGCCAAAAATATTTTCAGATGCTAAAATAGGTCTAATCGAAAAAACAAAAAAAATAAATATAAATAGAAAATTAATTATTATTTTGTTTTTTATAAAATTTTTAATATCCAATTTCTAATTTTTAAAAAATAAGTAAGTAATTCTATCAAATGACCAAAGAAGAAATTATTAAAATGAAGATATCTCGGGTTGAAAAAGAAATTCGGGATACCCCATACGACAAATCATCTGAACATCATCATGGGGTTCTAAAAGCTAAGCTGGCGAAACTTAACGAAGAATTAAATGGTCCAATGAATAAAGGCGGTGGGGGTGGATTAGGTTATGCAATTAAACATTCTGGAGATGCTTGTGTCGTTTTAGTTGGTCTTCCTAGTGTGGGGAAATCAACGTTATTAAATAAAGTGACTAATGCAGAATCAAAAGTTGGGAATTATGATTTTACAACCTTAGGAGTGGTGCCTGGGATGATGGAATATAAAGGAGTAAAAATTCAAATATTGGATTTGCCGGGAATTGTTGAAGGTGCATCTGGGAACAAGGGATTTGGTAGAAAAGTTATATCAGTAATTAGGGCGGCAGATTTAGTGGTATTGATGACAGATATTCAAAGAGTGGATTGGTTAGATATGGTTAGTAAGGAGCTTTATAATGCTGGTATTAGATTAAACGATATTCCTCCAAAAATTTTAGTTCATAAAACCAATAAGGGTGCGGTGCAAATAATTGATCCTTACAGTTCTTTTAGTAAAGAAGATATCACTGATATAGCTGAAGAATTGGGTTTTGATAACGCTATTATTCAATTGAATGAAAAAATTGGGTCGATAGACAGATTAATTGATGGTTTGGTAAGAACACGAAAATATATGAGAGCAGTTGAAATTATTACTAAGATGGATTTGGTAGAAAATAGTGATTTAAAAAAAATTCCTGACAGGGTATTAAAAATGTCGGTAGATCGAAATATTGGGATTGATGAGTTTAAAGAAAGAGTTTGGCAAGGTCTGGGTTTGGTGAGAGTTTATTTGAAAAAAGAAAGAGTTGGAGAAGCCGACAGAAAGGATCCATTAATTATTAGAAATACTGCTACTTTAGATCAAGTTTTGAAAAGAATATCAAACCAGATGAGGGATGATGTTAACAAAGCTTATATTTGGGGTAATAAGGCAAAGTTTCCTGGGCAAGAAGTGTCTTTTAATTTTCAGGTATTTGATGAGATGGAAGTATTTTTTGGGCGTTAGATTGTTGTTTTGTCAAAAATATAATTTTTTAGTTAGGAAGATTGGATTTGTTTAGATCGGGATTTGAGTATTTCTTTTGAAATTTTTGGAGAATTTTCAAACAGAATTCTGGCTTGTGTACTGGGGCGAGGTGAAAAAGGGAATACGTGAATTTTTGAAAAACCAATTTTTTGACAAAGATTGAAAGTCTCTTGAAAATCGGTATTAGTTTCTGTTGGGAAACCAACGATTATGTCAGTACCTAATTTTAGATTGTCGATTGTAGATTTTAGATTGTTGATTTTTCTCATTATTTCTTTTTTAGTATAAGGACGATGCATTAGTGTAAGGATTTTGTCTGATCCGGATTGAATGGGAATATGTAAAAAATGAGATAATCTTGGGTTGTACTTTGAATTTTTAAATAAACCAATAAAATCATCGTTTATACAATTTAGGGGAATTGAACCAAAACTAACTAATTTTATTTTAGTTTTGTTTAAAATATTTTTTATAAGTAGTGATAGGTCGTATTGATATTGATTGACATTAACTCCAGTGATAATTATTTCTTTGTAGCCTTCTTTAATTGCTTGGTTAACTGTTTTGACTGCTTCGTTTATTGGAAGTGAAAATAAATAATTACGTTTATAAGGAACGATACAATAAGAACAGAATTGAGTACAACCAGATTGAATTTTTAACAAAAATCTCTTTGTATGAGAAAATTTATCTTTAATTTTTGGGGTATAAAATGAATTTAATTTTTTTAACAATTTTTCTTTTTCTTGATTTGTAAATATTAAAATATTATTTAAATTTTTAATTTTTGAAAAATTGGCACAACCGGTAACAAAAATTTTTGCTTTAGGATATTTTTGGTGGAGAGTTTTGACTTTATTAATAGATTCTTTTTCGCCTTTTTTAGTAATTGCACAAGTATTGATTAATACAATTGATGGTCGAGTGTTGGCCATGGCAGGTGTAAGCCCTTGATTAATTAGCGTTTGAGACCATAAATTGGTTTCAGCAGCGTTGACGCGGCAACCAAAACTGATGGCTAAAAAGGTTTTTGAGATAGGGTTAGATTTGGGTTTTGAAATATTCAATGGTTTTGATTATACCAGTTTCAAGGGATATTTTTGGTTCCCATTGAAGTATTTTTTTTGCCAGTGATATATCGGGGCATCTTTGTTTTGGGTCATCTGGGGGAAGTTCTTTTTTTGCGATTTGACTGGTTGATTGGGGAATAATTTTTTTAATTATATTTGCCAAATCTCGAATGGTAAATTCATTCGGGTTTCCTAAGTTGACTGGTCCGATAAAATTTTTGTTATTGTTCATCATTTTATCCATACCAACAATTAAATCATCAATATATTGAAAACTTCTAGTTTGAAAACCATCACCATAAATAGTAATATTTTCGTTTTGAAGAGTTTGAATAATAAAATTTGAGATTACACGACCGTCAAGTGGATCCATAAATGGTCCATAAGTATTAAAAATTCTGATAACTCTAATTGGAAGTTGATAGGTTCTATAGTAGTCAAAAATTAAACTTTCAGCAGCTCTTTTGCCTTCGTCGTAGCAAGAACGAATTCCAATTGGATTTACGTTGCCCCAATAAGTTTCTTTTTGGGGATGCTGAAGTGAGTCACCATATATTTCTGAAGTGGACGAATGTAAAATGGGTATATTCCCATTTCTACGAGATAATTCTAGAATGTTATAAATTCCAAAAACAGATGATTTCCAGGTTTGGATTGGATTTTTTTGGTATGCTGGGGGTGAGGCAGGACAAGCTAGGTTGTAAATTTGACTAATCTCGGTTAGTTCTATCGGTTTAGTAATATCGTGGTGAATAAATTTAAAATTTGGGTTTGATTTCAAATCAGAAATGTTTGATTCTCTCCCGGAATATAGATTGTCAAGACAAATAATATGATGGCCTTGGTTTAAAAGATAACGGCAAAGATTGGTTCCGATAAAACCAGCGCCACCGGTAACTAAGATTGATTTCATAATTTCTAATATCCTAACCAATTATACTTTAATTTATTAAATGTACCATTTTTTAGGGCATCACGGATTTGTTGAGTGGTGTTTATCATAAAAGTTAAATTATGGATTGTCATGAGTCGGTAGCCTAGTAATTCTTGGGTTTTAAAAAGATGATGGATATAAGCTTTGTCATATTGTTGACAAGTGGAACAGTGACAATTCGAATCTAGTGGGGTTTGGTCGGTTTTAAATTTAGAGTGCATAATTTGGCTTTTAAACTTATTTTTGTAATCATGGGTGGAATTACCGGTTCGATGTAAAAACTGTCCACCTCGGGCCATTCGAGTAGGTAGAGTACAGTCCATAGAGGTAATCCCCTGTCCAAAGAAATCAAATAAATCATCAATTTCTCCTACTCCTAGTAAATGGATTGGTTTTTTGGCTTTTAGGATAATTGGTAAGACGTAGGAAACTGCTTGTCTCATTTTTTCTTTTGGCTCACCAACTGAAATTCCTCCAATAGCGATGCCATCAAAGTCTTGGGCGCAAATAAATTCGGCTGATTGTTGACGTAAATTTTTGTAGTAACTTCCTTGAATCACGCCATATAAATTTAGATTTTGTTTTAGTTTTTGGTTTAGTTTTTTATGTTCTGATAGTGATCTAATAGCCCATCGGTGAGTTCGATCTAAAGCTTTTTGGGCATAATTTTTGGTTGAAGGATATGGAGCACATTCATCAAAAGCAATCAGATAATCAGCACCTAAATTATGTTGAATTTGAAGTGAGGTTTCTGGTGTAAAAAAATGAAGGGTTCCATCAAGATGAGATCTAAATTCGACACCATCTTCAGAAATTTTTACTAAATTACCAGCACCATTGTGTTCTTTGGCAAGTGAGAAAATTTGAAAACCACCAGAATCTGTGATTATTTTGCCATTCCATCGGGTGAATTTGTGTAATCCACCGAATTTCTTAATATTTTTATCTCCAGGTCGAAGATATAGATGATAAGTGTTGCAAAAAAATATTTCGATACCAATAATTTCCATTTCTTGAGGAGAAAGTGACTTGACAGTGGCTTGAGTACCGACTGGAATAAATGTGGGTTGGGTTAACATGCTCTAGATTATAACATCGAGAAATTATTGTATAATAGAAACACGATTTTGTTGCAGTGCCATCCTTTGCTAAAGCTTCGGATTGGTGAGTTGGTTAAAATAGTACCTTAAAAATGCCGCAGTGGTGAAACTGGTATACACGCAAGACTTAAAATCTTGTGCTCTCAACAAGCGTGGGGGTTCGATTCCCTCCTGCGGCACTTTTTTAAAAACGGGGATTGGCGCAATTGGCTAGCGTGCATGGTTTGGGACCATGAGGTTGCAGGT
>CAYXLS010000046.1:0-6111 GCA_964464785.1 uncultured Gammaproteobacteria bacterium | reverse complement strand
TTTGTCACCATTGGTTAATTCACCGATGTCGAATATGTATCGTAACTTATTCATATTATACAAGATATTTTTATTTAAGACATAATAGTTTTATTCAGTACAAATAAATTGTTCTAACTCCTTTATGTTACCAAAAGCAACTCGATCGACCACATTGTCTTGAGTTCCAATCATCATGGCTGGAGTGATAACAAAATTACCCCATTTTTCATTGATTTTATCCAAGGCTTGAGTAAGATTAATTTTCTTGGTTAACTGATTAAACAAATCAAGTTGGGAAAAATTGGATTTAGTAAGACTAAAAAGAGACACTGACAGGTTAGCAACTGGTAAGCGGTAAGGAGATGAAACCATAATTTTGTAGGCATATTTGTAAATATCATTGGAACTAAAAAGTGGTTCTTTGAGTACAGAACCATGGTGCCAAAAAGTGTGATTTTTGTACAAAAGAGCCACATGAACTCCTCTGGCAGTGTAACCAGCTCTACGCATTCGAAAACTACATTTTTCAACCAATTTGTGCAGTATTGGGGAAATATCTTGGGGGGTGGAAACGGTAATTGGTAATGAATACATATTACCAAAACTCTTACGACCAAAATCGACGTCGTCGATTTCCCAACCGCGCAGCCGAAGATACCAATAGTAACCCAAGATTGACTCAAAGGCCGATTGAAGTTGGTCAATAGAAGCATGATAAAAATCCTCAAGATTATAGATACCAGCATTGTTTAAGCGAATGGCACTGGCATTTTTGATACCATTTAAATCGACAAGGGTTAGTTTTTGATAAATTTGTTGATAATTTTTTTTATTTATTTCTTCTAGGCCATCGGGTTTTTTGAGGTTGGCGGCAAGTTTTGATAAAAATCTGTTGGGGCCGATACCGATGGAAACGGTTAACCATTCACCAATTTGGGATTTAATTTTTTGTTTGATCTCTAGCCCAATTTGGTGCATGCCTAGTTTGAAAGATGGAAAACCTTCAAAATCTAAAATAAATTCATCGATAGATTTGGGGGAAAAGTTGGTAGTATATTGAGAAATTAGGTCACGAAGTTGAACATGAATGTTGCGGTATTTCCAGGGGTCAGGTTCTAAAATTTGAAGAGACGGACAAAGAAGTTTACCGTCTCTAACTTGCATGCCAGTTTTGATGCCCATTTTTTTGGCTTCGATGGAGGGGGCCAAAATACAGCCTTTGGGTGAATCGTAGGCCACGACCGCAATGGGCCGACCTCGAAGTAAGGGGTTGGCTTGTTGTTCGATAGTGGCAAAACAAGAATTGAGATCGATATGCATTAAAGTTGGTGGTTTGGCGTTGAAGGGTAGGTTTATCTGGTTATAAATGAAGTTAATCTGGGAGCCCATCGGATACCTCCTCGAGTCGCCAAGATAAATTGTCAGTATTTAAATTGAGGCGGAAAAAAGTTTCGTCGGAAACTACAGAAAAAATGTGATGAAGGACTCGTCCTACCCTAAAATGATGGTGAAGACCAATTTTGGTAACGGTGTAAACTCGTCCATCCCAGCGAATTTTTAGAGGCGAAACTTTGGTCCCATTTGGTTCGTAGGCAAAAATTACTGAGACTGGGACATCAACTTTGAGGTGCATCAAAAAAAATTATACCCGAATAAAACCCGAAAGGCAATAACAAAAATTTTTAGTAGGCGGAGGCAAAATATTTGTATGCCCAGTATAAACAGCCAAAGAAAATGGCAATGGTAAGGTATTTAAATAATTTTGTAAATGAATCCATAATTAATGATAACTGATTTTGGGAAAAATATTATAAAATAGGTCTATGATAACAAAAAAGATTAATTTGAAAAAATATATTCGAGAAATTCCTGATTGGCCAGTAAAAGGGGTAAATTTTAAAGATATTACAACGCTTCTGCAAAATCCAAAAGTTTTTAGGTACACGGTAGATCAGATGTGCAAACCGTTTTTGAATCGTAAAATTGATAAAATTGTGGCCATTGATGCGAGAGGGTTTTTACTCGCCTCACCAATGGCTTATAAAATGAAATGTGGGGTAGTATTAGTTCGCAAAAAAGGAAAATTGCCATATAAAACAATTGAAAAGGAATATCAAAAAGAATATGGAGTAGATGTGTTGGCAATGCACCAGGACGCTATCAAAAAAGGTGATAAAGTATTGATAGTCGACGATTTGTTGGCAACAGGGGGAACGATAGCAGCAGCAGTAGAAATGGTAGAAAAATTGGGGGGAAAAATAGTGGGGATGAGTTTTATAATTGATTTGCCATTTTTGGGTGGAAGTAAAAAATTAAAAAATTATAAATTAGAATACTTAATCAAATATGATTCAGAATAAAATGATGATTGGAATTATTGGTGGTAGCGGTCTGGAAGATCCAAAAATTTTGGCAGACTTTAAAGAAGTGGAATTAAAAACTCCGTATGGAAAAACATCATCAAAAATAACTACTGGAATGATTGGAAATAAACAGGTGGCAATAATTTCTCGACATGGAAAAAACCATGAGATTTCACCAACCCTCGTTCCTTATCGAGCTAATATTTGGGCTTTAAAAGAAATTGGTTGCACTCATATTTTGGCAACTACAGCTTGTGGGTCGCTAAGGGAAGATTTTTATCCAGAAGATTTGGTGTTTATTGATCAATTTATTGATTGGACAAAATTAAGGACTTTGACTTTTTTTGAAGATTTTAGCAATAGGCCTGTTCACACACCAATGGCACTACCTTTCGACGCTGACTTAAGACAATTGCTTGTTAAAACTGCCCAAAAATTAGGCTTTAATTATCACCCGAATGGAACAATGATAACAATTGAAGGACCTAGATTTTCGACTAAAGCTGAATCATTTATGTTTCAAAAAATGGGGGCAGAATTGATAAATATGTCAACCGTGCCAGAGGTTCAATTGGCTAATGAATTACAAATCCCCTATCAATCAATAGCTCTAGTAACCGATTATGATTGTTGGAAAGAAAACGAAGAATCGGTGACAGCTGAATTAGTTAATAAAAGAATGGAAACAAACGCCCAAAAAGTCAAAGAGTTGCTGGTTAAAACTATTGAAGAGTTGTAAAAATCAACAACCCACCGACTGGTGGGTTGTAATTTATTTTTGGTAAATAAAATTATTATTCAGTTTGATTAAAATTTATCAAAGTTTCTTCAAAAAGATAATTAGTTGGATGCCAACCAATCATTCTACTGCCAATTGAAGTGGCTTTCCCTTGATCCATACTCCAACTCCAAGGATCCGTTCCTGAAATTGTTCCATCGGAAGCAATTTTTCCAGTAACGGTAACAGAATACGATGGATTATAGGGTCCATTATAATCAGTAGTAAAGGTGATAGTGTCACCATCTACTCGTCCAGTAATTGTTTCGGTGGTTTCGTTTGGTTGAATCCACGGAGAACTTCCAGATGGATAACCGGCTGTTCCCGAAAATGTTCCATCAGAATTTTGAGTATCAATAGTCACATCATGAAAATATGACCCCATAACTGACCAGCGATAAGTACCAACAACACTCCAACCTACTGGCCGACAATCAACGTCTCCTGATTTGACTAACCAAATCTTAGCCCTTTCATTTAAATCAGTTTTAATTGGTAAGTCACCAGTGTCTACTTTTCCTTGGAGATGAATATTTTTTTCTGAATCAGCTACTCCAGAACCTAAACATTTTAAACCAGTACCCGGCCATGGGTCGGGATAATAAATTAAAGTATAGTCTTCTTCGGCCATCAAATTGTGACCATTGAATACGTAATTAAATTCAGGACCGCTTAGGTCATAGGTCATTTTTCCCCAACCACCTTTTTCAACTATTTCCCATGTAGAAGGATCTTTTTGGTAAAGATAGAGATGGGCTTTGTTTGATTTGCCTGCTGGTGCACTAGGTCCTTTGGCGACGACTGGTATGGCAACAAAGGCCAAAAGGGCAAAAACGATTAATAACGAAAAAATCTTTTTCATATTAGTATCTCCTAAATAAAAAAATAAGTTGTTATAGCTATTTTATAAATGGTTTTGGGGGTGAAAGTCAAGCTGCCTAGGCGATAAGATAATCTCGATATTGTTGAAAAAACAAAAATAGGTTAGATACAAAATTTGACTGGTTTTGATTTATAAATTTATGGTTTGAATTTTTGTAATTTATTTTAAATAACATTTTGACTAATAATTATTGATTTGAGGGGGGTTTTTAGATATAATAAATTATTATGGCGGGAACTGAAAGAAGAGTAATGATTGTAACTGATGAGGCAGCTGATTTCCCTAGGCAAATCGAATTAAGAAGAAAACTTGGGGTTGAATTGGTTAGAGTAATCCCTATCGGATTAACAATTGGTAAAGATTCGTTTGTGGTAGGTGAGAGTGAAAACAAGGATTCTCCCTCAATAGATAATGAAACTTTTAGGAAAAGGATTAATGAAGAAATGTCGAGCAAAAGTGGTTTTATGCCAAAAACTAATGCTTCATTGGAAATAGATTTTGACAAAATATATAGAGATTTAATTACACGAGACTTAGATGTAGTATCAATACACGTAAGCCAAGCATTGTCTGAAACAATAGCAAACGCAACACGGGTAGTTGAAAATATTAAGAGTGATAGGGTGTCAATATTTGATAGTCAAACAGTCTCTATGGCTCAAGGTTTTATGGTAATAGAGGCAGAAAAAATGGCGGCTAATGGGGCAACAAGTAATGAAATAATAGAAATGTTGACTGAGCTGAGAGTGCGAATAACATTACGAGCGGTGACACCAAATCTTCCCTTTTTGGTAGCTAGTGGTAGAGTTCCTCAAGCAAAAGCGATGATTGGAAGAATATTGAATTTAGTTCCAGTAATAAAAATTGATCATATCGTTGAAAAAAAAGATGTAGAGCAAGTGGGCATGTTTAAAAAAAGAGTAAAAAATCAGGCAGTTGAATGGATGGAGAGTTATGTTGAAAAGAAAAACCCTCAACGGGTGGCAATAGTGGATTTTGGGGCCAAAGAAGATGCGGATGAGCTAGTAGAAAGATTAATTAAGAATGGAGTATTACCAGAAGATAAAATATATCGAGGTGATTTAGGGCCAGTTACTAGTAGTCATGGAGGTCCAGGGACATGGGCAACGGTAATGGTTGAGAGAAAATAGATTTTTATGAATAGTCCTGAACAAAAAAATTATCGTTTTGCTCGATGGTTTGTTGCTGGAGTACTACCCCACTTAGGATGGAGACTAAAATTGAATGATGGGTCTAAGGAAAAAATTGAAGAGATAGAGGATTTAATTCATAATCAAAGACAAGACTTAAGTGTTATTTTGTATTTTAATCATACTGCACTAGTTGATCCGTTGTTTGCCGGAAATATTGCCCGAAGAATTGACAAAAGAGAAACAAGGAATTTTATTACGCCTATGTCTTTTTTTAATACTGAAGAAAGAAAGGAAAATAAGGGAAATTTATTGATGAAATATTTCGTTGAAAAATGTGGGGTGGAAACTCATCGAGTTATCCAAAGTTATCAAATAGACAACCCAGATTATGGTTATACAAAAATGCAAGCTTATAAACAAAACAAGTTATTTTTGCAGCGTTTAAAGGAACTAGGAAGTAAAAGAACGTCAACACTGATGGTTATCAGCCCTGAAGGACACAGAACCGATGGAGCAATGATAAAAGGCGAAGAAGGAATGATAGTTGCGGGAGATTTGTTAGCACCAACTTTGTATGTACCAATTGGAATCTTATATGAAGGTGGGGTAAAAAATAAAGGATTAAATTTAGGTAAAAGGGTAAATTTGACTATAGGAGAGACTTTTTTATTTGAAACAGGTATAAACAGTAAGAATATTTTTGATGAGATTCTAATGCCAAATCTTGCTGATACCTTACCAATTGAAATGAGGGGATTTTACAGAAAAGATGTAGTTGATGTACCTGAAATCAGAAAATAATTTTAAAATAAAGATATAATTAATCATGATGATTGGCGGAGTGGTGTTTTTTGTGATAGTCTTGGGTATCATATTATTTTCAACGGTGGGAAATAAACACCAAAGGAGTGAAATGACTTTAAAATTACTATATACACTTTTAATTGGAAT
>CAYXLS010000045.1:0-6152 GCA_964464785.1 uncultured Gammaproteobacteria bacterium | reverse complement strand
AACTGACAATAAAAACAGAATTTTGGGTGAGATAAAATTAATATTTAAAAATTATAATGGGGTTTTGGGAGAGACTAACTCAGTAATGTTTCAATTTAGTCGATTAGGGGAAATAGAATTGGAAAAAATAGATGAAAAAACACAGTTAAAATTAATTGATTTTGGGGTAGTTGATTTTGATGATAATTTAGTCTGGGTTGATCCTATTAATTTCAGTTTAGTTATTAAAGAAATGACAATTTTGAATCTAAAGATCGTTCGATCAGAAATGATTTATAAGGCGATTAACCCAGTATTAATAAAGAGTGAGGAACAACTGAATAAAATTTTAAATTTTATTGAGGAATTAGAGGCTAATGATGATGTCCTTGGGGTTTTTGCTGGTTTTGACTATAATTAACTATGCCAAAAAAGCTTAGATATTTAATTTCTTCTTTAGTTGCTTCTATAGGTTTTTATTTGTTTGTTAGTTTGCCATATTCATCACACTATTATGGATTATTGGTTGGAGTGGTTTTGGTAGTATTTTGTTTTTGGTTTGGATTAGGAATAATTTTTAATCAAAGTTTGTATACAAGATTGATGTCGGTGGTTTTACCGATAGGTTTTTTTGTCGGGTTTGGGTTGTTTTCTGCTTTGTTACCCCAAAATTTCTGGACACTGTTTTTGACTAGTTTATTTTTTGGAATGATGGCATATATTACTTTTTTAGTTGAAAATTTATTTTTAGTTGCCATTGGAAATAGGACACCACCGTTATATCGAGCAGCTTTTACTGTTGGGTTGATGATTGTTTTGATTACTGCATTTTTTTTGTTTGATAGTTTGTTTTCGTTTAAGTTGATTTATTGGCTTAATACAATTTTTGTATTTTTGATATCAATGTTAATTTTTATGTATATTTTTTATAGTGTTACGATTGAATTACCGGATGATGGTAAAGATAAAGATTTTTGGACTTATGTATTAGTACCTTCTTTTTTAATAGCTCAGTTGGGCTTGGTTTTTTCTTTTTGGCCAGTTGGAATATTTAAGGGATCAGTTTATTTAGTGGCGTTTGTGTATATTGTGTCAAGTTTAATTCAATTAGAGTTGCGAAGCCGATTATTTAAAAAAAATTGGGTTACATTTATTTGGATTACATTGGCGGTTGTATTGGGAACAATATTGACTACAAGTTGGCGTTAAGTCAAATAGGTTTGGGCAGAAGTAATTGCAATAGTAGTGACAATATCATTAACATTGCAACCTCGAGAAAGATCGTTTACTGGTTTGGCAATTCCTTGAGAAATTGGGCCATAAGCCTTGGCCCCAGATAATCTTTCGACTAATTTATAGGCAATATTACCACTGTTTAAATCAGGGAAAATTAAAATATTGGCTTTGCCACCCAAAATACTTTTTGGATTTTTTTGGAATGAGACCATGGGAGTGATGGCGGCATCAGCTTGAATTTCACCTTCAATTATTAGATCGGGATGTTGAGCTTTAACAATTTTTGTGGCTTGTTTGACTAGTTCGACACTTGGACCAGAACCACTGTTGTTGGTAGAGTAAGATAGTAAGGCGACCTTTGGAGTGGAACCAATAAGTTGTTTAAAACTATATATCGATTGAGTGGTAATTTCAGCAAGTATTTCACTATTTGGACTAATATTTAATCCACAATCAGCAAAAATCATAATTCCTTTTTGGCCAATTTTTTGATTTGAAAATTCCATTACAAAAAAACTAGAAATTATTTTTTGATTTGGAGCAGTTTTGAGGATTTGAAGAGCTGGTTTGAAAGTATCGTGAGTAGTGCTGGTAGCGCCAGATACTAGACCGTCGGCTAAGCCGGTTTTTACCATCATAGTACCAAAATAAATGGGTTGAGTAATTAATTTTTGTGAGTCTGATAAAGACAAACCTTTTTCTTTGCGTAAATCGAATAAATTTTGGGTAAGAGTTTTTTGAAGTTGAGGGTTACTTTTTATATAATCGTTGGTTAAAAGGATGATGTCGGCAATTTTTTGGTCTTGGGCAATTTTGGCAGCTTGTTGAATTCGGGGATCGTGAGCATCGGCTAGGATAATTTTTTTGGGATGTGATTTGGCTTTTATAAAAATTTGTTTGATAATTTGATTCATAAGGATAATTATATATTAAATATAAGTCCATAAATAGGGTATAATCATAACACGATTATGAAAGATAATACCAAAGGAACCTTGAAATATTACTTCAAGGCGATGAAAAATCATAAAATAACTGGAATAGTCTTAACTATTACAGTTATTGTTGGTGCTGCAATAGACACGTTGGTTCCTATTTTGTCAAAAAATTTCTTTAATGTACTTTATGAAGGGGGATTAAAAGAGGAAGTGGTTAGGATTTTGATGCAAATATTATTAATTATTGCTTTAGTTAAGTTTGTTCGTTGGGTTTTTTGGAGAATTTCTTCTTTTACTATTAATTTTTTTGAATCAAAAAGCATTGTTGACTTAAGCCGGTTCTGTTTTGACTATTTACAAAAACATTCATTTTCTTATTTTGCTAATAATTTTTCTGGGTCAACGGTTAAAAAACACAAGAGCTTTGTAAATACCTTTGAATATTTGACCGATCAATTGTTTTTTGAAATTATCCCTGGAATTGTGACGGTCTTAATAATGATTTTTGTTCTTGGAAGTATTAATCTTTATTTGGGTTTAGGGATGTTGGTATGGATGGTTGTTTTTTTGTTTATCAACTGGTGGTTTAATAAATATAAAATAAAATTTGATATTCAAAGAAGTGAAGCAGAAACTGCTACGAGCGGATTGTTGTCTGACACAGTTAGTAATAATGTAAATATTAAATTGTTTAATGGTTATATTTATGAAAGTGAGGCTTATGGAAATTTATCGGAAAACTTACACAAAATAAGAAAGTTTACTTGGGATATGGGGGCTGTTTTTTATGGTTTTCAGTCTTTGTTGATGTTGGTTATTGAGATACTTATTTTTTATCTTTCAATTAGGTTGTGGCAACAAGATAGACTGACAATAGGTGATTTTGTTTTGATTCAATCGTATTTGTTTTCAGCGATGATGCTGGTTTGGGATTTTGGACGGATAATGATGAAAATGTATGAACGTTTGGCTGATGCAGAAGAGATGACAAAAATTTTAAATCTTCCTTATCAAATAATAGATTGGAGTAGGGCGAAAAAGCTGAAAGTGAAAAATGGCGATATAAGATACGAGAATGTAAGTTTTAGATATGAAGATGGGGAAGAAGTAATTAAAAACTTTAATTTGAAAGTAAAAGATGGACAGACGGTTGCTTTGGTAGGATTGTCGGGTTCGGGGAAATCAACGTTAACAAAACTTTTATTGCGTCTTTATGATGTTACTAGTGGGAGGATTTTGGTAGATGGTCAAGATATTACCAGGGTTACTCAAGAAAGTTTAAGGGATAATATTAGTTTAGTGCCGCAAGATCCGGTTTTATTTCATCGAAGCCTAATGGAAAATATCCGTTATGGTAGATTTGGGGCAACTGATGAAGAGGTAATAAAAGCGGCAAAGTTGGCTTATTGTGATGAATTTATTTCAAAATTGAAAGATGGTTATAATTCCACAGTTGGTGATAGGGGAATTAAACTATCTGGTGGAGAAAGACAACGAGTAGCGATAGCAAGGGCGATACTTAAAAACTCACCAATTTTGGTGTTGGACGAAGCAACTTCTAGTCTGGATTCAGAATCAGAAAAATATATCCAAAAATCTTTGGTTAATTTGATGAAAAACAAAACGGTTTTGATTATTGCTCATAGGTTGTCAACAATAAAAAGAGCTGATAGAATCGTGGTTATTTCTGATAAAAAAATTGTTGAAGATGGCAGTCATAGTCAATTGATCAAAATTGAAGATGGTATATATAAGAAACTTTGGGATATTCAAGTTGGGGGGTTTATATAAAAGGTATAAACTAAAAAGTTGAAAGTAAAAAAAAGTTTATATTGATAGGGAAGAGTGACGGGTGATTGATTGTACCTGAAAGACAATCTAGCTTTTATATAAATAGATAATATATTGAAGCTAAGAGAGGTGATTTTGAGGCTAATATAAATTAAATTTATTTAAAAAAAAGACCATGGAGTAAGTGAAGGAGGGGAGAGTCCTATAATATACGACCTATAATAGTTTTCACGATATATCCTATAATTTTCACGAGTCAAAATAATGATATATTATGATATAGTCTCTGTGGATAAGTTTAGGTTTGGTGACTATATCAAAGTGTACACACGGAGGAGGGTCAGAAGAGAGGGAGTGAGGTGGAAAGGTGGATAGATTTAATTGTTGTTAATTAATAATAATCATCAAAATTAAGAGTTATTAATAAATAAAATATATACGTCTCCCTAGTGGATAGGTAAGTTAAAATACCATGTCGCACAATGTATCTTTTACGACTCTAATTATTTTCTAAACAGGGGGAGTAGACTTTGGTAGTTTTTTTTAAAATAAATTATTTTGTTTTATTTCAACTTTGATAAAAATTTAATTTTTACGTATTTAAAATAAATTGATATTTCTCTATTATGGATTGATTGTCTATTTATTTTTATCTAGGTTTAATTTTTAGTACTTGACTCCCCTTACCCTGATTTGACTCCCCTGATTTTATTAAAAATGTATATTATACCTAAAAATAGGTATAAAATGATAAACACATCACCAAATGCCCTAGGAATGACGTAAATAATTTTGGTGATTATTGTATCGTCAATTTTGGTTAAATTTATCTATATTAGAAGTGGTAAGATGGAAATATGGATAAGGATTTACAATTGTTAAAAAGAAGATTTTTGGAGCACTTAGAAATTGAAAAAAATTGCTCGAGATTAACAATAAGAAATTATGAACATTATTTAGATGTTTTTATTAAGTACCTAATTGATAGTGGTAAGCAAATACCAATGATTGATGATTTGAATGCTGAGTCAGTTAGAAAATTTAGATTGTATTTGTCGCGACAGCCTGGAATTAAAGGTGAGATGAAATTGGTAACACAGGGATATTATATTATATCGATTAGGTCTTTTTTGAAATGGCTAACTAAAAATGATATGAAAGTGTTACAACCGGAAAAACTTGATGTTCCTAAAATTAGGGATCACAATTTAAAGTTTCTTGATGGACAAGAAGTTGAGCGACTCTTGAGCCAACCGCTTAATTCTGGGAAAAGTGGTTTTAGAGATAGAGCAATTTTGGAATTATTGTTTTCAACTGGATTGCGGGTATCGGAATTGGTATCGCTTAATCGAGAGCAGATTAATTTGAATACTAGAGAATTTGGAGTTGTAGGTAAAGGTGGTAGATCACGAATTGTGTTTATTTCAAATCAGGCGACTAATTGGATCGATAAATATTTAAAATCGAGAATGGATAAACTTAAACCTTTGTTTATTCGAGTTTTAAGACCAAATGAAATAGCTTTAGAAGATGAAAAGGCTAGATTAACTGTTCGATCGGTCCAGAGGTTGGTAAAGAAGTATGTTAGAAGTGCCAATTTACCTGTAGCAGCTACCCCACACACTATTCGTCATTCGATGGCGACTGACTTGTTACTCAATGGTGCAGATATAAGATCGGTTCAAGAAATTTTGGGTCACAAAAATATTGCTACGACCCAAATTTATACTCATGTGACTAACGCAAGATTAAGAGAGATTCATGAAAAATTTCATAGCGGTAATAAATAGCTCCCCACTCCCCTATTGATTTTTTAAAATTAGACATTGGCCTATAGTAAGGGTAATTTACTGTCATAATTAGACTAGGTGGTGGTTTGGTTTTGTATAAAAAGTAAATTTAAAGATTTTATCCTATTTTAGGGATAAACTAGATTTTCTTGACCTATTAGCAATCGTTTAATTTGTCTGCTAATTAATACTTATTAATTACACATTTCCTATAATGTCTCTATTTAAGCTATGGGTTTTTGTTTTTTGACTTCAATGATTGGTTCAACACGGTCTGAGGTTTCGGTATTTTTTTCTAGAATTGTCATAGCACATAATTTATCGTCGGTTGATTTAAACCGCATTAAAATTACTCCTTTGGTATTTCTTTTTAGGGTTGGAATATTTTTTAGTGGGAGCTTGATAGTAACCGCTTTTT
>CAYXLS010000044.1:5076-6360 GCA_964464785.1 uncultured Gammaproteobacteria bacterium | reverse complement strand
ATTTTTCTCAATAATTTTTCGTTGTTTAAAACTTAATTGTTTAAATTTACTGATGTTTTTCATGACTCCAATTGTATTGCATCCAGTTGCAATTAGAATTGGAACTCACTCAATCTTTTCTCTAGATTACATATATCAATACTGATTAATACTAATTAATTATTTGATAAAGAAGATACCACCAATCAATCCGACTCAACCAAACAAAATGACCAGTATACATATGAAACAAATACATCACCAAATTATAACTAATTAAATTTCCCCCTAAAGATATAAAGAAAAATTTTTTATTTTCAACTATATTTTTATAAATAGAATCCTCTAAATTCATTCTTTTTAATCTCTTAACCATCAAAAAATTCTCCAACATTGTAGTTAAAACTATTATAATAAATGCCAATATTCTACCAAAAATCAACATATACCAGCTATGTAAACGAAAAGAAAACATCAAAAAATTAAGCAAAAAAAACATAATTAAAGCTGGGTAACAACAAATAAAACTAAAATTTAAAATTACAGAACCATACCCTCTTGTTCTTCCCCAAAACAACTTTATAATAATAATTTTAATTATCGTCAAAATTGATGGGATAACAATCAATAACATTAAATACATAAACATATTAAGGATAAATAATTGTCTAAAACTAAATTTAAAACTAGGAAAAGCTAACGACACAAATAAACTAATTGCTGACGCGAACAATATTAAAATTACAAAAAAAAATCCTCTCTTCATTCTCTATAAAGAGTAACACAGTTATATCAATTTAAAAACAATATAAATATTTAAATATTAGTTATAGGATATATATCATTTTCTCCACTTTTCCACACCACTATCCCATATCTTTTTACTATCTCAAAATAATTATTTTATAAGATAATATTTAGGTTCAAAATTATCTCATTTTTAGTTCTTTATCCTTTCGAGACACTTCCTTTAAAAGGAGGTCTTGAACTTGCGAAGAAGTGAGTTTTGCTATAATCCTCTTATGGATATTCAAAAAATCTATTCTCAACTTCTTTCGCAATTTCCCCATCTCGAAATCCATCAAAATTATCTCCTCACCCCCTACACCACTGTTAAAATCGGTGGACCAGCCGATATTTTTATATATACCCAAAATTCAAATGATTTTAAAAAAATTTTAATATATCTAGCCGAAGCAACAATTTTTGAGAAGCACAAGCCACTGAAGTCTTCTGGCGAAGGTGCGAATTCATTGCAAGACGAGATTTCAATCACAATTATAGGAAACGGCTCAAATATTTTAA
>CAYXLS010000044.1:0-5066 GCA_964464785.1 uncultured Gammaproteobacteria bacterium | reverse complement strand
ATTTCCGATACCGGTATTCGCGGAATTGTAATTAAAAATAGTTCAAGCGAAATTGAGATATTACCCAACAATCAAATAAAAGTTGCTTCAGGTGTCCAGCTCCCCCAGTTAATTAATTATTCATTCGACCATAATTTAGTCGGACTAGAAGAATTTGCCTATATCCCCTCTACTGTCGGCGGAGCTATTTATGGCAATATTCATGGTTTTGACAAAAACAATTTTTCTAAATTTTTAGATTCTATTGAAATTTTTAACCTAAATACTAATGAGCTAATGAGCTATCGCACTAATGAGCCACCTTGGTCCTACGGCTATTCCTCTCTCCAAGATCAACCCCATTTAGTAATTTTATCTGCCATTATTAACCTTCAAACCGGCAATATCGACACCGCAAAGCTCAAAGCCCAAGAAATTATCCAAAAAAAATCCGTCTCCCAACCAATGAACTCTCTCGGTTGTGTTTTCAAAAATCCACCCGAATCGCTTTGTCTACCTATCTGGCACGAAATCAAACCAGCTGGCTGGATCATCGACAATGAATTAAAACTCAAGGGTCATTCAATTGGGAATACTCAAATTAGTCCCCTTCATGCCAATTTCATTGTCAACAAAGGTAATGCCACCGCCAATGACTATCTAAATCTAATCAATCTAGTCCAATCTCAAATGCAAACCAAATTCAATTTTCAGTTTGAGCTTGAGATTAAACTGCTTGGAAAATTTTAAATTATCGCACTCTTTGACTTCGTTCCATACATGGCTTCCCATGAAAAGCCCAAATCTGAGCTACAGGGAAAAGAACTTTTCTCCCATTTATTGTCATACTAACATAGGGATTTTGTTCATCCCATTTTTTTGCAATAAACAATGAAGTAATAATCTCAGCTCCATTTCCAGAAGGATCTATATTTGGATAATCATGAATTACTTTTACTGATAATAACTTCCCAGTTTTTGGATCAGACAAATAAGGTTCTATTCTAGGTTTTCCACCCTGAAGAACTTCCCAATCACTCATTTTAGGTCTATTTTCTTCAGGAATACTTTCTTCTGATAGACACTTCGGGAAAATAACGCCAGAGCTAATTTCAATAGATTGCTTTTCTGTTACCACAATTCAATTATACAATACTCTCCATATAAATCCTGGCAAAATCAACTGTCGTTTAAATCTTTTTGGCTCCTTAATAAGCGAATACAACCACTCCATCCCCATTTGTCTCATCCATTTTGGTGCTCTTTTCAATTCTCCACTATAATAATCAAAACTCCTTCCCACCCCCATCACCAATCCCACCTCAAGCTTATCCAAATTATCATTTATCCAAAATTCTTGTTTCTTCATTCCATACGCCACCAACAATATGTCCGGTTTAAAATTATTAATCTTTTTTAAAACTTCACTATTAGCTACATCTGGTTCTCCAGTACAATAATTTATTTGGTCATTAGAAATTAGAAATTGGAATTTAAAAAATTCAGCTGTTCTTTCTGCTCGATCCCCCCATCCACCAAGTAAAAATATTTTTTTATTATCCCTCGCTGCAATTTTTACTAAATCCACTATCAAATCCGCCCCCGACGACACTTGATCCTTATATTTCCCCCTCAACACTTCGGTTCCTACTCTAAAAGCAGCTGGTATTTTTTTAAAAAATCTTATAATCTGATAAGCTGAAAAACTGACAGACTGACTAACTAATTTCCTTGCCCAAACCAACCCTATCCCGTCCACCACATTAAGACTCGTTTTATCCAAAATTTTTTTAAATTCTCTCTCTTTTTGTGCCAACATCACAAATTCAGGGTTTACTGTAGCTATCCAGTATTTTTTTGTACCTGAAGCTAATTTTCCCTCCAAAACTTTTAGCACTTCAAGCTTATCTCTGCCAAAAAGTTTGATATCAAACATTTCCCAATATGTTCCATTATTTTTATTACTCATTAAGTTCATTTTTTGAGCTTTAACACTCTTACAAAGCTGTTTTTTTGGCCCATATTTTTTCATTAATCAATTTTACCATTAAAAAATCCAAAAAATGACAAAAAAAATAACGATATTTATATCCTATATAATTATTAATAAGTAATTTACCCAAAACTATATCATCCTTTTTCTTCTTAAGAATTATAATGATATTTTTATAAAAAAACTATTTCCGCTATATTTACATTTTAGAACAATTTAATTACTCTAATATTTATCTATATAACAGGATAATTAGTTAATTATACTTAAAATATCAACAAATTATCAAACAACTAATTATAAGATACAATTAATAATTATTAATTAAAAATTATTAATTATTAATTAATTTATATAAGATATAAAAATTGACTATATCACCTCACTGCTCTACGATACACATCCAAATTTTCCATAGCAATTCCTGTTCCTTTAATTACACAAAACTGAGGTTCTGGAGCCACATGCGCCGAAACACCAATTTCTCGGGTCACCAAAGTATTAAAATTTTTTAATTGAACCGTTCCCCCGCTCAACACTATCCCCCTATCAATAATATCTGATACCAATTCTGGTGGAGTAATTTCTAAAGTATCTCTAATCACAGTAATCATGATTTCTAAAATCGGAGTAATCGCCTCATAGACCATATCGTTATCAATAACTAAGTTTTTAGGCAAACCATTGATTGAATCACGACCATTTATCTCTAAAGTTTCAATTTTTTTAGGTTTAATAGCACTTCCCAGCTTTATCTTTATCATTTCAGCTGTATGTTCGCCAATTATTAAGTTAAATTTTTTCTTTAATAAATCCATAATTACCAAATCAATCTTATTACCGCCCATCTTTACGCTTTTGTGAGTTACTACCCCCCCAAGAGATATCACTGCCGCCTCGGCTGCCCCTCCACCAATATCGACAATCATATTACCAAAAGCTTCTGCCACTGGTATTTTCGCCCCAATCGCAGCTGCTAAAGGTTCATCAATCAAATAAGCCTTTCTCGCTCCAGCCGACAATGCTGCATCCAATACCGCCCTTTGTTCCACCTGAGTAACCCCAGCTGGCACACAAATCATTACTTCTGGTCCAAAAAACCAATTCTTTCCCATAACCTGTTTCATAAAATACCTTAGCATTGCTTCAGTAATCTCATAGTCAGCAATTACCCCATCTTCCAAAGGCCTCACTACCTCAATATATTCTGGAGTTTTGCCCAACATACTTTTAGCTTCATTCCCTACCGCTAAAACTTTTCTTTGTTCAGCTCCAACAGCTACAATTGTTGGTTCATTTAAAACAACTCCATTACCTACTTCCCAAACAATACTATTGGCTGTTCCCAAATCTATCCCCAATTGTTTAAAAAATTTCATATTATTAAATAATTTTCTATTCTAATTTTAGCGGTTTTATTCATAAATCATATATCCTAAATCATAAATCAGGTTAATTAAGTTATAATATCATCATGGAAAAACACTCAAACCAAAGAAGTCTATTAATCCTTTTTTTAGTCACTAGCTTTATTGGTCTTTCTACCTATATTATTTCTCTTATCGCCCGTGGATACCGTTTCTCCATCAAAGATGGCTTGGTCGTCAACCCTACCGGAATGATATCGGCCACTTCTCATCCCAAAGGCGCTTCTGTCTATGTCGACGATAAATTAATCACAGCAACCGACGATACTATCAATCTTACTCCTGGAGTTTATTCCCTAAAAATCAACAAAGACGGTTTTCTTCCATGGCAAAAAACCATTACTATCAAACCAGAAACTGTCTATCAGGCTGATGTTCAATTGTTTAGTTCCGTCCCCGATCTTAAACCACTCACACTTACTGGTGCTATTAATCCTACAGCCAATATTGATAATACAAAAATTGTCTATTCTGTTGCTTCAGCTTCAGCCACCAAAGACAATGGTCTTTACTTAATAGAATCGAATGGTTTACCAATTTCCTTAATCCGAGGAATCTCTCGACAACTAATTCCCAACACCGCTACTATTGATTGGTCTAAATTTACTTTCGCTTTTTCACCAAATTCTAGAGAAATATTAGCATCTAGCCTAGACACCAAAACCAATTATTTACTTAATCTAGATTCCTCTATCGATCCAATTAAAATTAGCGATTCTACCAATAAATTACCAATTATCAACCAAGACTGGCAACTTCAAACCAACATTTTAATTACTGCCAAACTTAATCGACTCCCCAAAGAGATTCAACCTCTAATTGCTACCGATTCAGCAAAAAGTATTCAATTTTCCAGTGATGAAAACAAGATACTGTATTTAGCTCAAACCGACAGTAATATTATCAAAAATATTATCACCCCACCTCCAGCTCAAAGCACTCAAAACCAAAACCGATCTATCAAAAAAGATTATTATTATGTTTATGATCTCAAAGACGACACCAACTTTTTAATTGGATACAAAAACGATCTAATCAATCCCAACTGGTTACCAAATTCCAATAATATTATCTTTGTTCAAAACCAAAATTTAAACGTAATCGACTATGATGGTACAAATCAACAAACCCTATTTTCTTCCAATTTCAACCCAAACTGTGTTTACCCATGGGTTGATGGTAGCAAAATAGTAATTTTAACTAGCACCTATCCCTCAGCTCCACAAAACCTCTACACCATCTCTACAAGATAATTATCTCATCCTAACTCAGCCAGCATCCGGTAACACAATTTCTTCTTCGACAATTTCTTCTTCAAACACTTCCTCTTCTATATATTCTTCTTCAACATATCCTTCCTCATTATATTCTTCTTCATACACTTCCGTTTCCTCACCTAAAACCATTTCATCTTCACCCATTATCTCTTCTTCAATATAACCATCGTCATAAAATTCTTCTTCATAATACTCTTCTTCATACACTTCCGTTTCTTCACCTAAAACCATAGTATCTTGAAGCAAAGCCAAATTCTTTATTTCAACAATTCTTAGAGGCACCAACGCCACTATAGCAATTACATAACAAATAATTAATGTACGAATATTTCTATCTTGGTTAGTCATATATACCAGTATAAAGAGCTTTTTTATTGTCGTCAAGAGATT
>CAYXLS010000043.1:0-6371 GCA_964464785.1 uncultured Gammaproteobacteria bacterium | reverse complement strand
CAAGAAGAATGGTTAAATCATCACCAAGATGAAATGATAGACGTTGACGAATTTAACCATTCTTCTTTAACCCAATATTTATTTTTTTACAACAACAAACGTGTTCACGAGGGGTTACAATTAAGAACACCAGCGCAAGTTGTTGGTGAGGAGATTAAAAGTCCAATATGTATGTGACCTGTTCAAACCATTGATAATACACAAAAATATGGTATAATCACCCTGTCCTTAAATTATATATTAAAATTATATAACATAAATATGAATAGAAAAGAAATGCTTTCCAAAGCTGGTGCTATTGCCTTAGGTATAACTCTCGCTACTAGCCCGACTTTAGCCGATGAAATCAATCGAAGGAATTTCCCAGATACAACCTCAGGGAATTTAACTGAACAACCCTATATTTCCCATCCACGTCTTTACATGGAAACAGGTATCGGGAAAACCAAAACCTTCGAAAATATAGTTGTCAACGAAGGCGAATATCTAATCGTTGGTGGAGTTATCGTCAATGGTGTTGATGGTGGTGTTTACCAAGGCTTCGGTCCTGGAATCTACGAAAAAATAGTTGCCACTGATGGGTTCATCTCCGTTGCCGATAAAGTTTTTGCCAAAGACGAATTTGATTTTCGAGTTAAACAGGCCGAAGAATACAATTGGGCTCATGGAACTATTGATCGTGGTCCAATTCCCACCGAATAATTTTTTTTGTTTCAAACCCTAATATTCAACCGCTAAATACCCAACAAACCCATAAATCACATTATCCTATAATCTTGACTTTTTAACATCTTTTTGCTATAATCTCCCCGATACTTAAAAAGTATCAAAGTTAAACCAGTGAAATTTTAAATCAAAACATTGCGTTTTGACTAAAAGTTTTACAGTACGTTAACAATTTGCGAGATTAGTCAAAAAGCATGCTCTAACAGGCTTGTTATTTGGAAATAAATAATTGTTAATTCTTAATTTTTAATTATTAATTAATATTGTTTCCAGCTATCAAGCCTGCGAAAGCGCATGACTTGAAATATATGAAAGGAAGGTGGTGACATCCAGTGTGAAACGTCCACAAGCATCTGATACAAGTACAACCGACCGTGGCGACACATTGTTGTCACCACAAAGAATTATCTCAAAAACTCAGCCAAATATAAGGAGGTTAATATCCATGAAGAAACTCGTTTCATTGGTTCTAACTCTTATGCTCATGGTGAGCGCTCTTCCCGTCCTAGCCGACACTACTGTTGTCCAAGATATCGGATACATTAAGTATTCGATCGACAACAAAGTCTGGGTCAATGCACCAGAGTACATCGGTGACTATGGTCACAGAGTTGCCTTCACATGTGCACAGGCACTCTTCCCAAATGCAACCTGGGACTACCTTTACACCGGCAAAGACTGGGAAAAAATTGAAGAGACTTCGATTCAGATCCGCATTCTCGTTCCCGAAGAAACAGTTTCCCGTATTTGGGCTTATTCTTGGAAACAAGGTAATAACACTTACGATGGTGGCTACCTTCTCGAACTCGACCCGGGCTATTATGAATTCGCCATTCAAAACGGTGAAGTCCAAAACTGGCCCATCACAGAACCTTTCTGCGAGGTCGATCTTCAAAGAATTTTTCAGCAAAAACGCGACGGTAATGTGAATGTCGAGCACCCGCTTGACTTTACCGGTATTACCGCCAACCTCGTGGAGAGAATCCCTAACTACCTGGTTTATACCAAAGTTGTCCTAGGACCAATCACTACCAAACCTGTCGACTAATCCGCAAATACTGACCTACGCTGGGGACCAAAAAAAAGAAAAATATTTTGGGCTGTATTATGCATCCACAAAATCCCTTTTTCTTTTTTCCCCAGCACCCAACATCCGATGCGTGTCGGATCTGATGAGTCCAAAAGGACGAATTGGGAATAAAATTATGACCAAAATAAAAAAACCTTTAATTACTGTCTATATGCCAGTTTTTAATGCGTCTAAATTTTTGGATCAATCTATTTCTAGTATTCTTGATCAAAATTTTTCTAATTTTGAATTTATTATTGTTGACGATGCGTCTACTGACAATTCCTGGAAAATCATCAAATCCTATGCCAAAAAAGATTCTCGTATCATTGCTATCAAAAATAAAATTAATTTAGGTGTTAGTCTAACTTCCAACATCGCCATTTCTCAAGCTCGGGCAAAATTCTTAGCCCGTATGGACGCCGACGATATCTCACTTCCCAACCGACTAACTCTTCAAATCAATTATTTAAAAAGTCACCGTCAGGTTGTTGCCATCGGTGGTCAATGTATTGTAATTGATGAGTATGACAATATCATAGGTAACAAAAATTTTCCTACCAAATTTAACAAAATTAAAGATATGATTTTTTGGGCTATCCCCATGCAACAACCATCTATGATGGTCAATCTTTCTAAATTACCCAAAAACTTTAAATGGTATCAACCCAATCAATCTTCAGCCGAAGAAATCAATATCATGTTTCGCTTTATGCTTTATGGCCAAATTACTAATCTTGAAAATAATTTACTTTTCTATCGCCATCTAAATAATAGCTTGTCTCACAAAAACCCCAAAGCTACTTTTAAATTAACTATCAAAAGTCGTTTTAATGCTCTCAAACTAGGATTTAGACCAAATCTAAAAGCTATCGTCATCAATCTAATGCAAATTGGAGTCGTTTCTTTAATTCCTAACTATCTTATCAACGAAATCTGGTATCGTATCCGTGGTATCAAAAAACCGTCCGGTCTTACTGTTGGGACTTTTGCCAAAGCTCAAGTATAATTTAATTAGTGACTCTCATTTCTAAGCTTAAAAAACATTTTTACCCGCTTCTTCTATTTTTAATTACATTCTTTTTGTGTCTCAAAAATTTTACTCCAAACACATTTTTAGTCGGTTGGGATAATCTAATGCCCGAACTTGACATCAAGATGAATTTGGGTCGATCATTTTCTTCTGTCTGGCAAACATACCAAGGTCTTGGACTAGTTGGTGGCATGGCTCATTCAACCGATTTAATTCGCCAACTTATCATCCTTCCCTTTACTCTCATTCTCCCAACCAACCTTATTCGTTACCTCTGGCATTTTGCTATGATTTTTTTAGGAACCTTTGGTGTCTATTTTGGTCTAAAAAAAACTATTAAATTAAAATCATCAACTTCTTTTATTGGTGCTCTTTTTTATCTTCTTAATTTCGGATCAATTCAAAACTTTTGGGCACCACTTGAAACTTTTTCTACCTTTTGGGGGTTTTTCCCCTGGTTAATATTTTACTTAATAGATTATCTCCAAGCACCAACAACTTCAAAACTCCTTAAACTTTTAATTTTAAATTTACTTGCAATTCCCAGCTTTTATGTTCAAACCGTTTTTGTCGTCTATTTCTTATGTTTACTAATTATTTTTATAATCCACCCTAAATCATTTTCCGCCATAATCAAAATCGGTTTAATTAACTCTTTTTGGCTGTTACCTTTAGTTTACTTTCTCGTCACTAACTTAAATGGTCCCACCAATGGTTTTGGAAATCTCATGTCCAACGAAGAAACTGTCTTAAGGAATGTTTACCGTGGAGGTATTATAGATTTCCTTCTTCTTCGTGGCTATTATTTCGACTTTCCCAAAAATAATGGTTTTCTCATGAATTCATGGCAAAACTATTTTTCCTCATTTATTCCCACTTTTTTTGGCATAATGCTTGGTCTTTCTGCTTTTACCGGATTTGTAGTTTTAGTTCTCCAAAAAAATAAAAAATATTTTGAAAAATTTACCATCGGTCTATTTATTATTTCGGCAATTGTTCTACTTTCTCAAGTTCCATTTTTCGCTCAAATCAACCTTCTTCTTCGTCAAATTCCTCTAATTAATCAAATTTTTCGCTCTCCTTTTACCAAATTTATTACTCCAGCCATTTTCTCTTTCACCTGTTTAATTGCTTTATTAATTGAAAAAATTCCACCTAAAATTTACAAATATTTTACTTTATTCATTTTTACCTCAATAATAATTTTTTCTTTTCCTAGCTTTCTTGGACAATATATTTCGCCTAGTATGAGAAATAATATTCCTCAAGAATATTTTGACCTTTTTAATTTCTTTAAAAAAGAAAACCCTAATGGCCGAATTGCCAATCTACCTCAAGGTTCATTTTGGGGTTGGACCAACTATCGTTTTGGAATAAAAGGGTCAGGATTTATTTGGTATGGCATCAAACAACCGATCTTAGATCGAGCTTTTGATGTTTGGAATTTAAACAACGAACAATACTACTGGGAGCTTCATACTGCCCTACAAAAAAATAACCCATCAGAATTAAATAAAATTTTTCAAAAATATTCCATCCAGTATATTATTTTTGATAACAATGTTTTTTTCCCAGACGAAAAAATTTACAACAATCTCGCTATCAAAACCAGAGACCTTCTTTCTAGTAACTCCTTATTAGAAAAAATTGGTCAATTTGGTCAAATAACTGTCTACCAAACTCCCTACCCTACCCAAAAATATTTTGTTGACAATCCAGTCTCTGTCAACAAATTTAATTTTTATTATACCGATCCAGCATTTGCCCAATTTAATAACTATATCAATAGTAATCAGACTAATTATGTTTATCCATTTATTAATCTATTTACCAATCGCCGAACTATAGAACAAAAATTTTCAGTTAGTAAAAACAATTCGTCAATAATTTTAACTAGTCAAAATCAAATTGCCACTTTTAACCTCGACAATTCTGTTAATTTGACATACAGTATTGGTCTCCCAACCAAAAATTCATCACTAACTGTTTATAATTTTCCCCAAGCCAAACTAAATCAAGATTATTTAGTTGAAATTAATTATAAAAACATCTCTGGTCTTCCCGCTAAAATTAGCGCTGTCGCCAACAACTCTCGCCATAAATATTTTGATACCAAACTCGAAAAATCAACTAAAGACACAATTGCCTGGTTTATCCTCCCCGCCCACAAAACAGATGACTTCCAACCCGGTATAAATATCCTTTTTGACACTTCTCCACTAAAACAAATCCCGAGCAAAAATCAAATAAACTCCGTCAAATTATACCCATTCAATTTAAGTAACCTAATTAATCAAAAAAATGATATCTCCCCAGAACAAAAATCTAAATTTATTTTTTATCCTCAAAGCTATTCCAAAGGTTGGATAGCCTTTTATTTCGATGGTCTCAAACCAGTTTTTCTCAAAAACCACACCCTAGCCAACAACTGGTCCAACGCCTGGGCTTTACCCAATAATTTTCTGAAATCTAAAAAACTGACATCTGACATCCACATTTTCTTCTGGCCTCAACTTCTCCAATATCTTGGGCTTATCATCACCACTTCCACTCTCATTTTCGTCCTCAAAAAAACCAAAATTTAATTAATCTATAATCCATCTATGTCCAAATGTCTTGTTTGTGAAAAAATCGATTTGATAAAAAACAATAAAAATAAATATTTTGTTAAAGAATTGAAGACTGGATATGTAGTTTTATGTGATTTCCAATATTTTTATGGATACACCATCTTTATCTCCAAGACTCACACCGACGAACTTCACAAGTTAGAAAAATCAGAAAAAGAATTATTTTTAAAAGAAATGGCAATAGTAGCCGAATCAGTCATAAAAGCTTTTAATCCCAAGAAATTAAACTATGAACTATTAGGAAATTCTGATTCACATCTTCATTGGCACTTAATCCCTCGATACGGTGATGATCCTTACCCCAAAACAGCTATCTGGGCAATCGATTATGAAATTAGGTGTAACAAAAATTCAAAACCATCAGAGAAAAAATTAAAAGAATTAAAAGAAAAATTGATTAGGGAATTAAACAAACTTATTTAATTTTTCTACAAGCTACTCAATTACTTATAATCCTCGCCATTCTGTTCCCCAACTCTTCAAACTCTTTTTCCTTCCAACCTCGAGTGGTCATCGCTGGGGTCCCAATTCGAATTCCTGACGGTTTAAACGGACTCCCCTGCTCGTGAGGAATAGTATTGGCGTTGACTACAATTCCATTTTGTTCCAATTTTATAGCTATTTCTTTACCCCGCTCTAATCCCACATCAACCACCATCAAATGATTTTCTGTCCCATATACTTTTAACCCATTTTTCTTGAGAGTTTCAGCCAACACTTTGGCATTATTAACTATTTGAGCAGCATAATCTTTAAATTCTTGAGTGTCTGCTTCGGCAAAACAAACTGCCATCGCCGCAATATTATTTTCGTGTGGCCCACCCTGAAGTCCCGGAAACACAGCTCTATCAATTTTTTTACAAATTTCCAGTTCATCACCAAACAATTCTTTCGATTTTTCTAGCCCCTTTTT
>CAYXLS010000042.1:0-6522 GCA_964464785.1 uncultured Gammaproteobacteria bacterium | reverse complement strand
AAGGTTCGATATAACTGAAAATTTCTTGGGCTTTTTTTTCGGTATAACCGTTTTTGATACAACCATTGATAAATTTTTCTTTTTGAGCAGCCATTTCTTCTGGAATTTTTTTACCAATAGCTTTTCTGAATTTATCAACTTCAACCCAATTGTAACCTGCAAGTTCTATAGCTGTGTACAAACAATCGTCTTGATATACTAATAAACCATAAGATTTTTTTAAAAATTTTTCCATTTTAGGATCAAAATAGGTTATTGGTGAAGTTTTATTTTTTCGGGCGATATATTCAGGAATGATGGCCATTGGTCCTGGTCGATAAAGGGCTACCATTGCCATCAAATCTTCGATTCGATTTGGTTTTAGCTCTTTTAGCCACTTAGTCATGCCATCGCCTGAAAGCTGGAATGTTCCCATAGTATCCCCTTTTGACAACATCTCAAAAGTTTTTTTGTCGTCAAGTGGAATTTTTTTTAAATTTATTTCAATCTTTTGAGTTTTTCGAACATTGACTACGGCTTGACCCAAAAAAGATAAATTTCTAATACCAAGAATATCGAATTTAATTAAACCAACATCTTCACAAGCATGCATTTCATATTGAGTAATGGTTTTGTCGCCACCTGTTTCTAGTTGAGTTGGGCAATAATCATTGATAGTGGTTGGAGAAATTACAATTGCGCAAGCATGAACACTTATATGGCAAAATCTAGAATTTTTTTGGCATCGGGATTGGATTCGTATAAGTTTTTTAATTCTGGAGCAATATTTAAGGCTTTGTCAATTGACATCGGGAAGCCTTGAGACCCTTCTGGTATAAGTTTACTGATTCTATCCCCAACTGCGTATTCATAATCTAATACCCTGGCAGTGTCACGAACAGCATTCTTGGCCATCATTCGACCAAAAGTACAAATTTGGGCAACAGCTTTATCGCCATATTGGTCAATGATGTGATAAAGCATTTGTTGACGTTTGTCGTCAGCGATGTCTAAATCGATATCGGGTGGTGATGGTCGATCTTTATTTAAAAATCGTTCAAATGGTAGTTGATAGATTAACGGATCAACTGTGGTAATACCTAGGACGAAAGCAACTAAGCATCCGGCGGCTGATCCTCTGGTGTTGGTTGAGGTGTCATTGTTTTCCGCCCACTGAATAAAATCACGCATAATCAAAAAATAGGCAGCGTAACCTTTATTATTGATAACCTCCATTTCGTATTCGATTCGATTGGTAATCTCTTGGCTTAAATTTTTACCATAATGTTGTTTGGCTGCTTCATACACGGCACAGCACAAAACTTCTTTGGCCGTTTTTCCTTTTGGAAGTTTAAATTTGGGAAAATACCAGTTTCCAAGTTCAATATTGACATCACATTTATCAGCAATTTTTTGGGTGTTGTCGAGGGCGTCGGGGAA
This sequence comes from uncultured Gammaproteobacteria bacterium, assembly GCA_964464785.1. Lineage (GTDB taxonomy): Bacteria > Patescibacteriota > Microgenomatia > UBA12405 > UBA12405 > WARW01. The sequence continues at coordinate 5,103 of CAYXLS010000042.1, read as the reverse complement.
ATCGGCAAATTGGGTTGCCATTTCTTCTGGTGATTTGATATAAAAATCGGGGATATCTACCATACTTAGCCTTTTTTGGTCATTAATTGTAGTTTGAGTGTTGATCATCATCAGAACATCTTGGGCAAAAGCGTCGCTTTTTTTTAGATAATGAGCATCGTTGGTAGCAACAAGAGGAATTCCCAGCTCCCGACTAATTTTGACAATACCATTATTGGCTATTTCTTGCCCTTCTAATCCAGGGTGTCTTTGGATTTCTAGATAATAATCTTGGCCAAATAATTTTTGAAAATCTTTAGCTTTTTCTATTGCTTTATCGTATTCATCATTTAAAATCAATTGACTTATTTCTCCCTCAATGCAAGCACTGCAGCAAATTAGACCTTGGTGATATTTTGTTAGAATTTCCCAGTCTATTCGTGGTTTATAGTAATATCCTTCGATATTGGCAATGCTGATAAGTTTCATTAAGTTTTTGTAGCCTTGATTATTTTTGGCCAATAAAATTAGATGTTGGTTCCGGCGATTACTAGTTGATTTGTCAAGACGACCATTGGGTGACATATAGAGTTCGGATCCAATTATTGGTTTAATATCGGCTTTTTTGCAGGCTTTATAAAATTCAATTGCGCCATACATATTGCCATGGTCAGTGATGGCAATAGAATTCATCCCCATTTCTTTGACAAGGGCAACAAGGTTTTTAATTTTACTCAAACCGTCAAGGAGTGAGTATTCGGTGTGAACATGAAGATGGACAAAAGACATAACTTAGTTTATCAAGTAAAAAATTTTAAAGTTTATAAAGTTTTGATTTAGTTTTTAAATCATTTGTTGGAGAACTTTGATACGCTCTTCGATTGGGGGATGAGTAGAAAACATACTAGCAAGTTTGTTATTTTTGAAAGGATTGGAAATATAAAGCGAAGCCGTGGCGGTTGAAGCGGTTTCTAACTTTGAATTATCGGAAGATATTTTTTTTAGTGCATCGATTAATCCTTGTGGTTGTCGGGTTAGTTTGACTGCTGAAGCATCAGCAAAATATTCTCGTCGACGAGATATGGCAAGCTGAATAAGTTTGGCAATAATTGGGGAAAAAATTATTAAAATAAATCCAATTAGAGTAAGGATTCCATTACTGTGATTATTGTCATTATTTTTTCTTAAAAAACTGGTTCTGGTGGCGGTGTTTATTAAAATAGTTAAACTTCCTACCAAAACACTGACGAGAGTCATTAGCCGAATGTCGTAGTTTTTTATGTGAGACAATTCGTGGGCCAAAACTGCTTCTAGTTCGGTGCGATTAAGTTTTTTTAATAGTCCAATGGTAGCGCAAACTACTGCATGGTCAGGGTCACGACCAGTGGCAAAAGCATTGGGGGCTTCGGAATCGATGACATAAATTTTGGGTACTGGTGTTTGATTAGCAATGCTTAAATTTTCGACAATGGTGTAAAAATTAAAAAATTCTTCACGAGTGACAGGTCGAGCTTGATTTAGAGATAACACAATTTTGTCTCCAGCAAAATATCCGGTAAAGGAGGAAATAACTGAGATTATAAAAGCCAAAAATATAAGTGAATTGTCTAAATTAAATGAGATAGTGATTAGATAAGCAGTAGCAAAAATAAAAGAAACGAATAAAGCAATTATCGAGGCTGATCTAATTTTATTATTACTGATTTGTTTATAAATATTTACCATGACAAGTTATTTATAAACTAACTTTAGGATTTTTGGTTTCTTCAGTGTCAACTTTTAATTGAGAATCGTCTTCTGGCATGGCTAAGCCTTTTTCTTGAGTAAATCCAAAAATACTACCAACCCAAGCACTTGGTACTGTAACAAGCATGGTATTGTAATTGGCGGTTAGGTCGATTAGAGTTCGGCGGGCATACATTAATTTGTCAGCGGTGTCACGGAGTTCGTCCATAAGATTATTAACTAAACCAGATGATTGGATTTGAGGGTTACTTTCAACTACTACTCGAAGTGAACTGAGGGCTTTGTCAATGCTAGCTTGGGCTTTATCAATTAATTTTGGATCATTACTAGAGATAGCACTTTCAACCATTTTTCTGGCACTAGTTAATTCTTCAAAAATTCCTTTTTCGTGTTTCATAAATCCCTTGACAGAATCGACTAAATTAGGAATGAGATTGGCTTGGCGTTTGAGTTGATTTCCGATTTCTTGGATAGAGGCCTTTATTTGGACTTTAAGGCGACTAAATTTATTGTAATAATTCATCAAAAGGAGGGCTAAAACAACAACCAAAACTAGAAAATATATCATTTTATTTTATTTAATTTTTAATAAAATAATTATAGCATTTTTGTAAAGAGTGATATTAAATTATTGTTATAAATAAATAGTTTTGATACAATCCTTAGGCTATTAGACCAAGGACTGGTGGTGCAGCGGTCTAGCACATCCGCCTGTCACGCGGAAGATCGTGGGTTCGAATCCCATCCGGTCCGCTTATATAATTAATCCCCTATTTTAGGGGATTTTTTATGATGTAAAATAAAGTCATGAATAAGTCTGTTTTTGGAAAGTTAGGATTAGTTGGGGCTTTTTTAGCAATTGTTTTTTGTATTATATTTTTGATTTTGGGGTTTTTGCAGCCTGATTATAATGTCTACAGAGATACTGTAAGTGAATTGATTGATGGTAAATACGGTTGGATACAGATGATTAATTTTTTAATCTTAATTGTATCTGTTACTTTGGTAGCTTTTAGTTTAAAAAATGTGTTAATTAAAAATTACCTAATTTATAAAGTTTTTTATTTAATCTTAATAGAATTGTTCTTAATTTTGTTTTTTCCTTCCGGAAAAGATTTATTGGGAACAATTCATTACCTAACTACTTTTCTATTAGTGGTTAGCATTTCTGTTATGGTGTTATTGATGATTGAAGATATGAAAAAGGATTTGTATTGGAAAAGATTAATACCTTATTTTGTTTTTGTTTTGTTATTCAATTTAATTTTTGGGTTAGGTTGGTTTGCTTTTAATCATTTTCAATTATTAATAGAATGGCGAGGGTTGTCCCAAAAAATTATTATTTTAAATATGATTGCTTGGTTATCAGTAACTGGTTTTAGTCTATGGAGTTTTAAGTAAATACGTTCCAAGTTCGCTCCACACTGTCCGCATATATAATTAATCCCATGTATTAGGGTGTTTTTTGATATATGTTTTATATATTTAAAATTTATTTTGTATCTTTTACTACAATGTTATTGTATGATTTGTTTATATGGGAGAAAGTTTAATAGATGGAAGAAAAGTAATAATTCCTAAATCATCTACTAAGACTAATGATTTTGAAAGTAATTTATTTAGAAATGGCGTATTAGATTTTAACCCTATGGCTGATCAGGCAGAAATATCTGATGATATTGCTAGATATAGAGATTGGCTTATTAATAATCCGTATGTGAGTGAAGAATCGAGAAATAAACGTATATTCGAATCAATGAGTGAAGGTGTTTACGATTATTCGTGGAGGCAGTTTTTTAATGGTCTGATACCGTCAAGATGGAAGGATTGGAGGGAAGCACGTAAAGACTTTGATAAAGCTGGAGAACTAGGGATTCAATTAAGTACAACTTTGGTTGATGCTGGTGTATCTCATAAAGTCCATCATACTGTGGAAGCGGCTGGAAAAAGTCAAAAATTAGATTTAGATCAGTTGACAATGGTTATGGCGAATCCAAACGTACCATGGTGGGGAGTTGATGAGGTCTTGGAAGCTCAAAGAAAAAAGGGGACACCTGAAGAAATGATAAAGACAGCTAGAGATAGAGCAAAAGAAATAATTAAAGAAAGAGAAGAAAGACAGAAAAATCCAAAAATTGAATCTAATGGAAATAATCAACTAGGATTAAATAAGGGTTAAGTTGGTCTTTTAAAAAAAATAGTAGAAGAAGAAAAGACAAAGCAATTAGATTTTATTTTTGGTATTTGTAGAGAAAATTAAAAAATAAGCTCCAAGTTCGTCCCACACTGTCCGCAACGTAAATTAATCCCCTATTTTAGGGGATTAATTTACGTGACTTTAGTTTTTACACCATGTCTTTGGTACTCCTCTTTATTGTTTGTAAGTAAATTATATTGTGAGATTCTCCATGGTTCGGTTGGCATAACTCCAACTAGTTGACAAGCTTGAAAAAAAAACATGAAAACCAAATTTATTATTATATTTCGGTAATTGTTCCGTTATCGTGTCGCCTAATTTCATCATTCTACCTGAGTGGCTCTCTCCGTTAAATCCACATATTGGTTCTTGAACTAATCCGATATGTTCTTCAGATACTCCAGGTATTGGTCGTTGGAGTGGATGTAATACACTAGACCAAATTCCAGAGAATCTTGAATCTTGATATAAATCTTTCAAAATATTGGCCATGGTTACTGGTTGCCATGTGTAAATATCAGGATTGTCATAATCATGATCTTCAAGTTTGGTTAATAGTGAAACTTTTTTCTCTGTACACCTTTTGGCGAGTTCTGTAAAAAATAAATTTATTTTTTCTTTTTGTTGTGATGATTTACTTTCCATGGAAAGATAAAATTTCCATCTGTCGTTTGGAAAATTTTGTATTAAATAATTAATATCAACACCAGTATTCCATGGTTGAGAAAAACCATTAAGTATATGAATTTTTTCAGGATATTTAAAATTCATTTGTACCTGATCAAGAAGAACATTAGTTCTTTTTCTGGGTGAAGGAAGGTCACCACCAAGTGCTAATGCGAGACTGTAATTTATTTTTTTTACTTTTTGAGCTATCTCAAGAACATGAAGTATATGTTTTTTATCTATTATTGAGATGTCTTGAATATAAGGAACTTGTTCTGGTTTTACTTGAATTAAATTAGTACGAGGTTCGGAATCTATTACTCTCGTGTCTTTTTCGCTTTCAGCCATAAAAAATTATAGCACTAGTGAAATTAATAAGAATATTAATTAATTTAATTTTAATTTTTCGTTTAAAAAGGTTCCAAGTTCGTCCCATACTGTCCACAAAACCAGTACTATTAAAAAATGATTATCTGATTTTTTGTTTATAGAGAATTTCTAGTGCTTTATTTTTT
>CAYXLS010000041.1:0-6559 GCA_964464785.1 uncultured Gammaproteobacteria bacterium | reverse complement strand
CATATGTAATCTCAATTATATACTAATAATTTACTGATTAACACCAAAAGTTAAAAACAACTTGCTAACTTCTCTAGCTTTTTCTCTGGATTATTACTTTTTACTATATAGGAAGAAATTAATATTCCCTTAGCTCCCAATTTTAAAGAAACTTCAACATCTTCAATGCTATGAATTCCTGCACCCACAAAAACTGGAATTTTTTGATATTTATTTACTATTTTTTCAATCACCTCTGGTTTTTCACTTGCTACCGATTTGTCTCTACTGCCAATCAAACTTTTCGGCTCATAAGCGATAAAATCAGATTTTATGTTTTTTGCCCAACTTTCTACCTGCCCCAAGCTACTCAAACAAAGCATCATTTTAAAATCATTTGGCCAGTTAGCTAACATTTTTTTTATCGTCCCAGGTTTTTTTCTATTTTCGGAATGATTAATTAAGGTTCCTGATATTCCTAAACATTTTGCTTGCAATGGTGACACCGCTCCCGACTTAGCTCCTTCAAATATTTCATCTGTATTTTGTAGCCACACTTCCATTTTTAATTCATTTTTAATTCTCACCGCATCTAAAGCCGAAACTGCTGGGATTATTTTCACTTTTGTTTTTTCCCCAACTTTTTGGCAAATTCTTGCTAACTCCAACGACTTATTACCAAATGTCTCTTCGTATATTTTAAAATTTACCACTATCATATTTTTTTTAATTATATTTTTTTATTCTTAAATCTTGAATCACACATCATGTATTTTAATTTATCTCCTCAATCCGTACTTAGTTTGTAATTGATTGATTCCATTTTTCAAATTAGTTAAAACCACCTCATTACTTGATTGTCCAATTTGATTAACGGCATCAGTAAAATATTTTTGCATTTCTGTATTGACCCCATCATCTCCTGTTTCCGACGCCAAATACCAACTTGTAGCATTGTCAGCAACAGATACAAATGGCCACACTTTCGCATTATTTCTTAAACTATCAGACATACTTTTTTTAGGATATATTTCACCAAAACTTCTTAATTGAGATTGAGCTAAATAAAGTTTTTCAAGAACTTCTTTAGAGCTTAAGAATTCCACAAATTTCCAGGCTTCAGTCTGATATTTACTTTTATTATTTACTCCTTCTGTCCAATAAGTCGCCCAATTTATATTAGTAAGTTCAGTATCATTACCCGTAATTCCTCCTTTTCTAGGAAACTGAGGAACAGTTGTAATTCCGTATTTTAAGTCTTTATTTAATTTTTCAATATCAAACACTCGCCATGATGGCCCAAAATAAAATGCCAATTTCCCACTCGCAAATAAACTTGTTGTCGATGGCAGATTTTCACTCCATACATAATCTGGTGATTTTGTAAAAGATGAATAAAATATTAAAACAGCTTCCAAATTATTATCTAATTCACTATTAATTTGATTAAATTTTATCCCAGCTTGTTTCATCATTAATCCCAAAATATCACTCCAGTGATCAACATTACCATTTGCAACTCCCATACCAAGTCCAGAAATTTCAATATTACCTTTTTCATCTTTGACTGTTAATTTTTCGGCCGCTTGCTTCAGTTCCCACCAATCATCAGGGATGTCAATTTTTGCTTGATCCAAAAGTTCTTGATTATAAAACAATGCCAGTCCGTCATACATTATTGGGACAGACAACCAGTTATTTTCTTTTAAATCTTCCTTATAAATATCCCAATAATCATTTTCTAAACCTATTTTTGTAACCGTTTCGCTTGGAACCGGTGCCAAATATTGCCTAAACATCGGAATCCAAGTGTTATGAATTCTAAATATGTCAACTTCATCGGCCTCATTATTCCCAGTTTTTGCCAGTCTTCCTCCAAGTCTTGTTCGATAATCAATTCGTTGATGTTTTATATAATTAATTTTCACCCCTGGGTTTGCTTTTTCAAAATCGGCAATTACTCCATTCATTACAGCTGTCTCCTCCCACAATCCCCAATAATTTAAAGTTATTGTGTCGTTTATTCTTTCTTTTTTATTATTTTTATTAAAAAATACAAAGAATATAATTAAACCCAAAATTAAAATAATTACAAAGATAATTATCCATTTAATATTATTTTTATTTTTTTCTACTGTTTTTTGAACTTCCAAAGGTGGGTTTTCTGTTGTATCTATTGGTGTTTCTATCGTTCTGCTTGTCGGAATTTGAGATATTTCTTTCTCTTCCAAATCATTTCTAACAGAAGAATCCAGATTTCTAGGTGGCAACGGTGATTTAATTTGTTCTGTATCCATATATATATCATACTCAAAAAATACTTCTCTGCCTAGTTGTAATTTTATTGGTAGAATATCAACATTATGTCACCCTTTTTACTTTCTCTAATTGCCACACTAATAATTAGCCTCATTTCTTTATTTGGTATTTTTTTTATTTTTTTAAAACCAAAATTACTCAATCGATTAACTTTGTTTTTTGTCAGTTTTGCCATTGGAGCACTCTTGGGGGACTCATTTATTCATCTAATTCCTCAATCTTTTGAATTTTTCAAATCTAGCACTACCACCTCTTTGTTTATCCTAGGAGGGATTCTTCTATTCTTTATTTTAGAAAAATTTTTACTATGGCATCACTGCCACGAAGCTAATTGCCAACAATCAACAAAACATGTTGCAACTTTAAATCTTATTGGGGATAGTATCCACAATTTTATTGATGGAGTTCTAATCGCTGCCAGTTTTCAAATTAGTTTACTTGTTGGTTTTAGTACTTCGTTGGCTGTAATTCTGCACGAGATACCACAAGAAATCGGTGATTTTGGAATTTTAATTCATCATCAAATATCAGTTAAAAAAGCTCTCGTTTACAATTTTTTAACTGCACTTTTTAGTATTATTGGGGTTCTTTTTGTTTTTATTTTCAATACTAGTTTTTCGTTTCTTTTAATTCCAATCACCGCTGGAGGTTTCATTTATTTAGCCGCCACTGACCTTATTCCCGAACTTCATCGCCACGACACCAAGGTTAAAACCTCTCTTATTCAATTAATTTGTATTCTATTTGGTATTGGTCTCATGTTTGGCATAACTTTTTTTGAATAAATTTAGGGCTTCCATCCTCCTTTTAAGGAGGGCATCGAAAAGAAATGAAACAACAGGATTTTTTCTTTGTTATTATCTTTATATGGAACTAAATATTTACACCGATGGAGGTTCAAGAGGTAATCCAGGTATCTCTGGTTATGGTTTAATAATTTATGGTGACAAAAAAGACACAATCTGCCAAGAATCTAAATTTTTAGGGATAAAAACCAACAATGAAGCCGAATATTTAGCTATTATTGCTGCTCTAGAGTGGGTAAAGAAGAATCAGTCTTTTTTAAATATTACTAAAATTAATTTTTTTGCCGATTCTCAGTTAATGATTAGGCAACTCCAGGGTGTTTACAAAGTCAAAGCCCCAACCCTTTTACCCTTATTTTCCCAAGCTCAACAATTACTAATTCAAATAAACATACCATATACATTTCAGGATGTTCGACGTGAGTACAACAAATTAGCCGATAAATTGGCCAACAAAGCCATGGATAGTCATTTTTAATATGAAAAATTTTTTAACAAACTTTTTTATCGCTCTCGCAATTACCATCACTCCTTTGCTTATTCTTTTAGTACCGTTAATTATTAACTACAATAAAAGTGGTAACAATACTTATGTATTAGGCAAAGATTATTCTCATTTAAATCGAGCAGAAATTATCTCTCGTCTTAATCAAGATTTTATTTTGCCTCAACAAATTAATTTCAAACTAGACAATCAAATTTTCCCCATAGACACTGCCTCAATTTCAGCAAACATTGACATCGACAAAATTACCAGTTCTCTTTTATATCGCCGCCTAGACGAGGGGATTGTTAAATATATTAAATATTTTTTTAATCCAAAAAAATTTAATCTAAAAATATCCTTTAATGAGTCCAAGTTGACTCAAGTCATTCAAAATATCTCTCAACAGATTGACAAACCTTTCATCCCCACCGAGTTAATAGTAAAAAACAACAAAATAACCGTCTCTCCCGGTGTCACTGGTTTATCAGTCAATCAAGGAGCCCTAAAAAACAACCTTATTAACAACTTAACTTATGGAAAATTTAATGACTCAATTTTAATCGAAACCAAAATAGTGGGTACTATTCCCACCAATTCTCAAGTTGATCAAACAATAACTCGATCCAACAATTTAATTGGCAAATCAATTATCTTATCGACCGATTTAGACACAATTACTATTGATGATCAAACCCTTATTTCCTGGATAGATTTTAATAATAGTTTTCAATTAGACAAAATAAATTTATATACTCAAAATATTGCCAAAAGTTTAGGAAAAGATCCGATTGATGCTATTTTTAAATTTGAAGACGGCCAAGTTCTCGAATTCAAACCAGCCCAAAACGGAATTATTGTTAATTCAAATAATCTTTCAAACGAGATTGTAACAAGCTTTAATAATCTTGAAAAATCAACCGAAAAACAAGAAAAATTAACTCCCTCATTCCAAGCGATAGAGCCAAAAATAAAAAACAGTGATGTTAATGATTTGGGTATCAAAGAACTACTCGGTAGCGGCACTTCAACTTTTTGGCATTCTAGCGCTACTCGTAACATTAATATTGCCAAAGGTTCATCTATTGTCAATCGAATTTTAATTGCTCCAGGAGAAACTTTTTCTTTCATCAAATCTCTAGGAGAAGTTACCTTAGAAGCAGGTTATAAGCAGGCTTACATTATTCGTCAAGGGAAAACAGAATTGGATGTCGGTGGAGGAGTGTGTCAGGTTTCCACTACTTTGTTTCGGGCTATGCTCAATGCTGGCCTTAATATCACTGAAAGGAAAAACCATGCCTATCGGGTTAGTTATTACGAGGAAGATTCAAAGCCTGGATTTGATGCTACTGTTTTTATCCCGAGTCCAGACCTAAAATTTATCAATGATACTAATCACCATGTCCTAATTCAAAGTGTACTCGATATGGACAATCGTCGTTTGACTTATGAAATTTATGGTACTTCAGATGGTCGAAAAGTAAGTATTACCAACTATCGTCAATGGGACTCGACTCCTGCTCCACCCGATGTTTGGATCGACGATCCTACCTTACCAGTAGGGAAAGTTGTCAAAGATGAACAAGCCATTCGTGGTTTAAAAACTGCTTTCGATTGGACAGTGACCGACCAAAATGGCAATATACTTCACCAAAAAACTTTTCAATCCAATTTCGCCGCTTGGGCCGCTGTCTATCGCCGTGGACCACAAAACTAATTACTAATTAATAATTAAGAATTACTAATTAAAACTTCATCGTTTTTTGAATTTTTGTAATTATTTTGATAATTTCTTCACAATCATTAATCAAAGAATCAGATTGTTTTTCATTTAAATAATAGCTTTCTTTTAAAAGTTTAATCCAATAAAGTGTCTCTCTGGATTCTTTGTAAGCTACTGAAATTTTTGAGATAAAATCGTTTTTAGATTGTCCACCAATAGCTTCTTCGACATTAGCTCCAATAGAAGTTCCACTTCTTAATAATTGTTTTGATAAAATATATTCTTTTTTATTTTCCTTAAGGTATCTATAAAGTTTGACAATTCTTAAAGCAAAACAAAAACTTTTTTCCTGGATTATATTTTTCTTCATTAAATAATTATCTTACTTTTACTAAAAATTAGTAATTTGTAATTAATAATTAGTAATTACAAATTTAGCCGTGGATTACGGTCTAAATTTATAATATCTTCCACATATTCACCTCTAAGTGCTTTTTGATAAGCGACTATTCCAATCATCGCAGCATTATCAGTATTCAAATTTTTAAGCATTGGCATAAAAATTGGTAAATTAACCTCTTTCGCTAATTTTCGTAAATATTTTCTAATTTCAATGTTTGCCAACACTCCACCACTAGCCAGTAAAGTTTTTGGTTGATATTTTTCAATCGCTAATTTATATTTTCGAAGTAGTGTTTCAAACACTGCATTTTGAAAAGTGGCTGCTAAATTATTTAAATTTTTATAAATCTTTTCTTTTGGCCAATCTTTAATTTTGTAATAAAAACTAGTTTTAAGCCCCGAAAAACTATAATCTAATATTTTTTTATCAGCCAACGGATGGGGGAGATCTAAAAAATTTACATCACCACTTTTTGCCAATCTTTCAATAATTGGTCCACCCGGGTATCCCAGTCCCAACATTTTTGCCGCCTTGTCCAATGCTTCTCCTGCAGCATCATCCAACGTCTCCCCAACCACAGTATAAATTAACTTTTGTCCAAAATATTGCTCCCCTTCATCAAGAGGAGCTGTCCGCAGGACTGAAGGGTTTTGATTTAGAAATTTGTCATTAGAAATTAAAATAATTTTTGTATGTCCTCCCGATACTGTCAGTGCCAAGGCGGGGATTTCTAATTTCCTATCGGGCATCCCATTCCTGTTTTTAAGTAAATTAGCCCATATATGTCCTTCAATATGATTTACTGCTACCAATTTTTTGTTATATTTTTTTGCCAATTCTTTGGC
>CAYXLS010000040.1:0-6665 GCA_964464785.1 uncultured Gammaproteobacteria bacterium | reverse complement strand
AATTATAGTCAAAACCAGCAAAAACCCCAAGAACATCATCATTGTTCTCTAGTTCTTCAATAAAATCTAACATTTTTATCAATTCATCTTCACTTTTTAATAATATTGGTGTCTTTACCTTATAAACTAACCCCGATCGTATAATTTTTACATTCAAATTATTTATTCTTTCTATCATCATATTTAAATTAGATGGCTCCACCCAAACTAAATTATCTTCAAAATCAATTACCCCTAAATCAATCAATTTTAACTGAACATCTTCATCGATATTTTCTAGTTCTATCTCCCCCAACCGGTTAAACTGAAACATCACCGAATTTAATTCTCCCAAAGTTCCGCCATAATTTTTAAAAATTAATTTAATTTCACCCAAAATTCTATTTTTATTATCAGTTTCTGCTTCTATTATTATTGGTATCCCAAAAGGACCATAGCCTTCTAAAATTAGTGAAATTAAGTTCGCCTTTCTTTCTTCAAATCTAGTTAATAACCGTTCAATGTTTTCTTTTGGCATGTTCACTTCCCTAGCTTTTTCAATTGCAATTTTGAGGTTTCCATTAACCTCTGGATCCACACTCCCTCCTCCAAGCCTAATAGCGGTTAAAATATTTTTCGATATTTTTGTAAAAGTATTACTCCTTTTTTTATCCTGCGCTCCTTTTCTATTTTTTATATTTGACCATTTTGAGTGTCCTGACATAAAAATTATTATTTATTATAACTAGGATATTCTATCATCGATGAAAAATTATCATCAAAATAAACTTCAATCTCATTACTATTTAAACCATAATCCTCCTTATCAACACATTTAAGAAGTTCTTTTATCAACGATAAAGAATAAGTACCCACAGCCTCTTTACCATATAATATTTGACAATCTTTCTTTTTTTCAGATATTTCATTGCCAACGGATATAACCGAAAAACCAAGTCTTTCAAATCTCTTTGTCATAAAATTTGCTAATCCAGTCACATCTGAACTATTAATCACTGATATTTTCAAATCTTCTTCAATAATCTTAGTTTGGGCAAAATCTCGAACCATCACTTCATCCAAATAATCTTCACTTAAATCAATATCATTCTTTACTACTTCTTCTTTTATTAGGAAATTGTTATAAAACAACAACTTCCACCAATAAACGTTTTTCCAACTATCAACCGTTTTCAAATAAAGAAGTTTATCACTTTTGTATCCAAAATTATAAAAAATAATATCCTTCAACAATTCAGTTTTTTTTTCTTGTTCTAAAATTTTTTTAACAACAACATTTCGATACCACCCCAACCCTCCCGGAATCCACAATTTTGCTTCCGAATCAATTTTCAAAACATTAATCATTTTTCTTTCTCTTGAAATTGATACCAAAGCCACCCCATCATCGGCCAAAACACCTATTTTATAATCACTTCCTTTAGTTTTCTTTTTATTAAAAAATAAAAAAAATACCAAAACAGAAAAAATTAACAAACTCAATATTATAAATATCTTATTCTTCTTCATATAAACTTAAATGTTTTTGTAAATCATTAGCTAATTTAGAATTAAATTTCAATCTTTTACCACTCTCAGGATCATTTATCTCCAACTCGTGAGCATGCAAAAATGGTCTTTTAAAATTATCATCAACTTCACCACCATACAACCGATCCCCCACCAAAGGCCACCTCAAATAATTCATATGAACTCGAATCTGATGCGTCCTTCCAGTTTTTAAATTTATTTCAAGAAAACTATATTTTTTATTATTTTTTGTATATTTTTTTATCAATTTAAATTCAGTTAAGGCATTTTTTCCATCTACCCCAACCCCAAATTTTCCAAAACCAAATCTCGACCTTTCTATCGGCCAATTGATACTTCCATCAATCGAAGTTACCCCTCCAACTAAACAATAATATTTTTTACTCACCAATCTATTTTTAAATTGAGATTTAAAACTTTTAAAAGATTTATCGTTTTTAGCAACTAGGACTAACCCAGAAGTTCCTCTATCCAAACGATGAATAATCCCATTTCTAGGTAGTTTATTATTCCTAACATCTCTTAAGTAATCCTCAAGCGTTCCTTCTTCTTTTTTCCCCTCTTTGGTAGTTGTCATCCCTGGAGGTTTGTCTATCACCAAAAAATCATCATTTTCAAAAATTATTTTAATTTTTTCATCCATAATTCCGACAAAAATATTATAATTCCAATCTGTATTATCCAATCGGCTAAATTATTATAAACCCACCCTAACTTCCAATAATCTCTTACATAACCAAAAATTATTCTATCAATCAAATTAATCACCCCTCCTACTATCACAAAATTTATCCCAAAATAATTATTCTTCCACCAAAAAACAATTAATAATAAAATAAAGACAAAACTTAATCCAACCAAAAACCACCCCTCCATTCCAAAACTAACACCAAAATTTTTCAAAACCACATTTATGCTAGACAACCAACAATGAGCCAACCTCCCAACTAATAATAAGATCAAAAATACTGCAATCTTAGTTCTCTTTTTCCTTTTCACACTTAACACAAGTAGTTGCCGACGGATTAATTGCTAACCTATCAGTATCAATCATTTTACCGCAACTTTCACACAATCCATACTTACCCAGTTTAATTCTTGTTAATGCTTTTCTCAGTTGCACAATTCTTTTACTTAAAAATTTAGCCTTAACTTCGGTTTCAAAATGGCCTATTTGTTCATCTAAATCTTCTTCGAAAGAATTCTCTAATACTCTTTTATCATCAGAAAAAGGATCTTCTTTTTTCAAGCCTTTTTTAGCTCGTTTTGATTTTAACAGTTCAACTTCCAAAAAACGTTTAATTGGTAAAATAAACTTCTGAGGGAAACCGATTTTGGCTTGATCTTGATTTTTGTTTTTCATAATTTTTCTTTTTTTAGGATATACAATCCACCCCCAGAAATCAAACTAATAATTATAGCTAAAAACACGCTAAACCAACTATCTTTTAGAATAATTAAGATGATAGCTATGGCAAAAAAGAACCATATATTATTAAATAAAAGAACAAAACCTTTCTTACCACTTTTATACCACATGAACGAACGATATTTTTTCCTTAACCAATTTACAAAAAATATATCAACAATCAACAACCCCAAAAATGCAATTGGTTTGATGTAAAAACGCGATCTTATAGCTTCATCCAACATCAGCAAACTAGAAAAAACCAACGTCGGTTTGACTACATCATCCACTAGTGACAAAAATTTCCATTGATTTTTCAAAGCTACAAGCCAACTTACCAATACCAATCCAATAAAACTTCCAAGATAATTTGTCCCTGGTTTGTTCCAAACCGAAATCCAGCTCAACCAACTATCATTCCACACTCCCCAGTTTACTAAACCAAATACAATTCTTCCTCCAACCAAAAACCCCACCAAAGCTAACCAAGCATAATTTATCGTTTTTTGATCACCATAATCATCTCTCAAATCCCGCCACAATAAATACATAAAAACCACCAACCCAATAGTTCTAAATATTCCTAAACTCATACTTTATTTTATCATTATTTATACTACTAAAAGATAATAATTAAGTTATAATAAACTACTTTCAGTGTAAAGTGGTCCCGACGTAGCGGGATAAACTCCACTGGCAGACCTATCCCGCCACCGCGGGACGCGCACGACTCAAAATTATTAATAACATTTAAATATATTAAACATTGGCCGAAGTGGCGGAACTGGCAGACGCGCACGACTCAAAATCGTGTGGTAGCAATATCATGGGGGTTCGATTCCCTCCTTCGGCACAAAAATTTATAAATAACATTTCTTCTTTATCCTAAAACCGTTTCCAAATATTACCCACATAACAAATTAAACAGATATTTATTTTATCTTCCACAACTTTTATCTGCATTTACAAACAATATTCTCTCGTTTCCATTATATATCTTTAAATTAGAAATTTGATCAATGTTGGCAACACTTTCAGTACCTTCAACTTCAACATAATCTATCTTATACTCCCCTGTTAGCAAACAAAAAGTGTCTAAATTATCAGCATCATAAATTTCAGCTATAATCTTTTCTCTTAAATCTTTTCTCAATCGCAAATCTTGACCTGAATAGTCCCCTAAAAACAATTTTCTCCCCGAGAGTTGAATTTCCTTATTAAATTTTTTCCCTATAAATACTGATTTCGGT
Organism: uncultured Gammaproteobacteria bacterium; assembly: GCA_964464785.1. GTDB lineage: Bacteria > Patescibacteriota > Microgenomatia > UBA12405 > UBA12405 > WARW01. The sequence goes on along the minus strand of CAYXLS010000040.1, from coordinate 2,477 downwards.
TTAGTGTTTTCTCTTATTGCCAATATTATTGAAGATTGATAATTAGCATATAAATTACTTGGTTTTGAATTGAAAAATGGTATTAATTCTATAAACCCTGAAGTCGTTATTAAAAAAATTAAAATTATTATAATAATGTAAGACAACGCTTTTTTTCTATTAATTGTAGTTTGACAAATCGCAAACGCCACTAATAAATCGATAAAAATATTCATTGGTCTTAACCATTTATGATTGTCATAAATAGACAAAGGTGAAAGTTGAATAGTATTAATCAGTAAAAAAGTTGGAAAAATAATTGATAAAAAAATTAAAAACAATCTTTTATTAGTCTTTTTAAGAATAAATAATCCCCCAATTAATAGAACCAGTTTAAATCCATAAGCATAAACATAATAACCAATCGCCTTAGCAATCGAAAATGAATATTCTTCCCCCATTGTTGGGAAATTTAGATTAATTTTTGGATAATTTCCTATATCAGGATAAAACCAAATCGAGTTTGTGATGCTTTTGAAATAGAGAATATGTAAAAGAAAAACAAAACCAAAAGGTATCAAAAAAATAAAAGTCTTTTTTTTGTATTTATCAAAAATAATCAAAAACAACACTGAACAAAAAATTATAATTGTAATAAATATATGCCACAAAAAATAAAAACCTGCCATAAAACCAATAATTCCCAAAAAAATATTAGGAATTATATTTCTCCTATAAATCGCCCACACAAAAAATAACAGAAAAATAATTCCAAACACCATTTGTCTTTCTGCTAAAAAATAAAACATGTTAAACATTGTTCCGTTATAACCATATGGATTTCCAGAAACAAAAGAAAAAAAGTATGGGTGGTTAGTATTGGTTAAAATGTTTTTTATCACTTGTAAAAAAGGTTGACCTAAAGTTGCTCTAAAATAATCTATGAAACGTAAACTAGAAGAAGTAACCACTAAAGATACAGCCAATATCCCTAATTTTGATGATTTAAATACTTCTTCACTAAAGCCAATTATTGAAACAAACAATAAAAATAAAGTTAAGATACTGACGTAATTAATACTAGCAACTAAATCTAAACCGCTCGAAGAATAAATCGAAACCAAAAACCCCCAAAAGAAATGATAAGTCGAAGGCATACCAGCAAACGATTCGTTTTGTGAAGGAAAATTATCACCATAAACAAAATTTTGAATTAACGGTGCATGCCATTGAAAATCCCAATATACCTGGCTTTTGTAAATATACCCATTATTCTGCACCAAATGAGGTCTATAAAAACAAAAAGAAAATAAAAAAAGAATAAACAATAAACTAATTTTATAAAAATATTTTTTATCAAATTTAATCTTCTTTATAATTAAAAAAATTTTTTTGTGAATAAACAAAAAAAATATTAAAAGCAGAATAAAGAATACTCTTGTTGTTTGTTGAAGAATATTATTTAATCCAGTAAAACTAAGAATTGTTGTTAACCAAAAAATAAAAATTGCTAAAAAATATTGACCTAAAAGCCAAGAAAAAGACAATTTTAAATAAACACTTTTTATAAACTTATTGAATACTGGGTAAAAAAATAAAGTAGGTAAAATTGTAAAAATGGCAGTTATCAACATGGGTTTATCTATTATTTCTTCTCAATATCAAAAAAGCTAACTTGTTTTCCATTGAAATACAAATTAAAACTGTTTGTCGGACCATTACGATGTTTTTCGATACTACATGTCACCAATTCCCTGTTCTCTTCCTCCTCTCGAAATAAAAACATCACCACATCCGCATCCTGCTCGATACTTCCAGACTCTCTCAAATCAGACAATCGTGGTTTACCCCCCCTAGCTTCCATCGCCCGAGACAACTGTGCCAATGCCAATATTGGCACTTTCAATTCTCTAGCTAAATTTTTCAAACCCTGAGAAATTTCTGACACCTCTTGAACCCGATTATCACGAGTACTTCCATGCATCAATTGTAAATAATCCACCACAATAAATTTAATCTCTTTATCAACTTGTAACCTTCGTGCTTTTGTCCTCAATTCGGTCACTGTCAAACCTGGAGTGTCATCAATATAAAGTGGAGCATCGGCCAATATTCCCATAGATTCGGACAAAGAATCAAAATCACCTGAAGATAATTGACCTGTTTTTAATTTCCAAGCATCAATCATTCCCTGTCTTACCAATAATCTATCAACTAACTCCTCTTTACTCATTTCTAAAGAAAACATACACACTGGCATTTTTTTCTCAACCGCCACATATCTAGCAATGTTTAAACCAAAAGCAGTTTTACCCACCCCAGGTCTAGCCGCCAAAATTAATAAATTGCTGTTTTGCATCCCAGCTAAAATACTATCCAAGCCTTTAAATCCAGTTGGTACTCCCCTAAGTCCTGTTCCTAGCTTTTGTAATTCATCTAAACGGTCAAAACTTGCTGTTAATACATCCTTTAACGATGTTGGTACTGATTTTAAATGT
>CAYXLS010000039.1:0-6799 GCA_964464785.1 uncultured Gammaproteobacteria bacterium | reverse complement strand
ATTGGTCACGACACTATTGTTGGTGATCATTGTTTTTTAGACGGTCGTGCTTCTTTAACTATTGGTAACCATGTTGGCATTGCTAGCCAAGTTTTAATTTACAACGACGAACATGACATAAATTCTTCAAACTACGGAAATTCTTTTGGCCCAGTAACCATTGGTGATTATGTTTTTATTGGCCCTCGAGTCATAATTCTTCCTAATACTAAAATAGGGAAGGGAGCCGTGATTGCCGCCGGAGCGGTAGTTACCAAAGACATTCCTGAATATGAAATTTGGGGTGGAGTCCCAGCCAAAAAAATTAGTGATAGAAAAATCAAAAACCCCAATTATAAACTTGGACGCGCCATGTGGTTTCAATAATGACCAAAAAAACATTTTTAATATTTTTAATATTCTTTAATGTCCTGGCGTTGATTTATCTACTTACCCCAGTTCCAAAACTTCCCGATTTAGAAAATAGTGTCAAATCAGATTTACCCGGTGATACTATTCAAATAAAAAATGTTTCCGGGTTTTTTACCAATCTTTCTCGCGACCAAGTAATCAGCTTTTATAAAAAAAATTATCAAGGACTTTTTCGAATCAATCTAAACCACCCTCCCGAAAAAGCCAAAGATATTATCGTCAAAACTATTCCTAGCTATTATCTAGAAGAATTTGTTTTACCTTTCAAAGAATCACTTTATATCAACGGTTTTGAATGGGAAAAAGACGTCTTTACCAAACCCGAAAAAAGGATTAAAAACAAAATATATTATCAAGACCAAGAATATTCGGCAAAAATTACCATCCGTCGTTTTCCAGTCCCTATCTTCAATCGCTTATTCACATTTTTTATAACCGAAATTTCTATAATTTTTGCTTTTTTTGTTTACAAAAAAGTAATTTCTAAAAATGAATAAACCCATTTTATCTATTATTATTGTTTCCTACAATACCGCTGATATTACCATCGATTGTCTAAATTCGATTTTAAAAGACAAAGGCTTAAAAGAAACACCCTACGAAATAATCATTGTTGATAATAATTCCCAAGACAATAGTGTCCAAAAAATTGAAGATTTTAAAAAAATAAAAAAATGTCCATTAAATATAATTAAAAACAAAGACAATGCTGGTTTTGGCAAAGCCAACAACCAAGGCATAAAAATCGCCCAAGGGAACTTTATTTTGTTACTCAACTCCGATACTATCATTCTTCACTCGGCTATCAGTCAAAGTCTTGATTGGTTAAGTTCCCACCCTGAAAATTCGACCTGTACTGCTCAATTATTAAATAAAGATGGTACTATTCAAGCTTCTGGAGGATATTTTCCCAACTTATCCAACGTCTTTACTTGGTGTTTAAGTCTTGATGACCTCCCTTTTATCAACCATTTTATTAAACCTCTTCATCCTCATACTCCCAACTTTTATACTAAAGATAAATTTTACACTTACGATCACCCTCAAGACTGGGTTACTGGTGCCTTTATGTTAACCCGAAAACCATTACTCGACAAAACTGGTGGTTTTGATGAAAATTATTTTATGTATGGTGAAGAAGTTGATTTGGCTTACCGAATCAAACAAACCACTCCTCACAATCAAGTCTGGTACCTAATCGGACCACAAATTGTTCATCTTGGCAGTGCCTCAGCTATCAACCAACTTAATCCAATTTTAAATGAATACAAAGGAATTCTTTCTTTTTTCAAAAAACATCGCCCCGCTTGGCAATATCCAATTGTCAAAATTCTATTAAAAATAAATGCCTTTACTCGTTTTGTTATTCATTTTTCTCCCACCTATCTTAGCGCATGTTCAAAAATATAAATATTTTTAGAAGTATTCTGGCAATTTTAATTTTGTTTATTCCTCTGTATCCAAAATTTCCTTTGTTTGGTGTTTCTGGAACTTATGTTGCCATCCGACTTGATGACATTGTTATCGCCCTTGTTCTTTTGTGTTGGTTTATTTTTCAAATCCGTCATCGATTTCCAATTTTTAAACAAAAAATTACTTGGCTATTTATGGTTTATTTTGTGGCGATTTCTGTTAGTTTTGTTAATGCTTTTTTAATCTTTCAAACAGAACCACCCCAAATCCTACTACTTCATTTACTCCGTCGGTTTGAATATATGTCATTGTTTTTTGTGGCACTTGAATCGGTCAAATCACTTTATGACCTAAAATTTTATTATTTAATTAGTCTAATTTCAACTGTCTTAGTTTCTATCTATGGCTATGGCCAAAAATACCTAAATTTTCCCATAATCTCAACCATGAATTCTGAATTTTCCAAAGGTCAATTGCTCCAAATGAATATTTGGACTCGAATTAGCGCTACTTTCGCTGGTCACTACGATCTAGCCGCTTATTTAAGTGTTGTTCTTATAATTATTCTAGGAGTAGCCCTAATCACTAAAAATAAATTTATAAAAATTTTTAGTCTTTTAGCCTGGCTACCCGTTTATCAAATTTTTACTTTTACTGCCTCACGAATTTCTACTTTTGCCTTTTTGGGTGGGATAACTCTTACTTTATTTTTACTTAAAAAATATTTATGGATTATCCCTGTAACTGGTTTAATAATCTTTAGTATTATCCAATCAGAAGATCTAAGCCAACGACTTTTAGCAACCATCCCTGCTTTCAAAAACCAATTTTTTAGTAATCAAACAGAAACAACCCCCCAAATTTCACCCATGGTTACTCCAATCCTAATTCCGACTACTCCCATTATTAGCCCAACAATTATCGAAAAAATATCTCCAACCCCAATCATTATTAGACATCAACTCGAACCTTATCCAGCCATCGATGCTGACATTGGAGTTGCCCGATCTGGAGAAATTCGATTCAACGCTGAATGGCCCAGAGCCATTACCGCCTTCAATCGTAATTGGTTGTTAGGCAGTGGACCTGGATCAATCACCCTAGCCACCGACAATGATTACTTAAGAAATTTAGGCGAAACTGGTCTTTTTGGTTTCATTTCTTTTTTTGCAATTATTATATTTTTTATTCTAAAGACAATCCCACTTTTATTTAAAAAAACACCGACTGCCTACAATCTAATATCCATTATTTTTCTTGGTTGCTTACTAACCACTTTAGCCAACGCTATTTTTATCGATGTTTTTGAAGCTTCAAAAACTGCTTATCTTTTTTGGATTATGATGGCCTTTTATTATCAATCATTAAAACTAAAAAATGACTAAAAACAAAAGAAAAATCTTGATGATTACCCCTTATATCCCTCGACTTTCTCAATCTGGCGGACAAAATAGTTCTTTTTATTCCATAAAATATCTTTCTCCAGAAAACGATATAACCCTAATTTGTTTAAGTCCTGATGAAGAGGGACTTGATGATGTCAAGCAATATTGTTCAAAAGTCATCGTTGTCAAAAGAGGTAAAACTTGGGATCCAAAAAAAGTTTTTCTCACTGCCTTTAGCCCTTATCCCTTTTTAGTAATGAAGCATATTAATAAAAATTTTCATCACGCTATCAAACAAGAATTAGATACCCAAAAATTTGATCTAATCCACTGTGACTGTTTTTACCCCATGCCCAATATTCCCAAAACAAAAATACCAATAGTATTAGTAGATTTAACCGTCGAATACGCAGTTTATGAACATTATGTCGAAACTGTTTCTGGCTGGAAAAAATTATTTAAGCCACTACTTTGGATTGATGTCCTAAAACTTAAGTATTGGGAAACTTATTATTGGAAACACACCCATACTGTTGTCGCTTTTGCTAAAGAAGATCAAGAATTAATTTCAAAAACCACCAAAAGAAACGATATTGAATTATTCCAAAATGGAGTTGATAATAAATTTTTTGAGTCAAAACCCAAGACTCCCAAAAGCAAATTCCCTTCTATTCTATTTGGCGTATCCAATATGAAATGGATGCAAAATCGAGAATCAGTCGAAATGATTATAAAAGATTCTTGGCCAGAAATAAAAAAAACTATTCCAAACTGTAAGCTTTACATCATTGGTCGACATGCTCCAGATTACTATCAACATTATCAATCAAAAGATGTAATTGTGGCTGAAGCTGATTTTGACGGTCAAACACACGATCCAATGTATTATTATCAATACACTTGGGTATTATTAGCCCCAATGGGAAGTGGGGGAGGCACCAGAAATAAATTTTTAGAAGCTATGGCTTGTCGTTTACCTATTGTTACTACTCCAGAAGGTATGGGAGGTATTAAAATTGAAAATTTCAAACAATCAATCGTCTGTAAATACAACGACGTTGGCAAAAATACAATTAAGCTACTTCAAGACAATAAAATAAGAGACAAAATAGGCGATGAAGCCAACAAATTGATTCGTCAAAAATATTCATATCAAAATAGTGTAAATGGGCTAAACCAAATTTACCAAAAAATTACCAATGAAAAATAATATAGATCTTTCAATAATCATTTTAAATTACAATTCTGCCTATTATCTTAAAAAAAGTCTTCAAAGTATCCAAAAATCAAATTTTGGTAAATATACTTATGAAATTATTATTGTCGACAATAATTCCACCGACAATAGTATTAAACAAGCAAAAACAATAAAGATACCTAATACTAAATACTTAATACTAAATACTAATAAAGGTTTTGCTCACGGCAACAATCAAGGAGTAGCCGCCTCAAATCCAAAGTCAAAATATATTATCTTTCTTAATCCCGATGCCAAAGTTGAAATTCAAACTTTCAAAAAAATGGTTGATTTTTTTAACCAAAATCCTCAAGTTGATGCCGCCACTTGTCGAATTGATTTAGTATTAACCAAAAAAATCCAACCTGAATGTCACCGAGGTTTTCCTACTCCATGGCGCTCATTTTGTTATTTTTCCCATCTTTATAAATTATTCCCTAAATCAAATTTATTTTCAGGTTATTTCTTAGGACACCTCGATCTATCCACCATTCACCCTATTGAAGCTTGTGTCGGTGCTTTCTTGATGGTTAAAAGAGAAGTTGGTAAAGCTATCGGTTGGTGGAACGAAAAATATTTTTTCTATGGCGAAGATTTAGATTTTTGTTACCAGATTAAACAAAAAGGGTACAATTTATACTACTATCCACACACCAAAATTTATCATTATCAAGGTATTTCCTCAGGACTTATTGACAAAAGCAAACATTTATCCCCAGCCTCTCGCAAAACCAAAATAACGATTGCCAAAGCCAGCACTCAAGCTATGAGAATTTTTTATCAACAAAATTTTTTCAAAAACTACAATTATCTAACTCGTTTTTGGGTAACTCAAGGAATAAATCTTTTAGAAATCAAAAGAGTCATCAAGGCTAAATATTTTTAATTTTCTAATATCTTCTAACACCTTTCATAAATCGTTGTCTATATAATAGGGTAAAATAACAAGATGAAACACATTGTCATTGACACCAGACTTTATGGGCCTAAACATACTGGCATTGGTCGCTATACCAAAAATTTATTAATCGCCCTAAAAAACTTACCCAAAATTTCTGACTATAAATTTACCTTAATTATTTATAAAGATTTAGAATCAGAAATCAAAAAAGACCTAGAAAACAGTTTTAATTATCTAACGACTGATATAAAACATTATTCTCTAAAAGAACAATTTTTTTTACCCTTCATCTTGTATAATCTAAAACCAGATTTAGTTCATTTTACCCATTTCAACAAACCAATTCTTTATTTTGGCAAAAGTGTCATTACTATTCACGATCTAATTAAACATTTTTTCAAAGGACCCCAAAATTCAACCAAAAATAGTCTAATTTATTGGCCAAAATATTTTTTTTATCGTATTTTTACAAATTATATTATCAAACACAACGATATTATTGTTCCCAGTAATTTTTGGAGAGATTATCTTTTGAAGACTTTTCATCTAGACCCTAAAAAAATCACTACAACCCATGAGGCTGTCGATCCTAATTTTAAAATTATTCATAAATCTAAAACTAGCCCCACAACCACTGAAAACATAAATCCTAAACCTTATATCTTATACACCGGCAACCTTTACCCTCATAAAAACATTGAGATAATTATTAAATCACTCCAATCATTACCTAATATTAAACTCAAGATTATCTGCGCCAGAAATTTTTTTAGTCAAAAAATTGAAGAATTAGTAAATAAATTTAATTTACAATCACAAGTCGAATTCTTAGGTTATATCCCTGACCAAAATTTCAAAAAAATATATTCACAAGCCTTGGCTTTAGTTCATCCATCTTTGATGGAAGGATTTAGTCTTACAGGTCTTGAGGCCATGGCACTTGGCTGTCCCGTAATTTCCTCAAACAGTAGTTGTTTACCAGAAATCTATCAAAATTCAGTTCTTTATTTTAATCCTACAAATAAAAAAGAATTAATAAAACAAATTCAAAAACTAGAATCAAACCCAACTCTTCGACAAAAAATGATAAAACAAGGATATATCCAAGTTCAAAAATACTCCTGGGATAAAACTGCCCAAAAAACTTTTTTCGTTTATCAAAAAATACTAAATGCTTGAAACTAAAAACTTAAAAATTGCCATTTTCTACGATTGGCTTAACCAATGGGGTGGAGCCGAAAGAGTTCTCCTTGATATCTTAAAAATATATCCAAATTCATCTGTTTTTACCCTAATATACGATCCTAAAAAAACTAGCTGGTTACCACCTCATATATCAGTCTCCCCCTCGATAATCAATAAATTTTCTTTTTCAAAAAAAAATAATATTTGGCAATCTCCATTTTATGCTATAGCTCTCGAACAATTCAATTTCTCTCAATTTGATATTGT
>CAYXLS010000038.1:0-6801 GCA_964464785.1 uncultured Gammaproteobacteria bacterium | reverse complement strand
AATAATATTTTTTGTACAAATCTTCCATTGATAGTAGATATTATATCGCATCTGACTTTTTCAAATTTTTATTCATATTTAATACTAAATACCAAATTAGTTTATACTTAATTAATGCTCAATCAATTTCATCCGTTATCAAAAACTAGCCATCAACTCCGACTTGATTTGTTGGATATGATTTATCAATCGGGGAGTGGTCATATTGGTGGTTCTTTATCATCTCTAGACATCCTAATTTCTCTTTATCATTCAAATATTTTTGATTTTAAAAAAGATCATTTCATTCTTTCAGCTGGACATCTAGCTTGCGCTCTTTACACCGTATTAGCCTCAAAAAAATATTTTTCCAAAAATTTATTATCAACTTATAGTGATTTCGACTCTATTCTTCAAGGCCATATTTCCAAAGATGTTTCTGGGGTTGAGTATTCTTCCGGTTCTTTAGGTCAAGGCCTTTCTTTTGCCGCCGGCTTAGCTCTAGGTGATTCCAAACACACAACAATTTGTCTGACCAGTGATGGAGAACATCAAGAAGGTCAAATCTGGGAAAGCATTATATTTGCCAAAAAATATAAATTAGGAAATTTAATCAATATTGTTGACTATAATGGTATGCAAATTGACGGTTCTACTCAAGATATTATGCCATTAAACAATTTAGCTGCTAAATACGTCCAATTTGGTTGGACAGTAACTACCGTTGATGGCCATAATTTTTTCCAATTAATCAAAGCCTTGAAACTTGCCAAAAACTCTGACTACCCAAATTGTATTATTGCTAAAACTGTTTTAGGAAAAGGAATTTCTTTTATGGAAAATAATTATAAATATCACGATGTTAAAAATTTAGATGAAAAAACCTATCTTGCCGCCAAAGATGAACTCAATTTCTAATTTTCCAGTTGAATCAATTCGCCAAGCTTTCGGTCATGTTCTTGATCAGCTAGCCCAAAATAACCCCAATCTTTATGTTGTTAATATTGATTTAAAATCATCTCTCTTTTTGTCTGATTTTGCCACCCACTTTCCAGCTCGATTTATCGAATGTGGTATTGCCGAATCTAACGCCGCCGGTGTTGCTGCTGGTCTGGCCAAAAGTGGGAAAACAGTCTTTCTTTGTTCCTTTGCTTGTTTTTCTCCCGCCATCAATTGGGCTGTCATTCGTCAATCAATTTGCTACAACAATTTAGACGTTAAAATTGTCGGTTCTCATGCTGGTTTAATGACCACCGAATTAGGAGCTACTCACCAAATGTTAGAAGATATTGCTCTCATGTCTACTCTTCCAAATATGGAAGTTTTTGCTCCTCTCGATTCAATAGAAACCCAAAAAATTACTTCTGTTTTGTCAAAAAGTCGACGTCCTGCCTATTTACGACTGGTTCGTCCATCAACCTCAGTCATAAATAATTCTCAAAACAGTTTTACTATTGGCAAATCGTCAATTCTAAAAAAAGGTAAAGACGTCACCATCATCGGCTACGGTCCAATTCTTACTCAAGCTTTTAAGGCTCAATCTATTTTACTAAATCAAAAACCAAATATTTCCTTAGAAATTATTAATTGTTCATCAATTAAACCGCTTGATTTTTCTACTATCTTAAAAAGCGTTAAAAAAACAAAAAAGTTAATTTGTCTTGAAGACCACCAAAAAAACGGAGGATTGGGGCAAATAGTAGCAAGTTTATTTCTATCTTCAAAAATTCATCCGAAATTTATTCATCTTGCCGTTGATAATCAATTTGGTCGTTCCGCCAAAGATGTTTCCAAACTGTATAATTATTACGGAATCGGTATAAACAGTTTATTAACAGCTATCAAAAAAATTATATGACTCAAAATTTTGATGTAATCTCTATCGGTTCGGCCACTATCGACATCTTTGTTAAGTCTAAAGATTTCATCTATGACAAACAATTTATTAGTTTAAAAGCTTCCTCAAAAAACGAAATCGATGAGGGTTTAATTTGTAGTGGTGGTGGAGCTACCAATTCATCTGTTACTTTTTCTCGTTTGGGCCTAAAGTCTGGATGTGTTTCCTTAATCGGAGATAGTTACCTTAATAACTATATTTTCGATGATCTCAAAAAATTCAAAGTATATGAAAAATTTATTTGTATTGACAAATCAAGTATTACCGATTTTTCAGTAATTCTAGTTGCTCCCGATGGTAGTCGCTCTATCTTAACCAATCGAGGTCAAACCAGACTTCTAGAAAAGCATTTCAAATGGAATCAGCTAAAAAAATGCAAATGGTTTTATATTTCTTCATTAGAGGGGAACCTTGATCTATTAGAACAAATAATTGGATTTGCTCGTGAATTCAATATTAAAATTGCTCTCAATCCCGGAAAACGTGAATTGTTAAATCCCAAAAGATTAATTCCTCTGGTTAAAATGGTTGATTACCTTAGTCTAAACCAAGAAGAAGTCAAGTTACTTTTTGGTCTATCCCAATTCGATGATGATTTATTAAATCAAGTTCATAATCTAAAAATTCCATTCGTTACCATTACCAATGGTCGTCAAGGTGCTTATGTTTTGTTTGACCAAAAACAATTTTATTCTCCTGCAGCCCAATCAACCCCCGTCGACGAAACTGGAGCTGGTGATTCTTTTGGAGCTTCTTTTGTCTCCGCCCTAATTTACAACAAAACCCCCCAGGAATCTTTGTATTGGGCTATTACCAATTCTGCTTCAGTTGTTTCTAATCTGGGTTCCAAATCTGGTCTTTTAATCCTTAAACAAATTAATAGTTCTATTCATAAATCATAAATCTTTTATTAAGATATGCTCCCCAATCCCAAAAATAACAAAAATATAAACAATCTACTTTCAAACCCTTCTGTGTCAGCTGAAGATGAGGCTCAGTCTTATCAAAAAAAACTTAAATTCAAACGAAAAATTATTGTTTTTTCTCTTATTATCACTGCTGGTTTAAGTTTTATTTTTTGGGTTTTCAAATCTATTCAATCTATTGTTTCGTCTCCACCCCAGTTCAACCTTAGTTTAAATTTTAAGCTTCCCAAATTATCTTTACCCAAAAATAATTTAATAACCAACACAGGCTCAAGTGATTTATCAAAATTTTTAAAAAAATCTACTGCCAATTGGTCAGTTTATGTTAGTTTGGATACTGATTATTCGAAACCAGTCTTTGAATATCAATCAACATTATTGACTACCGATCAAAATTTTAACCCGCTTTTAGAAAAAATTAGTGTCACAAAAAAATCCTCTCAAAGTTTAATCAATCTATCCTTACCACAAGGCTTATTTTTTCAAGAAATTATCGACACTTCCTCAGGTATTTATTATCAAGGATTAATCCAACTTCCAAAAAATAAAATTTTAGTATTAATAAAAAACAATAATTCTATTGATAATTCTCAAATCCAAACTGAAATTTCATTTTTAATTAATCAGCTTTATTGGTACGCAGTTGGTTTTATAAATTAATTTTTTACAACCGGAGCTCCAGTTGGACAATCAATAGAAATTTCACTTCCACTTATTGTCCATTCAAGTTTATTACATATATTTTTTTTAACTAAGTTATTTGGTATTTCCCAAGTAATATTTTCTTTATTTTCAAGCATATTCGTCATTATTCTATTCCAAATAGGGGTTGCTCCACTTACTCCCGATGCCACCCAACTCATTGGATTACTATTGTTATTTCCTACCCATACAGCCACCAACACTTCTGGTGTCCACCCAATACACCAATTATCTTTTAAGTTATTTGTTGTTCCAGTTTTTACCGCGACTGTTTTGTCTTTAATAATTAATCTTGAATTACTACCAAATATTGGTGATCTAGCCTGATTATCGCTCAACACATCGTTGATCATGTAAGCATACTCTGGTTCAACAACACTTTTGGTTTTTATTCTTTTTTGATAAATCGTTTCACCTAAATACGTTTTTATCTCCAAAATTGGGTTAATTTCTACTTTTTCCCCCAGGTTTGCAAAAATACTATATGCCTGTGACAGTTCTGTCATTTTTACTTCACCACTTCCCAAGGCTAAAGACAATCCATATCTACTTCTATCTTGCCAAGTAGTAATCCCCATATCAGAAGCCAAATCAATCATTTTATTTACTCCGTTTTCGTTTAATAATTTGACTGAAGGTACATTTAGAGAAGATGCCAAAGCCGTTCTTAAAGTAACTTTACCCATATATTTTCCATTATAATTTTGGGGACGATAAGGTTTTTGGCCTTTTATTTGATAAACCACGGGACTGTCTTCAATAATTGATGCCAAACTAAATCCACTTTTTAGAGCCAATAGATAGTTAATTGGTTTGATAGATGAGCCTGGCTGTCTTAAAGCGGTAGTAACATTATATTTACCATCAATATCTTTGGCTAAATAATCTTTTGAACCTACCATAGCCAAAATATCACCAGTTTTTACATCAATAATCAAAGATGCTCCATTATTAATATTTAATTTTTTTACTTTATCAATTTCTTGAGCCACTATCGCTTGAGCAATATTTTGAGTATTTAAATCTAAACTTGTTTTTATTATTAATCCTTGTTTTTCCAAGTTTGTGTAGCCATATTCAGTTTCCAAAAGACTTTTTATATAAAAAACAAAATGAGGAGCTTTAATCTCTTTTTGATCATTTTTTATGGTAATTTTTTCGTTCAACCACCTTTCTGCTTCTAGTGTAGTCAGATAACCATTTTTGACCATTTCCTCAATTACCCGTTTAGCTCTTTTTAACCCCAATATTGGGTTGTTCCCATACGGGGAATACGAACTAGGAGCAGCTGGCAAACCAGCTAAATACGCAGCTTCAATTGTATTTATTTCCCGAATATTTTTACCAAAATATTTTAATGCTGCTTCCTGAACTCCGTGAGCTTCTCCTCCATAAGATACTTGATTTAAATATCTTTCTAGGATTTCATTTTTTGTTAATTTACTTTCCAGTTTTAAGGTTAAAATTGCCTCTTTAATTTTTCTTTTAAAAGTTTTTTCACTACTTAAAAAAACATTTTTTACTAATTGTTGGGTTATTGTTGACCCCCCTCTGGGTTTATCATCATCATTTTTTTTAAAATTATATTTTATCGCTATCAACATCCCCCTAATCGATAAGCCTTTGTGTTTATAAAAATTTTTGTCTTCAATTGCGATAGTAGCTTCAATCAAACTTTCAGGTATTTTTTCCAAAGTAATCCAGGTTCTATTTTCATTTTCATAAAATTTATAAAGTACTTGGTCATTTCTATCAGTAATTACAGTTGATAAATTTGGTTGATGGTATATTAGATCAACATTAGGTAAATCCTTAATAATTTTTTGATAAAAAATCATTGTTCCCCCCGTTATTATTAGTAATAAAACTCCTAATATATAAGCCAATGGTCTAATTTTTCTTTTTTTGACTTTTAATTTATTTTTAAACCATTTAATCTTTTGTAAATTTGTTTTTGGTAATTTAATTTTTGGTAATTTAAATCTAGGGAATTTAAACTTGGGAAATTTAATTAGCTTTATTCCAAATATTGGGGATAAAGTTTTGACGACAGGGGAACCTATTCCGATTAGAATTTTTAGTATTAATTCTAATATCACCATGTCAGTTAATTATGTTTACTGGTTTTTTATTTTTATTTGGGTCATTGGGATCATTAGCTTGAACCAGAGGGCAATCTAAACATATTTTTACGTTGGTAATATCCTCGATTACAGTATGTTCTTGCCACTCTGCATTTGGAGCTACTTCATTGTCTGCCACTATTCTGCCAGTGTCTTTATTTATTACTACGTTTTTTCTCAAAAGTTCTTGTTTTGCCGGTAAATATTCTTTTTTAAAATATTCATAATGTGATTCACAACCTCCTTCAGGGATAGCTTTTCCAGTTAAGTTACACACATTCATCCCCACAATTCCTGCTGGTCTAGTTGGTTTTTTTATTTCTTTGTCCAACAACAATTGAGTCATTATTTTATTCCAAATTGGAGCTGCCCCAGTAGTACCAGACACTAACCCTCCCATTTTAGAATTATCATTATTTCCTACCCAAGTAGTCACTACATAATCCGGAGTATACCCAATTGTCCAATTATCTCTCATATCATTAGTGGTACCTGTTTTTACCGCCACCTCTGGGTGTCCTTTGATATTTAACAATGAACCTCGTCCAAACACCATACCTCTAGCCCCATCATCAGACAAAATTTGTTGGATAATAAAACAAGTTTCTCGACTCATTACCCGAGTTCCAACGCCTTCTTTATATTCCTCCAAAATTTGACCATTTTTATCAACTACTTTTAATATTGGAGACAGATCTTGTCTAATTCCCATATTAGCCAAAACCCCAAAGGCGACATTCATATCAGTCATCATCACCTCTCCACCACCCAAAGTTAGAGACAATCCATAGTCTGAAGGATTTTTAAAAGTACTAATCCCCATTGCCGAAGCCGAAGCGATAAAAGTTTCCAATGTATTTAATTTTAAAACTTTGACTGCCGCAATATTAAATGAGTTTGCTAGGGAAGTTCTTACATTTTGTAATCCATGGTAAGCTCCTCCATAGTTTGTCGGACAATAATTTTTTTGATTAATTTGACCAAAACAAGTTGGACTATCGTCAACTATTGACGCTGCAGTTACTTTCCCCGTTTCAATTGCCACGGCATAATTTAGAGGTTTAATCGATGATCCTGGTTGACGAAGTGCAGTTGTGACATTGTATTTACCATCAATTTGATTTGAAAAATAATCAATCGACCCCACCATTGCTAAAATTTGACCAGACTTTGG
>CAYXLS010000037.1:0-6922 GCA_964464785.1 uncultured Gammaproteobacteria bacterium | reverse complement strand
TCAACCCAGAGCTAAGGTAACAGATGAGCAAAAAGATAACAGACTTAAAGAATTTAAAAAAAGCAATAAACTTGGCGATTTAACTTGGGGAATGAATAACTTATTTTTCTATAAAATCAGCTTATTTAATTCCCATAACTGATAATACTTCATCGAGGGTTTTTTGGGCTTCAAGAGAGGCTTTAATGCTTCCCTGTTTGATAATATCGTCGATTATATCCATTTTACCTTCATATTTAGCCCGACGATCACGAATGGGAGCTAAAAATTTATTGATAGCGGTAGCTAATTTAGTCTTGACTTCGACATCCCCTACCTGCCCAACTAAATAACGTTTTTTAAGATCGGCAACTTCGGCTTTGTTGTCATTGAAGGCATCGTGATAAATAAAAACCGGGTTGCCTTCGACATGGCCAGGGTCAGTAGGTTTAATTCGAGTTGGGTCAGTGTACATACTACGAACTTTTTTGTTTACAGTGTCCTTATCGTCGGAAAGATAAATGCAATTACCAATAGACTTACTCATTTTGGCTTGACCGTCAGTGCCAACCAAGGTTCCTCCATCACCAATTAAAGCTTTGGGAATGGGAAAAACATCGCCATAAAGTTTATTAAAGTCGCGGGAAATTTCACGACTAACTTCGACATGACTTTCTTGATCTTTGCCAACGGGAACCAAATTGGCTTTGACCATAAGGATGTCAGCCGCTTGTAAAACTGGGTAATTTAATAATCCTAAAGACGGTTGTTTGATGTTCAAATCGCGAATAACATCTTTTAAGGTTGGGATTCTTTGAGCTCGAGAAACAGTAATAAGGTTGGTAAATATAGTGGAAAAATAGGTTACTTGGGGCACTAAACTTTGTTGATAAATTAGACATTTGTTCGGGTCAATCCCGACAGAAAGATAGTCAAGGACTAATCCTCTGGCTTTATTTTTAAGAGATTTAGTATTTTCTTTGGAAATGGCAGTAGTTAAAGTGTGCAAATCGGCAATAATAAAAAAACAATCATAGTCGTGTTGAAGTTTGACTCTGTTTTTTAGAGTGCCAACATAATGACCAAGGTGAAGCGGACCAGTTGGTCGGTCACCAGTAAGAATGCGAGGTTTAGTAGACATAAGAGATTTTAACATTAAAAGATAATTTTTATGTTATAATCCATCCTAGTTTATTAGAGTCGAAGTCAGGTATTATTCGGTGGCAATAGCGGGTTGGCGCCTTCGCTAAAGCTACGTCGGATAAAAAGGAACAATAGACAAAAGAAAAAAATGACAAAAGAAAAACATGAAATTAAGGCAGAAAACAGAACTGCTTTTGGTAGAAAGGTTAAACAAATTAGAAAACAAGGTTTTATCCCCGCTACAATTTATGGTAAAGGACTTGAATCAAAGTCAGTTCAATTTTTGGGAGTAGAACTGGAAAAATTGTTTGAAGAAGTTGGCGAATCGACTTTGGTAAATTTAATTTTGGAAAATGAATCTTTACCAATACTTTTTAGAAACCCACAGTATCATGTAGTTGGAGGAAATTTGATTCACATTGATTGTTATAAAGTAAACTTGAGAGAAAAAATTTCGGCTATGGTACCAATTGAATTAGTAGGTGAATCTCAAGCTGTTAAAGATGGAAATACTTTGGTGACAGTCACTGACGAAGTTGAAGTTGAAGCTTTGCCAGCAGACTTACCAGAAAAGATTGAAATTGATTTGTCTTTATTGGAAACATTGGAATCAACAATTACTGTGGCAGATATAAGTATTGATTTGTCTAAACTTGAAATAAAAACAGACAAAGAACAATTGATCGCCAAAGTTGAAGAACCTAGAGCAGAAGAAGAAATTATTGCTCCAGCGGAAGAAATAGCTCCAGAAGATGTCCCAGCTATGAATCAAAAGACTGAAGAGGAAAAAGAGGCTGGTGAAAAAGCAAAAACAGAGGAAGAGAAAGAAACCGAGTAATTCTATTGAGAAATTTGGTAAAAAAGTTGATCAATATCGGATCGAATAGGATCGATTTGATGGGCTTTTTTGATGGACTCAATAACCTCAGAAGACATGCCTAAGATAGATTGAATTTGGGCTAATTGAAGATAATCATCGACTGATTTAATTTCTTGATTATTTAATTTAGATAATCTAGCTTGAAGTTGTTGAGGTTGGTAGGAAAATTTGTATTTTTCCACCTGATCCTGATTGAGTTTGGATTCTAAAATACTGGCTTTGTCCCAATCATTATTATCAACTAGAAGCTGCCATAAACTTAATCGACCTAAATAACTTTTATTACCTTGAAGACTTGATAATTGAATTTTTGATTGAGTATAAATATCGGGAAGTTTATAGGAAAAATAAATATTTGTACTTATTAATAATAATAATATTACTAAAATAATTAGTTTAAATTTCATAAAAAATCCCTTTCCCCTTCGGGGCTTCTCCCTTTGAAGAAAGGGAGACTTTTATATCGTGGTGGGCCAGGAGGAGGTAATTAATAATTCTTTGGGTAAATTATATTTAGAAATTAAATCTTGATAAACAGTCTCAGTGACAAATGGGATAAAAGGGTGAAGTAATTTTAATGAATTAATTAAGACAGTTAACAAAACTGGGATAACTTCTTTTCCTCTGTCTTTGACGCTTTCAATATAAATATCACAGAATTCATGCCAGAAGAATTGGTATAAATTTTCACTAGCTTGACCAAAACGATAATTGTTTAGATTTTTAGTGGTAGAAGCAATAATATTGTTAAGTTTATCGAGGATATCTTTATCAGCAAGACTCAATCCCTCTAAATCTCTTTTTAACAAGGGAGACTTTAGATAAGAGACAATTAATTTTGAGTTTTTTTCTTGGAGACGGTCAATGAGCATTTGGACAAAACGGGAGGCATTCCAAATTTTATTGACGAAATTGCGTTGAGCCCGAATTTTATCTTCGGATACGACAAAATCACTGGCCGGAGCTATACCATAAACCAAAGACATTCGAAGAGCATCGGTACCAAATTTGCCCGTCATATCAAGCGGGTTGATGACATTCCCTTTGCTTTTACTCATTTTTTGACCCAAACCATCGATAACTTTGGAGTGAAGATGAACTGTTTTGAAGGGTACTTTACCAGTTAAGTAAAGACCAAACATGGTCATACGAGCTACCCAAAAAAATAAAATATCCCACAGGGTGTCCATGACGGTAGTGGGATAAAAATACTCAAAGTCAGAGGATGATTTTGAAGGGTCGGCGGGGTTAAAACCAAGAGTACTTAATGGCCACTGACCACTTAAAAACCAAGTATCAAAAGTATCTGTTTCTTGAATTAATGAAGTCGAATGACATTTTGGACAATGGTTAGGGTGGTCGATATTGAATTTAGCATCGACTGGAGCAACTAAAGATTGAAGTCCATCGTTTATATCTTTGAAAGAATATTTATTTTTTAAGTCGCGGTAAAAACCTGACACGACTTGGTTATTTTTATCAAGAAAATTTAATTTAATATCGGGATTACAATCTAAACAATACCAAGCGGGAATTTGGGGACCCCAGACAATTTGGCGGCTAATATTCCAGTCACGAATATTTTCCATCCAAGTGATAAAAGTTTTTTTGAAACGAAGTGGAAAAAATTTTATATCACCCTCTTTGGCAGCTTTGATAGCTGGAGCGGCTAATTTGTCAATTTTGACATACCACTGAGGAGCAGTAATTGGTTCAATTGGACGACCACAACGATAACAATGTCCAACTTCATGAGAATAATTTTCGGTTTTTTCCAATAAACCAAGAGTTGTTAAATCATCAATGACCATTTGACGAACTTGAGAAGGATAAAAACCTTGATATTTTTTGGGGACATTTTTATTTGATTTACCGTCGTAATCGAAAATTCTGATAAACTCAAGATGGTGTTTTTTGGCCAAATCATAATCCTCTGGAGAATGGGATGGAGTAACTTTGACGGCACCAGTACCAAATTTAATATCAATCGTACCATCGGCAATTACAGGAATTTCTTTGTTTACTAATGGTAAAATAACAGTTTTCCCTATCAAATTTTTATATCTTTTATCTTTAGGGTTGACAGCAACTGCGGTGTCACCCAACATAGTCTCGGGTCTGGTGGTGGCAACAGTTAATGGACCGTATTTGATATACCAAAGATGTGTGACAACTGTTTTGTATTCAACTTCCAAATTTGAAAAAGCTGTACCACAATGGGTACAGTAATTAACAATTTTTTCGTCACGATAAACTAGACCGTCTTGATATAGTTTTTTGAACGTGGTCAAAACATTTTTAACAATTGCTGGCTCTAGACTATAATGATAGCGAGTCCAATCCATAGAAAAACCGAGTTTTTTCATTTGAAACTGATTTAATTTTCGATTTTCTTCGACAAAACCCCATATCATTTGATACAAAGTTTTTCTATCAAAATCAAAACGTGATTTTCCTTCTTTGGCTAATTTTTTTTCAAATACAAACTGAGTTTCAATTCCAGCATGATCACCACCGGGGAGCCAAAGAGTTGGTTGACCAAGCATCCGATGATAGCGAATTAATATATCTTGGATGGTGAAGAGGGCATGTCCCATATGCATTGGATCGTTGGCATTTGGAAGAGGAAGAATGATGGAATATGGATTGTCTTTAATTTTAGATTTTTTTGGGTTTTTAGGTACTTTTGGAGTAAAAGCGCCAGAAGCAGACCAAAGATCATAAATTTGGCTTTCAGAGTCAGGGCTATAAGCTTTATCCATGGAAGTATTTTAACATTAAAAATCTCTCTGTCCCCCAATCTCCCTCTACCCCCTCTTTGACACGAGGAGGAAATAAAAGTTTGATATAATAATAGTGATCAAAATAGTGGAAATTAAGACTAAACCTTCTTGTCATTTCGCGATATTATCCCTCAAAAAAAAGAAGGTATTTAAAAAAAATGGAAATACTTGATATTAAAAATAATTATAATGAAGTATTAAAACAAACGGCTGAGGTAATTTTGTCGGGAGGATTAGTAGTGTTTCCTAGTGATACGGTTTATATTTTGGCGGTTGATCCAACGAACGAAATTGGGATTAAAAAATTGTTAGCTTTTAAAAACCGGTGGATAGGTAAGGCAATTTCGATAGCAGTACTTGATATTAAAATGGCTATGGATTACGTGAATTTAAATGAAAATGGAATAAATATTTATTCATCTTTACTCCCAGGCCCTTTTACTATTGTTAGTGAGGGTAAACATAAAGTGGTAAGAGGGATAGAGGCAGAAAATGGAACGTTGGGAATCAGAATTCCTGATAATAAATTTATACATGATTTGATAAAAATTTTGAAAAAACCAATTACTGCGACTTCGGCAAATTTGTCTGGGAGAACTCCGAACTATTCAATTCAAAGTTTTTTAAGACCCTTGTCAAAAAAGAAAAAAGAGATGACCGATTTAATTGTTGATGCGGGTAAATTACCGAAGAATAAACCATCGACAGTAATAGATGTGACAGAGTCGGAAATAAAGATTTTAAGACGGGGTGATTTGATTGCCAGAAATCCAACTAGTCTGATTAGTAAATCAGAAAAAGAAACAGAAAAGATTGCAGAGTTTTTATTGAAAAAGAATTTAAGAGTTGAAATTAAACCATTGGTATTTTTACTATCGGGAGATTTGGGATGTGGAAAAACAGTTTTTAGCCGAAAAATTGGACATTTATTAGGAGTTAAAGAAAAAATTATTAGTCCAACGTTTGTAATTTATAATGAATATAAAATACAAAACCTTCTCGTCTCCCCCGCAGAGACGGAGTCGACATCTTTTTTTAAAGAAGGGTGGAAGTCTTTAAAACAAAATTTTCAAGGCGATATTAAAACGTTTTTACATATGGATTTGTATAAAATTACATCAGAAAGAGATTTGGAGGAAATAAAATTTTTGGAAATGTTTACAAAAAATACGATATCTTGTATTGAATGGCCGGAAAATATGGGAGAAAAATACTTAAAAAAATTAAAAAACAAAGCTAAAATAGTGTCGATAAATTTTGAATATGTAGATGAGAAGACTAGGGAGATTAATTATTAGTTAGTCAGATTTAAGATTTATGAATAAAACAGAATTAAAGGAGTTGAAAGGAGGAAACAAATTGGTCGCACTCTGTTTTGAGAGATTCAAGGCCATTATGAATACACTGAAGGGTATAGTTTTTATCATCTGATTGAAGATCGATGATGGTTTGAGTGTTGATATCGTATCTAAAAGTATTTTGGCCTGAAACTAACAAAGTGAAAGTAAACTGACGACTGGGATGAGTCCAGGACCATTTGTCACTTGGACTAACATGGATAGCAAAATTCCCCAATTTGTTGACAAAAGTGTATCGATTGCCACTAGGTTCGGTGTCTTGATGTAATTGACGTAGTGAGCTATGGGAAACCGAAAATTTATCCTCTTGGTTTTGATATAAAATATTTTCTTTAGAGGTTATTGTTGGCATTTTAGTGGGAACAAGGGTTATAGTTAATTTCGGAGTAACAGTGACAGTTGATATTTTTATGGTTGCGGAGGGGCTAGTGGCTGGAGTAATAGTGGTGGTGGAGGTGGTAGCAATTTGGTCTGGTTGTTCAATACTGTCGGTTGGAAGAAGTTCAATCTTAGGGATAATTGACGAGGTATAAGTTGCTAAATTACTATCTTGATACATCTTATAGAGGAAATATCCACCAATTGTTGATAAAATTACCAAAAGAATAGTTAAAGTTAAATAAATACTATTTTTATTTTTCATATATTTATAATTAATATCATACCGAATAATGAAAATATTGGCAATAGAAACAAGTTGTGATGATACTTGTGCGGCTGTTTTGGATGATGACAAAGTAATGTCGAATGTTATATCGTCACAAACCGATTTACATTCT
>CAYXLS010000036.1:0-7147 GCA_964464785.1 uncultured Gammaproteobacteria bacterium | reverse complement strand
TTGCTAAAGAAGATTGTAAAACTAAAGGATGTAACCCTAATACAGGAAGATGTAATCTAGAACCTAGTCAAACTCTTACTCCTAAACCAATAATAACTTGTTCAGCGAGTAATTGTAGTGTTTGTACTGAGACTGAATGTAGTAAAACTAACGGAGGTTGTTTTTGGGCTGAAGATGGTCATTGTCGACCAATAGAATCAAAACCAAAACCTTGTACCCAACGAACCTACTCTGATTGGGGACCATGTCTTGATGGCAAAAAAACTAGAACACATACTGGTTATTTACCAGAAGGCTGTAGCCTTAAAGACGGTAAGCCAAGCGATAAGGTGGTTTTGAGTGTGTCTTGTTGTGAACCTGGTGTTTACAATTGTGATGGCAGAAACTTAAATGTTTGTAAACCTGATGGTTCTGGAAAGGAACTATTTAAAGAATGTGGAATTGACCAAACTTGTAATGCAACTACAAAGACTTGTGATCAAAAGATAATAAACACTTGTTCTGTCACTAATTGTAGTGCCTGTGAACATGAAGACTGTATCGACTTTGAAAATGCTTGTTCCTGGCTTAATGGTCGATGTCAACAAAGAGTTAAGGTAACCGGATTAACTTTAAGCTCTAACAGTTTGGATTTGTATGTATATGAATCAAAGAAGGTTTCAGTTACTGTTTTACCCAACAATGCATCTAATAAATCAGTTACCTGGAGAAGTGGTTCAGGTGATATCGCTATAGTTAATGCTAGTGGTGAGATAAAGGGTATTAATTCTGGTAGAACATCCATTACTGTAATAGCCAATGATAATCCTAGTCTTAAAAAAGATATTAATGTAACCGTAACTAGAAAAGTAACTGAAACAACAAGTTGTATTACCCAAGACGGAGTAAAAGTAGACAATGGTAAATATGTCTGTGACACCAGTGATGGTAACAAAAGAAAGATGTGTGCTCCAACCAGTATTAGTGACCCAACTTTAACCCTAAAGAATACTCCTTGTAAATCTAATGAGGTCTGTAAGAATGGAGAATGTGTTACTTCTTGTACAAAGAGTAGTGGTTCATGTGTAAAGATAAATATCGCAACTTGCAAAGAAGAAGGTGGCAGTATTGTTTCTCAAACCGATTGTGCTACTGGAGAAATCTGTTGTAAATTACCCCTAACCACTTGTGACCCTAAAAAGGATAATAACCATGATGGAATTGTAAACACTTTAGATGCTTTGCTTTGTCGAACAGATAACACTTGTTCTGTTACTAATTGTAGTGCCTGTGAACATGAAGACTGTATCGACTTTGAAAATGCTTGTTCCTGGCTTAATGGTCGATGTCAACAAAGAGTTAAGGATGATTGTAGTGATAATGGGGGAGTTTGTCGACCAGTCTGTAATTCCTCTGAGCATCAGTATGGATCCCAAAAGGGTGAAGTCGCTGGAAACTCCATTTCAATTTGTAAACCAGGTTATTGTTGTAAGTTGAATGATGGAGTTGGGGTAGTTGGTGGGATGTGTAACCCAAAATATCATTTACAAACTCTTAAAACTCTACCTTCTGATTCTGAGGCTTGTAGTGTTGGAAATGTTTCTTGGGTTAATCGAACTGCTAGTGATGGTGTTTATAGGTGGAAGTGTCTTGGAATAAATCAAGGGATGGATGATGATTGTGAGGCAAAGAAAGAAAAAGGAGAATTTGGTTTGGAATGTCAAACTGATACTGATTGTCAAATCGATGGTCTAAGTAAGTGTGTTAATAATCATTGCATGATACCTGGGGGTTGTACTAAAGATATAGAGGGAACGCCCAAGTGGTGGAAAGGGAGTATATGTGTTAACAATAGACAATATACTTGTAACAATACTAAAAATTCTTCTGATAATGATTTTACAAATACTATTGAGACTGATTGTCCTTTAGGTTGTGATTCAAGAGGGTATAAATGTCTGACAGAAGGATTTAAGTGTTCAACTTGTAAAAATTGGTATGATATTTTAAATTTAGGTTCATGGGGCTGTTCAAAATATTATCGTAATAATGTTGAAATAGAATCGATTAAATGTGATTTTGGTTGTGAGGTTGCTACTGGTCGTTGTATAGTAGACCCCAATTCGACTTCTAAAACTCCACTATGTGATGCGGCAAAGGGAGTTTGTTTTGGTAATAAAAATACTTGTGAAGAGATTGCAGGTGGTGTTGTTATTAATCAGACTGATTGTCCTTCGCCTCAAGTTTGTTGTAAGGTGAATAGTGAAACAGAAAAATCTGATTGTGTTTCACAAAACAGAAAATATTCAAATGGTCAGTCTGTTTGTGTTCAAAGTCCTGGCGAAGATTTTGAAGGAGCAGCTTCTGGAGATTGGCTAGTAAAATGTGAAAACGGATTACTTAAAAATACTCTATGTGAGAATGGATGTTATCAGGGGATTTGTTTAAAAGGTGAAAGTGAAACCTGCCGATTTAATTTTGAGTGTGAGACTAATGTTTGTGGCCCAGGAGGAATGTGTGTTTTACGAGCGGAAGGGAGTATCTGTACCAAGAATGAAGATTGTCAATCGGGGAATTGCCCTTTTGGTATTTGTCTTAAATCGGGAAGTAAATGTGATGTTAAATATCAGAAAACTTCTGATTGGTATTGGGGGTGTGAAATGGGACAAGGTTGTACTCAAGGAAGATGTGTTAGTAATGGAGTGTGTGGGGTAGCTAATCAAAAAGATGGTCGCACTTTTGCCTCTCCCCCGACTAATGATGATAATTTATGTAAATATGGTAAACCAACTGAAGTAAAAACAGAAAAAGATGGTTATAGTTGGCAATGTTTAGGTGAAGGAAGTGGCTCTAATGATAACTGTACGGCTTTAAAAGGAGCAATAAATTGTGATGGTTATATTGAAGGTAGTCAAAAATGTTACAATGTTGAGAAACTTATGACTTGCACTCAAGAAGGTTGGGATATTGCTTCGTGTATGGATGTAGGTCACGATGTTGATAATTATTGTATTGATAATAAATGTGTTCCAGTTAAAAATCCTGAGAAAGAAGGTGATTTTTGTAATAATCGTTATGAATGTCCAAGAGATTTAAATTTAGATTGTATTGATAATAAATGTACTCCCAAAGATAAGGTAGTAGCCAAAACCCGCTGTAGATATAGTAGATATAATGGAGTTGATATTTTTGACATTGATGCCTGTCCAGAGGGCTATTCGTGTAATCGCCGAAGTGAGACTTGTGAATTAATATCACCAACGGCATTAACCAGATATCTAAAATATGGTGATATTTGTAACAATGATTCTCAATGTATTTCTGGTTTTTGTATGCCAGAAACTGGTGATCCATATGGACTTCAAAGATGTCAGAGTGTTGACCAAAGGACTTACGTTGATGAGGGTAATAGAAATTTGGCCATAATAGCTGGGGTGGTAGCACTTCCTTATGCAGTAGCGGCGGCTCCAATTATGTATGCTGCTTTAAGTGGTTTATCTGTTAATGTAGCTAGTGCATCATTATGTTATCCCGTTTTAACAAAATTGGTATCTACGGGAGCGAGTTTAATAATGATAGAACATTTTTTTGAAGGAGTTGTTGATTGTGTAAAAAATCCTTATACTCCTGAATGTGAACAGGCTAAGATGAAAATAATGACTCCAGAATACATGAATCTTGTTAATATGGGAGTGGCTGAACTTGATGCCATTTTTAATTCTTTACAAACCAGTCTTTCTAACTCCATTAATAGTGTTGCTCCTTATCAAGGTTTACCGGTGGATATTACAACTGGAACAATTGATGGAGTTTCGGTTTCAGCTTATGTTTATCCTGGAGCTGGTAGTTTTATTATTCCCAATAATGCTACTACTGAAATTACAAATATTGCGGTAAACAATGTAACTTTGCCTTTAGTAAATGGAGGAGTAGCTAATATTTCTCCTGTAGGAGCATTAATGGAAGCATTTAATTCTGTTGGGGGTGCAGTAGTATCAGGAATTTCTACCGATTTAATAGTTAAAAATGGTAATTGGTTGATAGGAGATTTAGCTTCGCTACCTGAATATATATCAGACATAAGCAAGCAACAAAATCTTATTAGTACAATTAATCGATTAGATTTATCAAATCCAGGTCAAAAATTACTAGCTAAAGTTTTATATAAGGTTTATTTAGATAAAAATACGGTTATACTTAATACTGATAGGTCTAAGAATAAAATGGTAGGTTATCAACCAAAATCTGCTGCACAAGGAGTAGTTACTGATACGCCTTTTGGTCCTATGATTGGTCAAATTATTCCAAAAAATATTATTGATTCTTTAGATGATATTCCTGATTCTGATAATTTACTACCAGAATTAAAGTTATTAGCGAAAAATTCAACAGGAAAAACTGAAAAAGAAATAATAGGTGAAATAATTAATCTTATAAATAGTAAGTCTGCTAATGCATACGCAACTTATTCCCCACAGACTCAGGCAAATAATACGAAAGATTATATAACCTATCAAACTTTTTCTAAAGATGGAAAAACGTATTGTTATCAAGATCATTACCTTAGAAATTCAATGTCTGGAGAATGTATCCCATATTTTAATGCACCCGGAGTTACTCCTCAGACACCTCAAGGAGATTTTTATGATTTAGTGGATTTAAAACCTACAAATAGAGCTGGTAGAGTTTTGTTATTAAATCCAAATTCTGCAAGCATATTAACGCCCCTACACGAAAAGGGACATCATGAAGAGGAACTATTAAATATGAGTTTACATCAAAATTTAGAATCATCAGAATTCACCTCATCTTTATGGGCAGTTGAAGCTGCTATAATTTTTGCCCCTTATGTAAAAGAAGAATTTATTTTAGATCCATTAATAAATAATTTAAGCTTACACAATTGGGTTTTGCATGGCTCAGTTGCTCCTTACTAATGTAAATATTTTTAAATAATAGGGAAATAATTTTTATGTTATAAAAGACTATACTTTTATAACGTTGGAATGTATATTTGGTATTGACTAAAATGACATTAGATGTTATAAACTTATATATGAATATTCAAAGACATATAGATAATAAAATCGCTAGTCATTTTGATAAATATCGACAAATTTTGTTATTGATGGGCCCTAGACAAGTTGGAAAAACAACTATACTTAAAAAAATTTTTCCTTTGGCAAAATATTTTTTGTTGGATGAAGAAGTAATAAAAAAAATATTTGAATCATACGATAGTAATGTTTATAGACAAAACCTGTCTAACAGTGAATATATTATTCTTGACGAAATCCATCTATTAAATGATCCTGGCCGAGTTTCGAAAATTATTTATGATTTACTACCAAATAAAAAACTAATTATTACTGGTTCTTCTTCTTTTAATATTAGAAATAAAACAGGTGAAAGTTTGGCTGGCAGAAAAATTGAATATAGACTTTTTCCCTTGTCAATTTCTGAATTTTTGGTTCAAAACGAAACCGAAAGAGAACTAAATTTTAATGTAATTGATAATATTTTGAATAATACTCAAAGTAAAATAAGGCCATTTGATTTGGCAAACATAACTAATACTATGTTGGTATATGGTAGTTATCCATTTTTAGTTAAAACACCACGAGATATAAATTATTTAAAAAATCTAACTGATAGTGTAATTTTTAAAGATATTATTGAACTAGACTTAATCGAAAATAAAAAGATGGCGAGTGATTTATTAAAACTTTTAGCTTATCAAATAGGTAATATAATCAATTACACTGAATTGGCAAGAATGTTGAATGTGGATGTTAGAACTATAAAAAAATACATTGATATTTTTGAACAAAGTTATATCGTTTTTAGGTTGCACCCTTTCTCAAAAAATAAAAGACAAGAACTAATTAAAAGTCCCAAAATTTATTTTTATGATAATGGGATAAGAAATTCTTTAATTAATAATTTCGAAAATATTGAATTAAGAAACGATAAAGGATCTTTGTTTGAAAATTTTGTTATTAGTGAAATATATAAGGCTAACAACTATGGTGAATATAACTTGAATATGAATTATTGGCGGATTAAAAGTGGATCTGAAGTTGATCTAATTATAAGTGATAATAAAAAATTGATTGCTTGTGAAATTAAATATTCTAGAGGGTCAGTGTCAAAAGCCTTTATTAACAGATATCCACAGGCTAATGAAAGAATAATTACTTTAGATAATTATTACTAAAATTTAAGTATTATTTAAAATTAGTGATGTGACTTGGATAAGTATAAAACGGAAAATTTTTATTTGGAGCTAACACATTAAATCTGTTTCTTGACATGGTAGAGGATAACCGCTAAAATTATCTTGATTTTCCAAAACGTTTAGCTGTTTTTTAAGCTGGGTGCCAATTTTTATTTAGATTACCTAAATTATAGTTATAATTTTCCATTTTTGAAAAATGCCAAAAAAAACCCTTCGACCTATTCGACAGGCTCATAACGAGCCGGCTCAGGGCGAGCTAGTTAAAAATGAACCGGTTGTGGTTCAAAAGAAACTTATTAATGATGAAGTAAAACTTCCAAAAATTGAGCCTGAAAAAGATAAGATTTTAGAAATTGAAGCTGAAGAGGTAAAGCCAGAAGTTTTGAAGCAAGTGGAAGATGAACAAGTTGACCCGCCAATAGCTACGCAGATTGGGCGGGCAGGCGAAGTAAAAAATAATAATGCGGTGAGCTTTGTGAGTTCTAAGGTAGTTGACACTAATCAGCCAGTTAGGTCACAATATCAACCCCAAAACCCGACTTTGCCAAAGGCTGCGACAGGGCAGGGACTAAGGCAATCACAACAACCAATTCGACCACAAATTCACTACTCACAGCCGGTCGGCAACGTAGTAGTGGAGGCAATTTCGGGGATATTGGAAATAATGCAGGATGGTAGCGGGTTTGTGCGACCAAAATTTTTACCAAATGGCAAGGATGCTTATATTCCCTCAATGCAAATTAGGCGATATGGACTTAGAGCTGGGGATTTAATTGTGGGTGCGGCTAAAATGCCTAAAGAAAATGAAAAATATTGGGCAATAACCAGAATTGATAAAGTAAATGATGGTGATTTGAATTCAGCTTTAAAAAGACCGGAATTTAAAGATTTGGTACCAATATATCCAGAAAAACTGATGAAGCTTGAAAC
>CAYXLS010000035.1:0-7457 GCA_964464785.1 uncultured Gammaproteobacteria bacterium | reverse complement strand
TTATTAAAATTTAATTCGACAACGATTTTTTATCGGGCTTGCAACCATCGCAATATCCGCTCAGAGGCTGCACTCTCCAAAAAACATTGTCTGCATTAAATTTTTATTAATATGAAAAATAAAATATTAATATATCTGAGTCTAATCGCTTTGATAATTATTTTTTATTTGACACTACCCGATGGTCGGGCGAAGGTGGTGGTGTGTGATGTGGGACAAGGTGATGCAATTTTGGCAACTTATAAAAACATTCAAATGTTGGTTGATGTAGGGCCGGATAATAAAAAGGTTTTAAAGTGCCTAGAAAATTATTTGCCGTTTTGGGATAAAACAATTGAGGTAGTAATTTTGACTCATGGAGATAGCGATCATGTTGGGGGGTTGGATGATTTGTTAAGGTCGTATAAAGTAAATAAATTTTTTAGTAATGGGTTATTAGGGGATGAAATTGAACAAAAGATTTATTCACAAAAAGTAGGCCAAAATGACATAATTAGTGTTGGTTTGTTTGAATTTGAGGTGGTGTGGCCGCTTACTAACAGTAATGTCGTTTTAGCGAGTGAAGAAGATAGCAATGAAAATTCAGTGGTAGGATTTTTGAATTGGCTGCCTGTTGTTGTGGGCCAGGAATGGTCGATGTTTATGAGTGGGGATATGGGGGCGGAAACTGAACAGAAACTGGTATGGCGTCAAATTGTAACCGATAACGTTGACGTTTTAAAAGTGAGTCATCATGGATCGAATACTGGAACGAGTGATGAGATTTTGGAAGTTTTGAAACCAAAAGTGGCAGTGATTAGTGTAGGGAAAAATAATCAATTTGGACATCCGACAGAGGATGTTTTGAAAAAATTTAAAGATAGAAATATTAAAATTCAACGAACGGATATTGATGGCGAAATTTTGTTTAAATTATAGCCTGTATATAGGGTAAAAATTTATTTTGTTTGATTGTAAATATCTTGGTAGGTTTTTTGTGATATTTGTTTGATTACATTTATAGCTTGATTGATGTTTTTATTGGTTTTGGTCATAACACAAAGTAAATAAGGATTTTTAGGTAAATAGATAATGCCACAATCATGAAATTGGTTTTCACCAATATCAGAATATTTTCTTTCACCAAATTTATGTGAAATGATAGTGTTGTCAGGAGTACCGGCAACAAGGGCGTCTTTAAATTCTACTTTGCTAAGAATATTTAAAGCTTTTTCAGACATTTCTTTATTTAGATAAGAAGCGTTGTATAAAATTCTAAAAAATGAGGCATAGTTTTTTATATTGATAATATTTCCGTTTGGGTTGGTAAAGCCTTTGCTTATGTCAACATCAAGATCTTGGTAGACTTGCATTATTTCTTCACTTGTTAAATTGTTGTGAAGAGTGATATAGGCATTATTGTCAGAGTAGACGATCATTTCTTCGAGTAGTTTTTCGATAGTATATTCTGTGTTGGTGATTGTAGCGATAGATGGTTTTATATTTTGAATATTGTTGCCGCTTGTTGGGTCTTCGATTATAATAAGTTTTTTTTGAAAAATTGAGGGATCGGTTTCGGCTTTTTTGAGATAAGCAATTAAAACGGGGACTTTGATTAAACTAGCTGGGGAAAAATATTCTTTTTCATTGATACCAAACCAGGGTCCATTGTTTAAGTCACGATAGTAAACTGAAGCGTAAGTAATATTTTGATTGTTTATTTCATTGTCGATAATCGATTTGATACTATTTCTTAAGGGGGTTAACTTGTTATTTAGACTAATATCGGGATTACATTCAAGTATAGGGTTAATATATTTATAATTAAAATTATTACGAATGATTTCCTCCTGATCAGTGCGAGTTTCGTTTTTTATTTTTCCAGTTAATAAACCGAGAAAAAAGAAAACTAAGAGACTAAAAGACCAGGTTAAAATTATTTTTTTGGATGACATAGTGGATAAATATAATAGTATCATATTTTTAGAAAGTGAAAATGGTAAAATATGGACAAGATGAAAGAAGTAAATAATCCATCTGAAGTAAAATTAATTTTAGGTGAAGGTTTTCCCAAATCTAACGAAACTCATAGTGGCGAAGTAAAGATTAAGCCGGGGTCAACACAAGAAAGACATTGGGGAACAAATGATAAAAATGGAAAGATGAATAGTGGTTTTAGACCGAGATCGTTTTTAACTGACATGCAATCTTACCCAAGGAAAAATAGAAAAAAATAAACATATGACTGATTTTAAATTAATGGACCAGACAAAAGCTAAAGCATTTAGACTGGTGGAAGAAAAGTGGCAGAAGTTTTGGGAAGAACACCCCGAGATATATCGAGCTGAAGACCCGCCAAAAGCTGGCACATTTAGGCGAGTAGGAAAATATATTCTAAATGAATTTCCGTATCCGAGTGGGAGTGGGCTTCATGTTGGTCATGCGTTTAGTTTTGTGGGTGGGGATGTGTATGCTCGCTATAGAAGAATGCGAGGGGACAATATATTGTTTCCTATGGGTTGGGATGCTTTTGGATTGCCAACAGAAAATTATGCCATTAAGATGAAGCGGAAACCACAAGAAGTGACACGCGAAAATACTGATATGTTTCGAAATCAGATGAAGAGATTAGCTTTTTCATTTGATTGGGATAGAGAAATAAACACTACCGATCCAAATTATTATAAATGGACTCAATGGATTTTTATTCAATTATTTAAAAAGGGATTGGCTTACAAAAAAGAAATGCCAATTAATTGGTGTCCTGATTGTAAAATTGGATTGGCCAACGAGGAAGTTGTTGATGGTAAATGTGAACGTTGTGGGACACAAGTATCGAGAAGAAATATTTCTCAGTGGATAGTTAAGATTACTGAATATGCCGATAAATTAATTGAAGGATTAAAAGAAACAAATTTTATTGATAAAGTGAAGCAATCGCAGGTTAATTGGATAGGAAAAAGTGAAGGAGCACGGATTCGATTCAAGATTCAAGATTCAAGAATCAAGAATCAAGAATTGGAGGTATTTACGACTAGGCCGGACACACTTTTTGGAGCGACGTTTATGGTAGTAGCTCCAGAACACCCTTTAGTGACAGAGATTTTGGCTTGTGACGAATTTTTGTCGTCCTCGTACCTTCGTAAAATCCACTCAGCGGCTTGCGGGCGAAAAAATTCATCACTTCGCCACGATATTGAAGAATATGTAGTAAATGCTCGAAAGAAGAGTGAGATAGAAAGGACGGAACTTTTCAAAGAAAAAACAGGAGTATTTTCGGGCTTTTATGCCATTAATCCAGTGAATAATAGACAAATTCCAATTTGGATTAGTGATTTTGTACTATCTTCTTATGGAACTGGAGCAATTATGGGTGTGCCAGCTCATGATGAACGTGATGAGGCTTTTGCCAAAAAATTTAATTTAGAAATAATTCCTGTTTTTGATGAAGAAGGTATAGTTATTAATTCAGATTTCTTAAATGGTTTAGATCAAAAAGAGGCGTTTGAAAAAGTAATAAAATGGTTGGAAGAGAAGAAAATTGGAGAAAGAGGAGGGTCATATCATTTGAGGGATTGGATTTTTAGCCGACAACATTATTGGGGAGAACCAATACCGATGATTTTTTGTGAACATTGTGCAAAAAATCAGAATCAAGATTTAAGATCTAAGATTCAAGAATATGGAAAGAATTATAAAATTGATAAGAAAGTATTAGAGAATAACCCAGGGTGGTATCCAGTGGAGGAAAAACAATTACCAGTTGTTTTGCCGGAGGTGGAAGCGTATGAGCCGACTAATGATGGTAAGAGTCCATTGTCAAAGATTGAATCATTTGTAAAATGTAAATGTCCGGTGTGTGGTGGTGAGGCAACAAGAGAAACTGACACGATGCCGAATTGGGCGGGAAGTGATTGGTATTATCTGGCATATTGTTTTGCTAAAAAAATTAATAGTCAAGATATAATGATCAAGGAACAAAATGAAGGTAGTGATATATTTAGTGATAGTTATAAAGAGTTGGAATATTGGGGACCGGTGGATGTTTATATTGGTGGCGATGAACATAATGTGCTTCATTTACTTTATTCACGATTTATTTATAAGTTTTTGTGGGATTTAGGTGTTTTACCCAAAGGAATTAAAGAACCATATTTTAGAAGAATTTCTCATGGAGTTATTTTGGGTCCAGATGGGCAAAGGATGAGTAAGTCAAAAGGGAATGTGATTGTTCCAGAAGTGGTAGCTGATAAGTATGGAGTTGATGTAGTTAGAATGTATCTAATGTTTATGGGACCATTTGATTCGACTATGGCTTGGAATGAAAATACACTGATGGGAGTTAAGAGATTTTTGGATAAATTTGATCAATTTATCAGATCTCGGATTTCAGATCTTAGTTTTCATAAAGAAAATATTATTGCTAGCAGTATAGAAATTAAATTGATAATAAACAAGCTGATAAAAGTGATAACAGAGGATTTGGAATCGTTTAAATACAATACAGCGATAGCGAAAATGATGGAGGCGTTGAATAGTTTATCAGCTATTCAGTCTATCAGTTTGTCAGATGAGGACATA
The DNA here is from genome assembly GCA_964464785.1 of uncultured Gammaproteobacteria bacterium. Classification (GTDB taxonomy): domain Bacteria; phylum Patescibacteriota; class Microgenomatia; order UBA12405; family UBA12405; genus WARW01. The sequence goes on along the minus strand of CAYXLS010000035.1, from coordinate 2,897 downwards.
AAAAAAATGATTAAGTTAATAGCACCAATGGCGCCATATATGGCAGAAGAATTGTGGGTCTCCTTTATCGCTAATGATCCTACGCATAAAGCTACGGATTCACAAATAGCTACGGAAGACTACATCTCTGTTCATTTGTCTCAATGGCCGGTGGTGGAAGAAAAATATTTGAAAGAGGATAGGGTGGTAATAGCTGTGGCGGTAAATGGAAAGGTAAGGGATCAATTAATAATTAATAATGAGAAATTAAAAATTAAAGAAGAGGTTATCAAAAAGGTAAAAGAACTTGAAAAGATAAAACAATGGATTGGAAATAGTCGGATTAAAAAAGAGATATATGTCACAGGTAAAATGATTAATATAGTCCTTTGGTAAACTTAAGATAAGTAGTTTTAATAATTAATAAGATAAGTGATTTGTTTGATGATATAATGATATGGTTTATAAAATTACTCAATTAAATAGTTAAAACAATATCAAGCAGAGTTATTTTTTGACTGCTAATAGAGATAAAATTATTCGAAATATCGAAGGAATGATAAAAACTAAAATTCTAAAATTAGACAATGGAATTAGAGTGGCGATTGTACCTATTAATGGGTTAAAATCAGTCACGGTAGAAGTTTTTTTAAAAATTGGATCGAAGTATGAGCTTAAAAATGAATTTGGGATGAGTCACTTTTTGGAACATATGGCTTTTAAGGGAACTAAAAAAAGACCAACGGCAAGTATCATAAACCAAGAGATTGATGGTAAAGGAGCAAACTACAATGCGGGGACTGGGCATGAAATGACTTCTTACTATATTACAACTACTAATGAAAATATTGGTTGGGCGATTGAGTTGTTGTCAGACATGTTAACCGATTCAATTTTTGAGGAAAGAGAGGTTTTAAAGGAGCGTGGAGTGATTATTGAAGAAATAAAAATGTATCAAGATAATCCAATGATGCGATTATCAGGGGAAATGACTAATTTTTTGTATGGTAAATCAAAAATTGGTTGTTGGGATATAGCCGGAAAAGTATCAAATATTGAAGGAATAAATAGAAAGAAGGTAGTTGATTTTAGAAATAGATTTATTGATCCAAAAGAGCTAGTTATCGTATTGGCGGGAAACGTTGATTTAAGATCGTTTAATCAGATTAAAAAATATTTTGATAAGTTTGAAAACAAATACAAAAAAGATTTGCCATTAGTTGAGATTGTTTTAGGACCTGAAAGGAAATTGGTAATAAAAAAGGAGGTAGAACAAGGACATTTTGCAATGGCAGTTCCAGCTATTAGTTGGAGCGATAAAAGGAAATATGCGTTTAGATTGTTGGACACCATTTTAAATGGTAATTCGTCTTCTAGGCTTTATCAAAAAATAAGGGAAGACAAGGCGTTGGCTTATTATGTCTTTTCAATTAGTGAAACTTTTAAGGAAACTGGTTTTTGGGGTGTTCAGTCGGGAGTAAAAATTGAAAAATTAGATGAAGCAATAGAAATAGTAAGAGAAGAATTAAAAAATATAAGTAAAAATCTCAAAGAAGAAGAATTGATGAGGGCTAAGGATTATTTTATGGGTAAGACTAAACTTCGGATGGATAGATCTGAGTATTGGTCAAAGTATGTTGGCCAAAAGTTATTACTTGAGAAAAGCAGTGTAAGTTTAGTAGAAGAATTAATGGTTTATCAAAGAACAACACTTAGTGAGTTGGTTGAATTAGCAAAAGATATATTTATTGATAAAGAAATAAGACTAATTTCTATAAAAAATAGTTAAATTTTGGGTTCGAATGTTCTGATAATGGTTTGTAATAACTAATTAGCAATCGAATAATATTCTGCTAATAATTTTTAATATTGATTTTTTACGTAAACTTAGGGGTATAAAGTAATTTTTTAGTTTGATAATAAAAACAGAAAAAACCTTAAATTTCTAAAAAATTAGGTAATTTTTGAAAAATTATGATATTTTATGATTTTATGTGATGTATTTAATTTATTAATAATTTTTATTTTTTTTATAATTATTTTTGAGTAAATGTTATGTATTAATTTTGATAAGATGATGTGTCTAAAATAATAAAATCAAAATAAATTAATACATATGCGGTAATAATTATTAATATAGTTTTTAATTGATATATATAAGTTAGTTTACTAATAAACTTTATATTCGGTAATTATTTTTTATAAACCGAGCTTAATTTAATTCAATAAAAATGCGGTATATGAGTATTTTATGCGGTAAAATAATATTTTTTAGGAATAAATAATGCGGTTAAAGAGTTTTTTGATTATTTATTGATTTAAATTTTTAGTATTTTAAAAAATAAGATAAATTTTTGTTTGATAAATATAGATTTGGTTTAAAAATATAAATTAATATTTTTTTTAGATTTATATATATTAAGTAGCGTAGTAAAAAATATTTATTATATTATTTTAATTTTTATATAATATTTTTTAATTTTTTTTAAAATTTGATAGTTTAATTTTGATATGTAAAATTTGATTAATAGATTTATATATTGATATATTTAGTAAATTATAATTAGCAATAAAATATTTTTCTGCTAATAGTTATAATATACTTAAAAAGGAGAAAGTAATTGGAGAATAATATATTTTAGTATCCTCACCAAGAATTGAACTTGGATTTGCCACTTAGGAGGTGGCCGTTCTATCCGTTGAACTATGAGGACTGAATTAAGTTATATAATTTATAAAGATTAAAAAGTAAAAAGTAGTATTGTATAAAATTTAATTTTGTAACTTTTTAAATTTGATGAACTTTATATATTTGTAAAGTTATGTAGTCGGGGATACAGGATTCGAACCTGCAACCTCAGCGTCCCGAACGCTGCACGCTAGCCAATTGCGCCAATCCCCGCCTTCGCTAAAGCTAC
>CAYXLS010000034.1:0-7758 GCA_964464785.1 uncultured Gammaproteobacteria bacterium | reverse complement strand
AATGGCTCCAGCTTCAAAAGTTTCTGGAGAAACATTGATAGAAAAAGATTGGGTGGCAACTCGTAAACCAATTAAAAGATTTTTGGCAGAGTCTGGGCTTAATTCAAGATTTAAAAGAGGTAAAAGGAAGGTAAATATTTCACAAAAAGGAGCATCTTGATCGACAAGACTGGCTTTGGCCCAGGATTTGATATTGCTAGTAGGTGAAATTTGAACCCAATTGCCACTATTTACCATATTGGAATTGGTACCCAAAAGAGTTTCTTCACCCAGTATAAAATTAATGTCGGCAATACCTGATTGGTGAGTAATGTTGATTTGATTTTCGGCAACTTTAGGAGAACCTTGCTTAGTTTCAACAACAAGGTTTAGTTTCCCATTGTCTTGGTTGTAATTTACTTTTTCGATTTGATCTAGAGGATAGTCAAGAGTAATTACTAAATCATTTTGATTGTAAGTATCAATTAATGTTTCAAGACCACTTAATTTGGAATAATTAGCATCAGGTTTGGTAGGACAAAATACTTTAGTATCGATATTCTTTTTTTTGAGAGTTAAAGCTAAAGCAAGAGCAGCCGAAATTTGGTCAATTCCAAGTTGAGGTACAACCACTAAGGCGGTTTTGGCATTTACTAATAGTTCGTTGATTTTAGTAACGTTATAATTTTTCATAAGAAAACCTGCTTATTTTTAATTCTTATAAAACTAATAAACAGCCTAAAATATGACTATTTATTTGTGTTATAGGATATTATAACATCATTTATTTTAAAGTCAATGTATGGTTTAAAGGTCATACCGCAATCTGATCCCGATTTAATTTTTTCGATTGTATTTTTGGCCTGATGAATACTGTCAACTTTAGTATCTTTAATTATTTTGTTATCACGCTTTAGGTGAATTAAGTCACCTTTACTAATTTCGCCTTTGGTACACTGGATGCCAGCAATTCTTACCTTATCAATTTTAAATTCAGCTTTGACATAGCCTTCGCCTAAAATATTTTCGTCAATAGTTGGCTCTAGCATTTTTAAGACTTGGGCTTGAACGTTATCAATTATTTCATAAATTATTTTTGATTCAAAAACTTTCACTTGATTAGTTTGAGCTAATTTTAAAATTTGCTTGGGAGTGTTGACATTGAAGCTAAAAATTTGGGCTTTGCCAGTATCAGCCAGAAAAACATCAGTATCAGAAACAGCACCGATACCCTCTGACAGAATATAAACATCATCAGTAAAACTGCGCTTTAAAGCCTGAAGAGTACCTTCGGCATCAGCTTTAAGAATTATTTTTAACTTAGGATTTTCTTCATCAAATTCATATTTTGGTTTACAGGCGCCAATTACTGGCTCGTGTTTTTGGGGGGTTACTAAACTACCAACACAAGGGACTAATTCAAAACCAAGAACTTCAATTGGAGTGCTAGGACCAGCCGATTTGATACTTTGACCTTTATCATTGATAAGAGCTTTGACTTTACATAAAACATCGTCGGCATATACAATATCTCCGGTGTTTATTGTCCCCTTTTGAACAATGAGAGAAGCTACCGGGCCGCGGGATTTATCAAGTTTTGACTCAATAATAAAAGCTTCAAGTGGAACATCTGGTTCATTTTTTAATTCCATAATTTCGGCGTTAAGTTTGATAAGTTCGATTAATTTATCAATCCCCTCACCAGTTTTTGCCGAAACAGGAATAACGGCGACCTGCCCACCATATTCTTCTGGAGTAAAACCAATTTCAACTAATTGGCCTTTAATTTTGTCAGGAGATGCCCCTTCAAGATCCATTTTGTTCATGGCAACGATAAAGGGGATATTGGTATTTTTGATATATTGAATACATTCTTTTGTCTGGGGCATGATGCCTTCGGTGGCGGCGACAACTAAAACTATAATATCGGTTATCTGAGCACCTCGAGAACGCATATCACAAAAAGCGGCATGACCAGGGGTGTCAATAAAAGTAATTCCTTGGACTTGATAGGCACCAATATGTTGAGTAATTCCGCCACTTTCCTTCTTGACCACATCGGTTAAACGGATTTTGTCCAAGAGACTAGTTTTGCCATGATCAATATGACCCATAACGGTTACAATTGGTGGCCTAAAATTTGCTTTTATATTTTCTTTCACCATAATAATTTTTGGTCTTTCAAATCTCCGTTTGGGGAAAAACAGAATTTATTAATTTTGAGTAATTTTTATTTCCAAGCCGACTAATTGTCCGGCTAACCGAACATTTTCTCCACCGCCACCGATAGCTAAAGCTAATTGACTTTCGGGGACAGAAACAGTGGCTACTTTATTGTCGATTGAAACGACCTTAACATCTTGAGCAGGAGAAAGGGATTGGATAATAAATTGATTAATATTTTTTGAAAAAGCAATAACATCAACTTTTTCAGAAGTTGGAAGTTCGTTTAAGATTGACTGGATTCTTGAACCTTTTTGGCCAATACAAGAACCAACAGGGTCGACCCCAGCTTGATTTGAAGATACGGCGACTTTAGTTCGCTCACCAGATGAACGAGCAATTTTTTCAATATTTACTGTCTTATTGGCTACTTCGGGAACTTCTCGAGAAAATAATTGTCTGATAAATTCAGGATCGCGACGAGATAAGATAATTTCGCTTTTACCGAGATCATCTTTTATAATTTCTTGGAGAAGAAACCATTTACGAGCCCCTAATTGTATTTCTTCGTTTTTTATTTGCTCATCTTTGGGGCAAATTGCTTCGGTTTTACCAACACCAACAATCATTTTATAAGGATCATTTCGAATTACAATCCCGGCGACTAAACTGCCAATTTTCTTTTGAAATTCAACAATGACGGTTTCTTTTTCGGCTTCGTGAATTTTTTGATCAATAACTTGTTTGGCAGTTTGAGCGGCAATTCGACCAAATCCTGGGGGGGTAACGTCAGTTTTTTTGTCACCATCGAGTTGGTAAACCTTGAATGATCCGCTTTCTGGAGATAGTTCGACACTAAACTCAGCGTCTTCTGGGACTTCAATGTCGTGTTCTTTTTGGTCACGTTTATAGGCTGAAATTAGGCCAAATTCAATTGAATCCAATATTGATTGAACATCAATATTTCTCTCACCGGCAATTTGAGCGACAGCAGCAGCAAATTCTGTCTTTGGTAGTTTTTTTAAATCCATTTTGTAATCTCCTTTTTTTTAATATAAAAAATGGGGTTTTCCAACCCCATTTCGAATATCCTTTATAAACTGAAGTATTATACTACAAACCAAGCTCTTTTATCAATTCTTTTTGACGGAAATTTAGACGAGTGGGGATTTCGACCATAAGTCGAATGTAAAAATCACCAACACCATAGCCATTTATATCTCTGATACCTTTACCTCGAAGACGAATTAAAGTGTTTGGTTGGGTGCCAGGCTTAACTTTTACTTTTAAAGGTTCCTTGAGAGTTGGTACTTCTAGGACAGTCCCCAAAACGGCTTGGGAAAAACTTAGAGTCACTGTAATAAAAACATCATTACCTTCACGTTTGAAGATTTTGTCAGGTAAAACATCGATATAAAGCAAAAAATCTTGAAATCGAATTTTTTGACCATCGTCAACACCGGATGGGATTTTTATTTTTTTTCTTTTACCGTCAATAACAAACTCTTTTTCAACCCCGTTGGCAGCTTCTAAAAACGAAAGACTGATTTTGTAAGTTTCTAGACGTTTTTGCTGTCTCCCTTGTTGACTAAAAGAACCTCCAAAAAATTGTTCAAAAATATCAAATGGATTAGAAAATCCACCAAAATCAAAATCAGACCCACCAAAAGGATTCCCACCGCTTTGGGTGTAAGTAAAATTGAAAGGTCCATTTTGTTGAGTATAAGTGCGACCACCGAAAGGACCAGAATTGGGATCAAAAGCGGCATGGCCATATTGATCATAAGCTGTCTTTTTTTGATCGTTACTTAAAACCTCATAAGCTTCGTTGATTTCTTTAAATTTTTCTTCGGCATCAGGAGCTTTGTTGCGATCAGGATGAAATTTTAAGGCCGATTTACGATAGGCACTTTTTATTTCTTCTTTTGATGCATTTTTGGAGACACCTAATACTTCGTAAAAATCTTTTTTCATAAAAAATCCCTTTTCCACCGCCTTGGCGGGGGACTTTCCCCTTTGACGAAAGGGGAATTGGGTTTAAATTAGTTAACTACCTCCCCTTCTTCAGCTTCTTTTTTATCATCAGCTTTATCGTCAGTTTTTGGTTCTTCAGGATTCGGTTGACCTTCGGCTTCTGCACCAGGTTGACCAGGTGTACCAGGTTGCTGTTGTTGATAAATTGCAGCACCAACTGTTTGAAGTATCTGACCTAAATCTTCAGAGGTTTTGTTGAGATCATCGATTTTAGCGTCGGATTTGGCCAAAACTTCTTTAGCTTCTTTTAATTTTTCCTCAATTTTGGTTTTATCTTCTGGTTTAATTTTATCAGCAAAGTCCTTGAGGGTTTTTTCTCCGGAAAAAATTGTTCCATCAAGTTTGTTTTTACTTTCGGCCAAAAGTCTTTTGTCCTCATCTTCTTGAGCGTGAGCTTCAGCATCTTTTTTCATCTGCTCAATTTCGTCTTCTTTTAAATTAGTAGCATTTTGGATGGTAATGCGCTGTTCTTTGCCAGTACCCTTGTCTTTGGCAGAAACTGACAAAATACCATTACTATCAATATCAAAAGTCACCTCAATTTGGGGCATACCTCTGGGTGCTGGGGGAATACCATCAAGAATAAATCGACCTAAAGACTTATTGTCGATAGCCATGGGTCTTTCTCCCTGAAGGACGTTGATTTCGACTTGGGGTTGATTGTCTGAATAAGTAGTAAATATTTGAGATTTTTTGGTAGGAATAGTGGTATTTCTATCGATTAAGGGAGTACGAACACCACCAGCAGTTTCGATACCGAAAGTTAATGGTGTAACGTCCAAAAGGACAATATCTTTGACTTCTCCAGTCAAAACCGCTCCTTGAACGGCAGCCCCAATGGCCACCACCTCATCAGGATTAACATTGTTGTTAAGTTCTTTACCAAAAAAATTTTTGACGGTTTCTTGGACTTTTGGCATTCGAGTCATGCCACCAACCATAATAACTTCTTTAATATCAGACTTGCTAACTTTAGCGTCTTTAAGAGCTTTTTCGACGGGACCAATAGTTTTTTGAATCAAATCATCAACTAATTTTTCTAGGTCAGACCGAGTCATCTTTTTGGTTAAATGGAGAGGGTTACCGTCTTTTTGGGTGATAAAGGGTAAGTTTATTTCGGTATCGGCAGCTGAAGACAATTCAATTTTGGCTTTTTCAGCGGCTTCTCGAACTCGCTGTAAGGCTTGAGGATCTTTCCCTAAATCAACTCCATTTTGTTTTTGAAAATCATCGATAATCCAATTGATAATTTTTTGATCAAAGTCATCTCCACCAAGGAAGGTATCGCCGTTGGTAGCTTTTACTTCAAAAATACCATCACCAATTTCAAGAATTGAAATATCAAATGTTCCACCTCCCAAATCATAGACAGCAATCATTCCGTTTTGTTTTTTGTCCATACCATAGGCAAGAGCAGCAGCTGTTGGTTCGTTGACGATACGTTGAACATTGAGACCAGCAATTTCGCCAGCTTGCTTGGTAGCTTGACGTTGTGAATCATCAAAATAGGCTGGAACTGTAATGACGGCATCGGTTACTTTTTCACCGAGATATTTTTCGGCGTCAGCTTTGCATTTTTGTAAAATCATAGCGGATATTTCTTGTGGAGTGTAGACCTTGCCACCTATCTCGACAGCCGCCATTTTGTCTTTGCCGGTAACTATTTTGTAAGGCGCGACTGATTGGGTTTTTTTGACCTCAGGGTCATCGATTCGGCGACCCATAAGTCGCTTAATACTATAAACAGTATTTTGAGAATTAAGAACCATTTGACGTTTGGCCAAATCACCAACCAATTTTTTAACTGGTTCGACAATAGAAGGTATAGTGTTGCGACCTTCGGCACTGATAATAACTTTTGGGGTACCGCCTTCCATAACTGAAACGCAGGAATTAGTGGTTCCCAAATCGATTCCGATTATTTTGTTTGACATATATTTATTTAATTAAGAATTAATAATTAACAACTAATAATTTATTGGTCAGATTTACCGACAACAACTTGCGAAGGTCGGATGACATGACCATTTAATTTATAACCTGGTTTTTTGACAGAAATAACATAATTATCTTTGCCCTTATCGGTTTGAAGGCAGTCCATAAGATTGGGATCAAATTCTTTATCTAAGGCAGTTATCTCTTCAACTCCTTCTGCTTGGAGAGTTGAAATAAATTTATCAATAACAATTTTTAGACCAGGATCTTGGAGGTGTTGATAAGTTAGATATAAATCGTCCAAAATTTCAATCATTTTAATTATGATTGAGGTGGTGGCTAAAGTGACAAAAAGTTGCCGTTGAGATTCAATTCTTTTTTCAAGATTTGAATAATCAGCTAATGATCGGTTTAAACGATCAGTTAGAGTATCAACTTGTTGCTGTAAATGAGTTAAATTTTTGGCACTTTTAGTAGAAGGAGTTTTTTTTGTTTTTACCATAAAATATATTAACGAGTAATTTGAGAAATTAGTTCGGCAAAGTAATCAACTAGTGGTACAACTTGAGGATACCGAAAACGGGCTGGACCAATTACTCCCAAAATTCCCTTATGAGGTCCAGCTTCGTAATTTTGATAAATAAAGCCGCAAGGTTCCAAATGCTCTAGACCTAAATCTTCTCCGATTAACAAGTGAACTATGTTTTCATCTTCAAGATTTCCGGCTTTGTTGATTATTTCAAACCAAAAATTGGAATTATCTAAAAGAGATAAAACTGTTTTGGTAACATCGATGTTGTAAAATTCAGGTTCTTCCAACAAATTGGAAGCACCATAGTTATAAACTAAACCGTGATCAGTGGTAGCAATAGCCATTGACCGAGTTCGATTGGCCAACTCTTTGGTAGTTTCATGTAAAAGACGGTCAAACTCATTTCGATAATCCCAAACTTTTTCTTTGGCGCCAATTTCTTCACTGGCAGTGAGGTTTTTGGGGGTCATTAGATTTCTAACATAATATTTAAGACCCATGGATGTTGGTGATCGACCGGCAGACAAATGGCTTTTTTTCAAAAAACCCATTTGAGTAAGAGTCGACAATTCATTTCTAATTGTCGCCGAAGAAATTCCGAGTGAATATTTTTTTTCGAGAGTTTCTGAACCAACCGCAGTGGCGGTTTCAATAAACTCTTCTGTAATACATTTGAGCAATTTTATTTGTCGTTGAGTTAAATCTACCATATTAGCAATATAATAAGATGACTGCTAAATGATGTCAAGAGGGGAAATATTATTTACAAAACATATTTACTTAATTTATCGAGTCGATTATTGGTATCAAAAAATGTCATTGGGGTAATTTGGCCTGTTTTTAGGTAATATTCCATCATTTCTTGTAGTGATAAAGATGAATGCAAATTGACTCCTATTTGAGTTAATTGTTCTTCCCCTCCCTGATTTCGATCAATCAGAACTACCACATCTCTAACCACGACACCAAGCTCTTTGAGAATAGTTATCGCCTCGATTTTTGAATCTGCTTTGGTAATCAAATCGTCAATTAAAACAGCTGTTTTCCCTTTGTCTGATTGTAAAAGTCCATCAATTTTGTTGCCACTACCATAATTTTTATTGTCAGTACGAGGA
>CAYXLS010000033.1:0-7793 GCA_964464785.1 uncultured Gammaproteobacteria bacterium | reverse complement strand
TTTTGTTGTTCAAATCGGTACTAACTTTTTCGTTGGCAAGATTGATTAAATTAGTATTAGCTTGATTTAAAATTTCGGGAAATTTTTGATTGAATTGATTGAAAAATTGGTCACTAAATTCGATAGGGTTATTTTTTTTTGACTTAAAAATAAGAAAAATAAGAGTGAGAAGAATCAAAACTAGAAGGATATAAATAAAGGTCATATATTTATTTTACCCCAGTTGTCCCAAAACCGCCCCGGGCGGGTGAGTCCATTTTGTCAACTTCTTCAAAATCAAAAGTCTCACACTTGATTAATAAAAGTTGACAAAGACGAGTTCCTTTTTCAATTTTTACTAAGTTGTCGGTAAAATTATAAGCAACAAAATGATATTCATCATCATCGCCACAATAGTCACGATCAAAGATACCGACTCCATTTAACCCAACCAATCCCATTTTATGGACTGAAGACCTTGGGGTCATGAGGATGAAATAATCCTCTGGAATTCGAATCGCTACGTTCATTGGAATATAAACAATTTCTTTTGATTTAATTTCAATATCAACACGAGAATAAAGATCAACAGCTACAGCACCGCTAGTTTTGTGAACTGGAAGCGGTAGAGATTTATCAAATCGCTTGATTTTAAGTTTCATAAGTTATTTTAATAAATAATGAAGATGATCTTTGTCTTTACAATCCTTGCCAATTTCAAAAAATTCTAGATTAAGTATTTTTTGGTAAACCTCTTCAATTTGAGTTTTTAATTTTTTAATATCTTCGCCAGTCACATTAATAACCTTTCGGACAAAAATTTTTTTAGATTTACTTTTTTCGACAAAATCGATAATACCTTGGTTAAATTGAAGACGCGAGTCGTTTTTGATATCAAGCAATAATTTGTAAAAGACAATTTGGCGATGATAATCGCCACCAGGTGAGAGGTCTTTGGATTTATAATCGACATTGCCGGTTTTGAAATCGACAACATTAACTTTACCTCCATCAATTTTTTCGATTAAATCAATTTTCCCAGTTAAAGGGATATTTCTGTATACAATATTTTCATTAGAAAAATTATGTTCACACTCATTGCCGTCTTTAATTGAATTTTTATATTGATCATAATAATCGTTTAAAATTTTTCGGCCATTATCCAGACACCAAAGATAATCTTTTTGAGGAAGTCGCTCGTTTTTAAGAGTTTGGGTAAAAATATCGATAATGTCATTTTGAGATTTTTTAAGATAAAGAGCAGAAACAGCAGCGTGAACAGCGGTACCAAAACTACTGAATTTTTCCTTGTTTTGGGGAATTCGCAAAATAGTTTTGTAATAAAAACAGAGAGGACAACGTAAATATGAGTTAAGATGAGAAACATTAAACTTGTATTTGTTCGCTAAATAATCATTGAGATATTCGGATAAATCTGGTTTTAGTTGCTGATAAATATTGGCAAATTGATAGTAAGTTTTTAGAGCAGTTTTTTTATCGTTAAATTTAATATTTTCAATTAACTGGCTGTTGATTTCAGTAATAAAAACAGAAGCATTTTGATTTTTACCATTTTCTTTGTATTGCGAATAAGACAAATAAATTTGTTTTTTGGCTCGAGTTAGAGCAACATAAAATAAGCGTCGATCTTCCTCATAATCGTCTTCGATATTTTTGGTAATTTCACTAGAAAGTAGACCGAAGGGAAGTCTCAATTTATTAAAATCTTTTTGTTTTTCCCATGAATCTTCGAGAAGACGATAGATAAATACATGATTAAATTCTAATCCTTTGGCTCCGTGGATGGTTAATATTTTTATAGAATCTGATGAGTCATAAGAAACCGAGGGGGAAGAAAGAGAAATTTTGTTGTTGATATAAAGATTAATACGATTTAGAAAATCTTTAAAAGATAGTTCTTTTTGGGTAACACTGTCTTTTAGAAACTGATAAAAAACATGAATTTGATTTAGAGACTCAATATCATTTTTGACTAAAATATATTTTAGAATCTTAAACCGTTTTAAAATTCGATTGAAAACTTTTTCTGGAGAAAAAATTTCTAAATCAAGTCTAGTTTTGGCAATATTTTTGCCAAATTTAAAAATTTTCTTTTTTGATATCTCAGAAATTTCGAGATTATCAACTTCTTTTTTGTCAAACACTAATTTTGAAAGTTTGATCTTGGTTTTTAAGATTTTGAGTAAATCAAGAGAGTTTAGTTTGATAAACGGTGCAGCTAAAACATGATAAGCAAAGACACTTGATTTGGGGTTTTGAACAAATTCTAATAATTTTATTATCTGGATAATAAAAGAATTTTTTAGAATATTAGAATCGGATGGTAAAAAGAATTTGATATCAAAAGCAGACAACATTTTGGTGAGTTCGTCGGCATCGTGGTTTTTGCGAAGTAGAATAGCGATATCTTGAGGGTTTTCACCAGATTTAATTAAATCAGAAATTTTTTTAGAAAGGTAATAATCTTCCTCAATATTGGAATTTAGAACAATTAAATTAATTGGATCGGGGTCGAATTCTTTGTTGGCAACTAAACTTTTATCGATATCGGTAATCAAATTGGCAATACGATTTTTGTTGTGACTAATGACACTTTCAGAAGATTCTAGTATGAGTTTGTGACTACGATAATTGTTTTTTAAAACGATTTTTTGGGGATTATATTTTTGATAAAAAGTATAAATATTTTCAATTGAAGCACCCTGAAAACGAAAGATTGATTGGTCATCATCACCGACAACAAAAATGTTTGGTTGGTCGTAATAATTACCCAATAGATCAATAATTTTGTTTTGACTAGAGTTGGTGTCTTGATACTCATCGACGAGAATATACTGATATTTTTCTTGAAGATTAAGTAATAAATCGGGATTTTGATTGAAAGCATCGATAACAAACAAAATCATATCTTCATAGTCATATAAAGATTTTTTTTGAAGTTTCTTTTGATAAAAATTAAAAATTTTGACCAATTCCTTTTGTTTTGGAATGTCTTTTTCAAAATTTTGATAAAATTTTCGAATTTCGCTTTTTACTTGGCTTAAATTTTCATTTCCGCTTCTAATGACTTGAAGGTGACTTTTAAAGTTTAGAGAAATATTTGGAAGGTTTTCTAAGTTATCAAAAATCTGATTAATTTGTTGATAATTATTTTTGGTGGCTCGAATGTTATTCAGTTGATAAATTAATTTTTTGGAGTGTTTAAAAAAGATTTCTTCATCTTCAATTAATTTTAAAAGAGTCTTGGGTGAAATATTTTCTCTCTTTATAAGATGAATCGAATCGATAATACTTTTTTGGTAAAAATAACGATCGCCCCAAGAAATAAGGGGTGAATTGTTCTCAAGTTGGTCAATAATTTTTTTTATGATTTCGATAGTATCTAGGTCGTCAATTGCTTTTAATTTTGAGGAAGCAAATGGAAAAAATTCAGGATTTGAATTAATAATATCGTTGCAAAATGAATGAAAAGTACAAATTTTGACTTTGTAGGCGTCTGGACCAATTATGTTTAGTAAACGAGAACGCATATTGTTGGCGGCGACATCGGTATAAGTCAAACACAAAATTGAACTAGGATTGGTATCAGTTTTGTCTAAAATATTGGCAATTCTTAGAGATATAGTTTGGGTTTTACCTGTTCCTGCTCCAGCGATAACCATAACTGGTCCTTCAATGGTGTCCACGGCTTGTTTTTGCTCAAAATTTAATCTTTTGTATTCGGCTAAAAAATTCTTTTCATAACTTTTATCCATTGGAGTATTTTAACTTAAAATCAAGCTTTATAGTAAAATTACTTATGAGTGAAATATTGTTTTTTGATATTGATAGAACAATTTTAGACACAGAAGAATCTAGTCAAAGAATAACAAAAAGTGTAAGTCAGGTTTCACATAAAACTATTGACGAAATAGAAAGAATAATTTCCAATTACAAAAGTAAATTAGAGTTTTCTACCGATTTTAACCCCAATGAATTATTGAGAGAAATAGTAAGTGAAACCGGAATAGACTTGAGTGTTTTGAATCAGGCTATGTTTAAACCAGAAAATTTTGTTTTATATCCAGAATCTTTAATGTTACTAGAAAGACTAAACCGTCAAGGGTATTTTCTGGGAATATTTTCTGAAGGAGTACCAGAGTGGCAAATGAAAAAATTAACTTTAACAAAAATTGCAAATTATTTCACTTCTTCGTTAATAGTTATTGAAAGAAGAAAATTATCACCAACATCTGTTAATAAATTGTTAGTCGGGACAACTGTAGTTGATGATAAAAGACACGTGGTTGAAACACTCAAACAACAAAGACATGATTTAAATATAGTGTGGATAAACCGAAAAGATGATGACACTATTAATGGGATAACGACTATTAAAACTCTTAATAATTTAATTCAAAATCATGATTAAAAGAGCAACGATTATCACAAAGCCAGTGAGCAATATTAAAAAAAAAGAAAAATTTTTTTTTAAAATTGATTCTTTTTTGGAGGCAGTTTTATTGTTTAACATATTAAACAATAATAGCAGATTTTAGAATTATTTCATTAATTTTTCTAAAATAGTCTTTGCAATTGTTGGATTGGCTGAACCGCAGGAGGCTTTCATAAGTTGACCAATTAAAAAACCAATAGATGCTGGATTTTTTTTGTAATCTTGGATTGCTTTTGGATTTTGAGTAATCACAACTTTAGCAATTTTTTCGATTTCATTGGTGTCAGAAATTTGGATTAAGCCTTTAGAGCGGGCAATTCCAATTGGATCGATTTCCGTCTGATAACTTTCAACAATTACTTGCTTGGCAACAGTGGCTGAAATTTCAGACTTCGAAACTGAATCAAAGAGGTTTTTGAAAAATTGAGGATTAATTTTTTTTAGATTAATATCTGTTAGTGTTTCATTTAAATGAGTTTTGATGGGGCCTAAAAAAAGATTAGCTACAAATTTAGCCATATCTTTGGTTGGATTTAAACTAATAGCTTTTTCAAAACATATGGAGAAATTCAAATCTTGTGACAAAAGTTTGGCGTCATAATCATTAAGTTCAAAACTTGTTTGATAGCGAACTAACTTTTGTTCTGGAAGTTCGGGAAGGGATTTTTTAATTTTATTAATTTCATCGTTGGTAAAAACTATGGGTGGAATATCGGGTTCAGGAAAATAGCGATAATCAGCTGAGCCTTCTTTTTCGCGTTGTAAAAATGTTTTTCCTTTGGCAGCATCCCAACCACGAGTGGTTTTGTTGATGGGTGATTTAGTTTCGTGGGTTTCAACAAAACTTTCCGCCTGACGATCGATTTCGTATTGAATTGCATTTAAAACACCAGTAAGTGAGGCTACGTTTTTGATTTCGACTAGTGGAGTAAAATATTTTTTACCATTTTCTTCAATTTTCAAATTGACGGTTGGTTCACAACGCATACTACCTTTTTCGATGTCAGCATCAGAAATACCGATATAACGAACAATTTGTTGAATTTTGAGAAGATAATCTTTGGCTATTTGGGGAGAAACGATATCGGGTTGGGATACTATCTCAACGAGCGGGACTCCACTTCGATTGTAATCAAGAAGGGTTGAATCTTGACCATCAATGGTTTGATGGACTGATTTACCAGTATCTTCTTCCATGTGGGCGCGATTGATGCGAATTTCGTGTTTGTCGATAATTATTTTGCCGTTGATGGCAAATGGTTTTTGTAATTGGGTGATTTGATAACTTTTGGCCAAATCGGGATAAAAATAATTTTTTCGTTCAAAAAAGGTTTCATTGTTGATGGTACATCCGAGGGCTAGACCTAATTTAATACAATATTCACAGGCGGTGCAGTTGGGTACAGGTAGAGCACCAGGAAGGCCTAAACAAACGGGGCAAGTATGAGTGTTGGGTTCAACATGGAAATGATTGGCGCTACAACCACAAAACATTTTAGATTTGGTTTGAAGTTCGACATGAACTTCAAGTCCGATAATGGGAGTGATTTTCATAAACAAAACCTCTTTGTCACTTTGTGACATCTCCCCTTAAAAAAGGGAGAAATCAAAAAATTAATTTTTAATTTTTTCATAAAACAGGTTTTTGTAAGTGGTAATCGGTATTAGATTCGAATAGTCGAGCAATATTTATGGCCAAATCCTCACGGAGTTGAGGGGTAATGATTTGAAGTCCGATTGGCAGGCCATCACCAAAACCACAAGGAATAGAAATACCAGGAAGTCCGGCAAGAGCCGATGGTTCAACTAAAATGTCTTCCAATTCCCCAAACATTGATTGATCCTTGGTAGCTCCAAGGGATAGAGCCGTGGTAGGAGAAGTCGGACCAATAATGGCATCAACTTTTTGTCAAAATCTTCTATTATTAGGGTTCTGACTTTTTGGGCCTGAAGGTAATAGTCATCATAATAACCACTGGATAAAGTATAGGTCCCCAACATGATTCTTCTTACAGCTTCATCATCAAAAGATGACCTTGTATTCCCGTAACGAATTCCAGTATATCTAGCTAAATTTGAAGATACTTCGGAACGTTGTAAAACCGTATAGACAGCAATCGCATATTTTGGGTCTAGAACATCTAACTCAATAATTTCGGCACCTATTTTTTTTAACGTTTCGACAGCGCTTAAAACGGCAACCTTGACTGATGTTTTGATGTTGGTAGGGAAATAAGATTTGGGTAAACCAATCTTTAAACCTTTAAGATTTTTTAAGGGAGCAGTAATTTCCCATGGTTTTTGAGGGATACTAGTAGCGTCTTTTAGATCATGACCAGAAATTATGGATAAAAGTAGAGCTGAGTCATCGACCGTTTTAGTAATAGGTCCAGGACAGTCCATACTTGATGCCATAGCGATAACTCCATATCGACTAACCCGACCATATGAAGGTTTTAAACCTACTGTACCACACCAAGCAGATGGTTGACGGATAGATCCGGCAGTTTCCGAACCAATCGAGGTAATAACTTCATCACTTGCAACAGCAGCAGCCGAACCACCAGATGATCCTCCGGGCAAATGTTTTGGATTCCAAGGGTTTTTTGTTGACCCAAAATCTGAAGTTTCAGTAGAAGATCCATGAGCCCAAGCGTCCAAATTGGTCTTGCCGATAATAATAGCACCGGCGTCTTCTAATTTTTTAACTACTGTAGCGGTATATTGACCAATATAATCTTTTAAAACATTTGAAGAAGCGGTAACACGAATGTTTTTGATACAAAAATTATCTTTGATGGCAATGGGGATACCGGCTAGTGGTTTGTCAAAATCAATATTTTTTGATTGCTCAAGCGTCTGGTTTTTGTTGACAGTGACAAAAGCATTAAGAGTTGGCTCTAATTTTTCAATTTGACTGAGACAATCTAAAACGAGTTCGGTCGAAGAAAACTTTTTTTCTTTTATCCCCTTAATGGCTCCAAGTAGAGTTAATTTATTTAAATCCATAGTTATTTTTTACTAATTGTGGCTTGAGTTTTGAAATAACCATCGTAAGTACTGGGTGATTGAGAAAGTGCTTCTCCTTGAGAAAATGACTTTTGAACCTCGTCGGGTCGAGTTATATTTTTTAAATGATTAGTTTGATAGGTAGGCTTAACATTTTTTGTATCAAGATTTGATAAAACATCAATATATGAGGCAGTTTCGGATAATTGAGTGGCAAGAAACTCTTCTTTTTGAGGGTCGATTTCGAGTCGGGCAAGATGGGCAATATGTTTTAGTTGATCAAGGGTAATTTTAGTTGAAGACATAGTCTATTTTACCTTACTTTTTAAAAATTTTGGCTTTGAGACGA
>CAYXLS010000032.1:0-7846 GCA_964464785.1 uncultured Gammaproteobacteria bacterium | reverse complement strand
GCTTCGGGGACTGTTTCGGTTTCCAGGGTGGCACTGCGATTGCGCATCGTGGCAGCCGCTGCAGCAGGACTGGAAGCAAGGGCACGCAGGAGAGCCAGGGCAGACCACCAGCGTACTCTTTGCCGATGTTGGCTGCCTGCTTTGTCACAGACGATCTCCCGGGCATAATCTAGAGCCTTGCTAAACAAGTCACGATAAGGCTCAGAGAGATTGTAATGGAGTTCCTTGCTCTCCGGGGTAGGGAATACAGTCTTTTCCTTCAGGTAGTTTTCGATATCGATCCTGCGTCTTTGGATAAAATACTGAGCTATCGTCCGGCGACGCTGCTCGTTCTGTGCTCCGGTGAGATCAGCAGGGAATTCTGAAATCTCTTTATTCAAGATGGTCAAGAGTGAGCGGAAAGCGTTTTCATTGCCGGAATGAGGTGTTGCAGTTACCAATAGCATGTGGCGATTGGGGCTTTGGCTGAGCTTTCTTACCAGATCATGGCGATAGTGTCGGCTGCTGTTTCCAGACTCATCATAGCTGACTGTATGAGCTTCATCCACGATGATCAGTTCTGGTGCTGTGCGCAGGAATTCAGCTTTGTGGCGGTCACTTTTGATATAGTCTATGGATACCACTGTATAGGGATAAACCTCAAATATTGACTCATTGGCGCGGCAATTGCGCTCCAATCTGCGCACCGTGCTACCCAGCACCAATTCTGCATCAATGTGAAACTTGGAGCTCAGTTCAGATTGCCACTGTTCAGCAAGATGGGGAGGGCAGAGCACACTTAGCCTAGTGATTTCGCCTCTGTCCAAGAGCTCACGAGCGATCAGGCAAGCTTCAATGGTTTTGCCTATACCAACATCATCGGCGATCAACAGACGCACAGGATCGAGCTTGAGAGCCATCATCAAGGGGACGAGCTGGTATGGTCGGGGATCAACTGCCAATCTGCCAAAGCATCTGAAAGGTCCGGCACTATTGCGAAAGCCCAGTCTGAGCGCATCCCGGAGTAATCTGCAGGATTGGAAATCTCCCAGTTGGGAAGGGTCGGGTAGATTGAATGAGGCTGGTTTAACTGCTTCTAAAGCAGTAAGGATGCCTGTTATCTCGTCATCGCTCCCGCCAAGAGGCTTGACGATAAGAAGTTCATCGGTTGAATCGGGCAAAACTATCCATTCTCTACCACGGGTACTAACGAGGGAGCCAACCGCATAATTTGTGAGTGCAGTTGATGGAGTTGTGCTACTATTATGCTGACTTATCATAAATTATTCCAGTGTGTTACAATGCTGAAAAAGTTCATCATCCTAAAACCGAGTAATCAGCCAACCATTGACTGTCTGATTGTTCTGTGCAGTTAGCATTGAATCATAGTCAATCTCAAGATGTATTTGTGGATCAACTAACTGATCCGGATTCAATGTCCTTGAGATCATGAGCTTTCGATCAACAATCAGAAAGACAAAGAAAATCTCCTTTTGTGGTGTTAGATTATAACCCTCAGGTTTCGTCTTCGTCAGAGACTCTAATGATATTGAGAATTTATAAAATAGGGACTTGATGGTTCCTCTGTCACAGTTTTGCAAAACGTGAAACCAGGCTCCGATATTATTCTCTTTAACTAGTTTGTGGAGATCCTTTATAATGTTTTCCATAGTAGCATTGTGTGATTTGAATTCTAAGTCTACCACTCTGTCAAATTTATCGTTGATCCTTTCATAGAGAGAGATATCAAATCTTGCTGACATCGGTGTTGTGCCACTTATCATGTGAGTTTGGAATGTTGGGGTTTCTACAGCAAAAAACAGATCAAGATGAGGGGTGTTGTATCTCTGGATAGCGTTAATGCATGCTACCCTGAATTCCTGTTCGCTCAACCGATATGATTCGTTCCTTTTCTGGGGAATGATGAAACGACTGTGAGGTTTCCGTTCATTCATCATAACCAGTTCAGTTGATGCCAACCGGCTGATATCCAACAAGTAATCTATAAGCGCGTTTTCGTCTATCACAAACTACTCCCTCTATTATTATGCTTGAGCTAGATGTAATATCATTACAAAACCGATCATATCTATCAGTTTTTCTACTGTTTCTGCTTGATTGGTAGAAGATTTGTCGACACCAGAGATATCGACCAAGATCTCTGTACTACGTGGTATAAAGGAAATTCCACCAATCGAAGTCGAGTACACAATAGACAACTGGTGAGCAATTTTTTCTATTATTGGTTTGAGATCAGTAACTCCCTTATCCGGATTAATAAAAACACTCTTAGTAAAAAAGAACCTGAAACTATCGTACCCGTCTTCCTGCTTCTCAAACGGCAGCTTGATGAAGACACCCTTCTTGTTGTCACTCTCATTAATCGCTTCAGCCATTTCAAGTAATCTACTATGGTCTGTTACCATTTTATAGTATCTGTAATGATCTCCCAGTTTCCCATCTTTATCCAGACGTCCCTTTTCCTCACGACATAAAGGCTCTATCAAATACTTGTTACTTTCAGCCCATTCTTGCAGTTTCTCCTCAAAAACTACATGAAACTCCCTCAGCGGCTTTTTGGAAAAGTAAATTCTATTTGCCAGCCAGTAAATGCCTACTGAAATGCTCAATCCCATGATATCCTTGACTGCATCGAGGATGTTGTTTACCGAGATGCCTCTAAAACACAAGCTGCAGACTATCGCTCCGACCCCAACTAACCCCAGGACGGTAGCTATGTTGTCCGGATTACTAAGGAAGCCATTCTTACTGCTGGATTCTTTACTCATTCAGTTCTCCTATGGTTTACTTTAATTGTAGTGACAGTGTGTCGAAATTGAAAGCATGGTGGAAAATCATAACTTTACTTATCCCCAAAGACGTTGGCATAGATTGAGATTATCGATTGCCAGTCATCATCATATCTAAACCTGATAACATGCCAGCCTAAGTCTTCGAGTGCCATTGCGATCTCTTTGTCTTTTGCATATTGTCCTTGAGAATCATGGACTGGTCCGTCAATATAGATAGCAACGTATTTGTCTTTATAGATATAATCAGGCCTTGTGTGACATGATTCTATCAATTCCTGGGCATGGGTAGGCAAGATAAAGCCATTGTTGTAGATATGATCCAGCCATTTGATCTCAAGATCTGAACCAGCCAGGTTCTTCAGCCTTGCATAATGCTCCTGCCGGGAGAACTCACTGGAGGAGCGAGAAATATCAGCACTGAGCAGACTAATCAGTATATCAATTATAGCCTTGCGATCCAGCAGTTCATGGTCGGTTTGATTGGAATAGCTCATCAGGCAATCATAACAGGCAGCTTCGCAGTTTTCTTTGGCATGGATAGCTTTCTGCATATCTTCAAAAGTATTAGTATCGTAGTGGCAGAGCTCTATGGCTTCACTGATAACTCTTTTAAACCCTGTAGAGTCTATAACCCGCTTCAGCACACCTGCTCCACCTTCAGAGGACTCATAAAAGAGGATGGACTTCCGATTATCTTTGGAAGGTAAAGGTTCAACTGACAGCTCACTATCTTCCAGTTCAAACACTCTCTGGATGGCATTTTTCAGAGCAGCTTGCAGCGATGCCAAGATTGTGTCACTTATCTGAAACTCCGGTTCAAAAAGCAAGCAGTTCTTGGTGTCGCTCACAAAAGGACGAACGAGTATTTTGGATTTTCCCATTGGCGAATCATCATCACTGTCTTCATCCGGTCGCTTTGCCCAATAACCTCGCTCAGTATCCAGCCAGAAACCTTCAGGTTCACCTGCGCTACGCTTGCGATAACCCATATTAATGCGCCAAATCATGGCAGAGTCGCCATAAGTAAGTGAGCCCAAGCATTGTTCCGCAAGCATGATCTTTGCGCTCACACAAGATAGATTTCCGGAGCGTACAGCAAAACGCAGGGTTGTCCTGACATCAAAGCCCAATCTAAGCCGTTCTTCTTCATCACAGTTGATCTGGTCTCTGCGCTTTGCTACCATGTTTTGGAGCCTGAACAGATTAGGAATGGGGGCATCTAACTGGCTTCCACAATGCTCACAAACATTGCATTGTGAGATATAGTCTTTGGCACTGTCGGTATGTAAGTAGCCACACTGTGGGCAAAGCTTGGATTCAGTAGTAGTAACGTTATTCTGGTCATCCTGGGCTGGCATAATGACTTGGTGAATGATGTATCTGGAACCTTCGTGATAGACAAAAGAGCGGGGTCCGAATTCTGTTATAGCCAGGAACCTCGGTCGGGAGAGGTATTCGTCTTTACCGCTTTTCAGCCTTCTACCGGGGATAAAAGCAGAGAGTGGCAGCCTGGGGAAATTGTAACCGGGCAGAAAACCTTCACTGGCAAAGTAACGATAGCTGTAGAAATCAGATTGGAAGGCACCACTTGAAGATGTAAGCAGGTCGAGTTGCGATTCTGCTTCTCGTCTCAGCCGTTTTGCCTGATCTTTGTCCGATTGCCCACGGGAAACATCCAGAATGATTTTGTTCTGCACTTCCTGCTGTCTTAGAGCAGCTTTGTAAAGACCTCGCCAGCGTTCACAGGCTTGTTCAAACTGCATAGGTAACTGGTTCATCATATCGCTGAGCCAATCAGGAGTGTACCAGATCGAGCCAGTTAATGACCCTTCGATAGAAGAGATGATCTTTGCTGCTCTGGTTAAAGCTCTTTGCCTGATAGCGAAATCATTAAGGGTAGTTTTAATCTTCGGAAGCAGTTCCAGCGAAGGCGGCTGACCTGAGTTGTCAATCACCTCAGTAAGTGTAGTTCCCAAGCTTAGTTTAGCTTCAGAAAGCCAAATAGCATTGAGATGAGAATGGAGCATGTCTTCATTGGCAAGATCAATCTGAGGGGTCGCTACTGCGCCTGAAACCATATTAACCGGACGTTTGAAGAAATATTGGTCATGGGGACTACCTGTAGAGCAATAGGTAAATACTAAAGCCGGTTGACCGCTTCTACCCGCACGACCACTACGCTGAGCATAGTTCGCAGGAGTGGGTGGAACATTGCGCATATTAACCACATTTAGGAGCGATATATCGATGCCCAATTCCATTGTAGGGGAGCAGTAAAGAATTGGTAAATCAGCTTTTCTGAATCCCTCTTCACGCCGTTCTCGTTCGTCATAGGATACCTGGGCAGTATGTTCTCTGGAATATAATCCGGTTGTGGAAGCAGCTATGAATTGATAGAACTCTTTGAAATAATCATTCACTGGCTGTCCTTGATCAGAGGAAGAAGTTTGCCGAATCGGGTCAAGTACTGCACTGTTGCCATCACCTGCTTTCCAGACCATCGAATCTGCTACTAATTGATAACCATCGGTATCATCATCTCCTTTGGCTTCTCTAACTCTTTCAATTATGCCATAGGTGACTAAGCCGTTTATTAGGTTTTCGATGATAAGCTGGGTATCATCCAATGATAGCTTTTGTGTGTAATTGCTAAATGTGTTGGAACGGCGTAGGAACTGACCAAAACCACTCCGGGTAGAGAGAAAGGCATCTCCTCCATAGTCCTTGCCGTTCCTGCGGGACCGAGGATACAAGATAGCAGCATGAGTTAGCTGTCTTGCCTGCTCATTTTCATCAAAACCCCAAGGTGGAATCAGACGTTGCTGGCTTTGCTGTAAAATCCTTTCCTGATCTTGCTGATCAAGATAGGACACTTTGATGGCAAGCTCCCTTCTCATCCAATCCAAGAGAGCTTTCAATACGTTCAATCTGCTATCTCTACTTGCTGAGGACAGGGCAGGATGGCATCCAGACCATTGCTCTACGTCTTCTGCCAGTTCATTGATAGAAAGATAGTCTATTTCTAAGAGACCCGTTTGCTCCAGATTTGGCGCAGTTACTCGCCAACCCCTTCTCAAATCACGATACAGATGATAGCCCAGCACGTTTCGCAACGCACGTTCCGTCTCGATTTTTGCCACACCTTTACTGGCATCAGGGTTCGATGCATAGTCATCAAAAGGTAGATTCAGACTATCATAGACAAGCTGGGTAAGTTCGCTATGCCTTACCCCTTCAGCCCCTTTATGGAAGAGCGCATGATACAAGGCACCCCGTAATAAGCCAACTTGGATAAAATCATTGAAGTGTCCAGACTGCAGAGACGCATCCTGTCTGTTATCGGTAAAGCTAAGTAACTTCTGGGCTTCTTTGGGAAGTTCCATTTGCCTGATATGCCTTACTGCTGATAATGAGAGGATCGTTGTAGCCGTGCTTCTGCCTTCCGTACCTAGAGCTGAGAGCTTGGCGAAGTCACTACGCTGATTGGCAGCATAAGATACATTGCAACTGGGGCAATAGCGAAAAGGAGCTGTCAGGAAAAGCATTTGCCTGCCCTCATTGCTTTGGTAGCCATCAGGATTCAGATAAACAGGTTTTGGCAGGTATTCTTTGCGATTATACAGCACTTTGCCGTTCTGGTCTTTCCACTCATCAGGAACCTTTTCTGCATTCTCTGCGATGTTGTCAGACCATTTGTCCGCATCATTGACATAGAGGAAGCCCGCTTCCTGGTCACTCTCAAAGATGCGCTCATTCAGGTCACGTGAGATAAACTTGAAAGCGTTTCTCTCTTCATCAAAGACCCTCAGCACCGTATAAAACTCTTGTCCGCAATGCCGGCAGAACGCCAAGGGTAGCAGTATCTTGTTTTTCTTGCTATTGGGTACGAAAATTTGTCTTTGAATGGTGAGATGCCTGATCTCCTGCTCATCCAATGAGGCATAAACTGTATCACCGCGGCTGATGAATTGGTGCAGTCTAAAGGCAAAAACAGGAAATCCATTGGCAGGATTGACTGTGTTATAACCAATCATCAACATCTTCTGAATAGCACTGGCACAAATGTTGCGATCTATCCCTGTAAGCTTAGCCAGCGCTTCAGCTCCACCTTCCACTCCAGAAATGCTCTTGGGAACAGAACGAACCAGCTTCTGTGATTCTAGATCAGTGCTTAATCCAAAGTAAGATTCAATCCAGGAGCATAGCTCATTATGTCGAATATCTTCATAACTAAGCTCCTGACTAGAGTCAATTTGCAGCAGTATGTCTTTTATCCTTCCGGTGACTTCTGCATCGGCAAAGTCGTATTCGGTAGTGATTCGCTTGAGTGTCTCTCCGATCACGTTCTCGGATTTAACCTCACTGCCAAACAGTAAAGAAGCTACTCTTGCGATTTCTTTGTTTTGCTCATTGCGGTTTCCTGAACTGGAAAGCGTGGCCGATGTCCCTACACAGACGACATCTCTGGCATGAGCAGCGTCTATTGTGCGCCTAATAAGCACAGCCACATCTGCGCCCTGGCGACCGCGATAGGTATGCAGTTCATCCAAGACTAAGAACTTCAGATTCTTGCAGGCATTTACCAGAGGTGCTTCATTGGGTCTGGTGAGTATAAGCTCCAGCATTACGTAATTCGTCAGCAGAATGTCTGGAGGATTGGAGCAAATCTCATTCTTCTCCTGCTCAGATTCCTGCCCTGTATAGCGTTTGAAAGTAACCGGCTTTGCACCATTGGGGAAGCCAAACTCGATAAACTTGGTGAGTTCCAATGCCTGGCTATTGGCAAGCGCATTCATGGGATAAACAATGATTGCCTTGATTCCTTTTCCACTACCTGTCTTGAGAATGCTATTTACTATCGGGATGATATATGCCAAGCTCTTGCCCGATCCGGTTCCGGTAGTAAGGATGTAGTTCAAACCTTTATCAGCTCTTTTGATAGCTTCAGTCTGATGTCTGTGCAACTGCATCTGTTTGCCAAAGTCTGCCTGGTCTTTTTTGATGCGGAAGATATGTTTACATGTAGAATGCAGGATACCTGTCTTAACCAGTTC
>CAYXLS010000031.1:0-8145 GCA_964464785.1 uncultured Gammaproteobacteria bacterium | reverse complement strand
TTTCTTGTTTAATTTGCATCGCCAATTCTCGAGTTGGCGCCATTATCAAAATTCTTTTTTGGGGATTTTTTACAATCATTTCAATTAGGGGTAGGGCATAAGCAGCCGTTTTTCCAGTTCCTGTGTTGGCAATTCCCAAAACATCTCGACCTTCCATCACTGCTGGCATAACCTCGTCTTGAATTTTAGTAGGTTTTAGATAACCTTTATTTTGAATATTTCTCAACAAAGTTTCACTAAATCCAAATTCGTGTAATTGGTGATTAACCTCAACCTCTTCAATTTTAACCACCGGACAGGCTTTTTTGATAAATAAAGCTGGATTAATATCATCACCAAATCTTTTGGCTTTTCTGGGAGTTCCAAACCGACTCGTAGGTCGGCCATAATTAGATTTTGGTCGAGAAAATTTTGATCGTGGTGCACTAAAATTTCTAAACTCACCATTAGACTGAGTTCCTCTATTTGAGCGTCCAAACGACGCATTTCTATTGTTATACATAATATTTTTTGAGTAGCAATGTCTCGTGGCCGTAACCAACAAAGACTAATTATGCCCAAAAAATATTAATACACAATAATTTTGTGCTTCGGGCAGTAGATTATCAATTTCTCTTATTGCTTAAATCAGCTTGTAGTCTATCACACTGTTTCCCAATTGCAAATTATCATCTAATATCTGACAATCTGACAAACTGAAGTACTGACGAACTGTTTATCCCATACTATAATAAAAATAGGACATTTAGTGTGTTCCGTGTTTGGCGTACAAAAATGAAAAAAATATTATTAATCTTTAGCCTGATTTTAGGAATATTTTCACCTTCAGTTTTTGCCGAAGAAGAAAAACTAGTTTTTATTGACACAATTTCTCCTTATCAAAATATTGTCATAGGTCAAACTTTACCCATAAGAATTGGTACCACAGGCCTTACTCCAAACACTTATAAATATGTTTTTTTTGGTGGTCCTATTAATATAGTTCAAGGTGCTCGTATGGAAGTAACTTTGGTTACCACCTCACTCAACGTCAATATTCTTAATATCAAAGGCACCCGAATTCCCGATACTGAATGGCAAAAACCAATTAAATTATTCACCAATGTTGAAAATAGTGGTAATACCGAGCTTGCTCCAGAAAAAATTATTTTAGAAATTCAAAACTTAAATAAAGAAGTTATTGAAACTCAAGAAGTAACCAAGATCGAAAAAATTGATCCCAACACTACTAAAGAAATTTCAGTTGATTTCAAAAACAATCTCTCTACCGGTGAGTATTTTGGTATAGTTAAAATATTTTCTGATGGTCGAGAAATTTATTCTAATCGCATTGTGTTTAAGGTTTTTGGCAGTCCATCAGGTGAATCACAACCAGCGGTATCAAGTACTAATAATAAAATTATTTATAAACACATCGGGTATCTCTTTTTGTCTCTAATACCAATTATTGTCGCTACAATTCTAAGAAAGAAAACCAACAAGAAAAAAATGAAAAAAATATATCTTTTATTTATTATTTTATACCTAATCGTCGCCACAATTTTAATTTACTTTTTTCATCAAAATCGTAAAAATAATATGACCAAACCCGGTGATGTTGGTTTTGTTCAAGGCGAAACCACCGAAATAATTCCAACCGTTATCCCATCAACTCCAGTTGCCAATAATCCACCTTTAATCGTCAACGAAGAAAAAACTGGTTATCCGATCTATCGGACTCCTGATATTAACTCGGCAATCGTTTATACTGCTTCCGAAAACGAAACGTTTTCAGTAATAAGTCAAATTGATGGTTGGTACCAAGTTTCTACCAAAAATGGTACAGGAGGTTGGTTACCCCAAAATAGTGTCAAGAAAAGTGAATAATTTGTAGTAAAATAACCTATGTCCAAAAAAGTCTTCACTATCAAGTTTACTGGTCCAGCTGGCATGGGAATCAAATCTGTCGGTCAACTTTTTTCCAAAATATTAGTTGCCCATGGTCTAAATTTAGCCGATTATAGCGAGTATCCATCTTTAGTTCGTGGTGGTCACAACACTTGCCAAATTAGTTTTTCCCAAGACAAAGTTTTTGCTCCACACTACCAAGTAGATTTTTTGTTTTCTCTTATACCTAATCATTGGTCGCAACACCTCGATGAATTTACCAAAGAAACCTTAATTTTTTCTGATGAGCAAGTCGATAAAAAAGATATAAAAAAGGGAAATTTCTTATCACTTCCGTTCAAAACTTTAGCCAATGAAATTGGTAGTCCTCAAGTAGTCAATACCATAAGTCTCGGAGTTGCTGCTTATCTATTTAATTTTGATATTGAAATCACCAAAACTATTGTTTGTGGTTTTTATAAAAATTTTTGTGATTTAAATGCTCGGGCA
The DNA here is from genome assembly GCA_964464785.1 of uncultured Gammaproteobacteria bacterium. Classification (GTDB taxonomy): domain Bacteria; phylum Patescibacteriota; class Microgenomatia; order UBA12405; family UBA12405; genus WARW01. The sequence goes on along the minus strand of CAYXLS010000031.1, from coordinate 5,769 downwards.
GTTGAATCCGGATATAACTATGCCAAAACAAATTTTTCAAATTTTAAATTAGATTTAACCCATAAATCTAATAATAAAGATAATCACTTTTATGAAGGTAACGAAGCTTATAGTTTAGGATTTTTGGCTGGTAAAGGTGATTTTTATTGTGCTTATCCAATGACTCCCTCAACTGGTGCTCTGCATTTTTTAGCCTCTAAACAAGAAGCTTACCCAAAGCTTAAAGTAATTCATGCGGAAGACGAAATTGGAGTTGCTAACATGGCTGTTGGGGCTACTTTTGCTGGAGCTAGGGCTGCAGTTGGTACATCAGGTGGTGGGTTTGCTCTTATGAACGAAGCAATAAGTCTTTGTGGAATCACTGAAATTGGCGTTGTTTTTTATCTAGTTTCTCGTCCTGGCCCAGCCACTGGAATCCCTACTTATACTTCCCAAGGTGATTTATTGTATGCTATTCATTCAGGTCACGGAGAGTTTCCTAAAATTGTCTTAGCTCCAGGAGACATTGATGAATCTTATCAAATGGGGTATCAATCTCTAAATTTGGCTGCCAAAATTCAGGCACCAGTGATTGTCATCAGCGATAAATTTTTAGGTGAGTCAAACACGAGTACCAAAGATTTGACCAAACTCAAAGTCAAAGTTGATTATGGTGATATCGAAAAAAATCCAACTTCTGAATTTAAAAGATATCAACTCACCAAAAATGGGATTTCACCTCGGTCCATTCCTGGCACAAAAAATGGCCAATTTTTGGCCAATAGTTATGAACATGACGAATTTGGTTTTGCCACCGAAGATAGCAAAATGGCCCAAAAAATGTTTGATAAACGAATTTTAAAAAATAAATTAGCTCTAAAACTTTCACCTAAAGCCAATTTTTTTGGCCAAAAGCAAGCCAAAAAATTAATAATTTCCTGGGGGTCAACCAAAGGGCCAATTTTAGAAGCTCTCAAATACATTAAAAACCCTATCGATTATGCTTTTTTACAAATAAAAACTATTTGGCCTATCAATCCGGATATCAAAAATATAATCAATGGTTTCAAAGAAGTTATTATATTTGAAAATAATGGTTTAGGACAATTAGTAAGTGTCTTAAAATCTCAGTTTGATTTTAATCCTCAACACGTCTATTTAAAATATGATGGTCGACCATTCTACCCAGAAGAAATTATTAAATTTTTAGAAAATAAAAAATAATGATTAATTATCGTTCCAATATCACTCCTACCTGGTGCCCTGGTTGCCATAATTACCTAGTCTATGCCGCTATCCAAAAAAAATTTTCTGACCTTAATATCGATATTAATAATTTAGTCATGAATTACGATATCGGTTGTTCTGGTAATTTTGCCGATTTTTTCAAAACCTATGGCGTTCATACCCTTCATGGTCGCTCGATTGCTACCGCCATGGGAGAAAAAATTGTCAATCCCAATCTTTTTGTTTGTGTCATTGGTGGAGACGGGGGAATTTATGGTGAAGGCTTAAATCATTTAGTTACAGCTGTTCGTTCGAATATCAATATCAAAGTTTTTGTCTCCAATAATTTTTTATATAGTCTTACTACTGGTCAAACTAGTCCTACCACTCCCAAAGGTTTGCGGACAAAATCTACTCCTACCGGAAATATCAACGTTCCCATAAATCCTGTAAAATTACTTAAATCAATAAATCCTAACGTATTTGTCGAATCAGTTGACGGTAAAGATTTGGCCAAACTCAACGATGCTATTAAACGTGCGCTAGAATTTCCTGGTTTTGCTCTAGTAGATATGACTCAAGAATGTGTCGCTTTTGGAAAACAATTAAAACAGAATTAAAAATATTATGAACTTAACAGAAAATCAAATTCCCAATAATTGGGATGAACTAGGACAGATGATCAATCTTATCAAATCTTCTTCAATCGATAATCTTCGTTTTCCTGACGATGATCTTTTTTACGAAAATTATCTAAAATACGTCGATAAAAAAACTCGTTTTAAAATTTTATTTAATACTTTTGAAGGTAAAAATCGGGTTATTTTAAGACCTTCTTTTCCCTACAATAATCTCTTAAAAAAAATTCCCCACATTAGCCATTATTGTCTTTGGAATCGTTCAGGAAAATTATCAAAAACTCAAATCGAACAAGAAATTAAAAATAAATTTCCTCAAAAAAAGTTTTACTGGTTTGAAAATGATGATATCGCCAAATCAATCTTAGAAATCTGGCATTGCCATATTTTTATCAAAGAAAAATAATTTAAAAATATAATAAATATTTTAAACTCTATTTTGTTTCCTTTTTTATTGCTAATATTGCCATAAACATTGGAATTTCATTTCTAGCCCTGTCTTCCATTTTAGCCATTGGTCCAGTACTTTTTTTCTCCGACACCCATTCCTCGATTTTTTCAATCAAAAAATTATTTTCAAAAAGTATTTGACTAAATTTTGATAGGGGAGTGTGAAATGACCAGGTAATCTCAGATTTTTGAAATTTTCCCGGATTTGTGTCAATCGGAATTTCTAAATTGCTCATATATCTATCAATCCGTCGATATTGAATTTTATTTTGGCTGTCCACCCCCCAGGCACTTTGACGAGGAATTCTAAATATTGGATGGTTCAATACTATTAAAAATTTTCCTCTATTTTTTAAATATCTATTGGCGTTTTTAACAACACCTCGCATATTTTTAATATTTTGTAAAGCCAAAATAATTGTTATCAAATCATAAAAATTTTTGTTTACTGGTAATTCTTTACTTATATCAGCCACTAAAAACTGATGATTTTTATTATGACTTTTCCTTACCGCCTCCTCTATTAAACTTTTAGAGATATCTACTCCTACATAATCACATTTTGGATCAATCTGTCTTTCAAAAATTCCCTGTCCACAAGCTAAATCTAAAACCGACTTAATTTGTTCAAAATTAATTAATTGTTTAATTTTTGGGAAAATTATCATTTGATGAAAATAATGACCATTATCTCCCACAATTTTTTTGTACCAGTTACTAGATTTTTCCCATGATGTATCCATCATTTTCAAGTTTATCATGATTCTGATAAATTCCGCGGTATAATCAAGCATGGTTATTATCAAAAACAGTGTTCAGATTGATGGTATTAGAAAATCATCTCATCTAGCTGCTCAAACTTTGTCTTACCTTAAACAGTTTGTAAAAGCAGGAGTATCTACCGAAAAACTAAACCAACTCGGTCATGATTTTATTATCAAACATAAAGCCATTCCAGCTCCACTTAATTATGGTGGATTTCCAAAAAGTATCTGTACTTCAGTTAACGATGTTGTTTGTCATGGTATCCCTTCGGCTAGTCAAATCCTCAAAGAAGGCGACATTATTAATCTTGATATCACTACCATTCTTAATGGTTTTTATGGTGATACATCAGCCACTTTCCCTGTTGGAAAAATTTCAAAACAAGCTCAAAAATTAATCGAAATAACCAAAAAATCACTTGACAAATCCATTCAATCTCTTCAACCCGGCCGTGATTTAAATAATTGTGTTGGCAAAATGATCCAACCTTTTGTAGAAAAGTGCGGTTTTAGTGTTGTTAGAGATTTAGGCGGACATGGTGTTGGACTAAAATTTCACGAAGATCCTTTTGTTTTTCATTTTGACAACAATAAAGAAAAAATTATTTTAAAACCGGGAATGATTTTTACCATTGAACCAATGATAAATGCTTCAAAAAATTACCAAGTAACTCTTGATACCAAAGATAATTGGACAATACGTACAAAAGACGGCTCACTCTCGGCTCAATTTGAACACACTATTTTAATCACCCCCACTGGCCATGAAATCCTTACTATTTTATAATTATTATTTATTTAAACCTACAATCTAATATCTATGATCTTATTGGACGGTCAAATCACTTCTCAAAAAATTCTCGATTCACTAAATTTAGAAATCGAAAAATTAAAATTATCTCCAACTCTCGACATTATCATTGTTGGTAACAACCCTTCTAGTCTTAAATATGTTGAACTCAAACAACAAAAAGCCATCGCAATTGGTGTTGGTGGTCAAATTCATCGACTTGATCAAAATTGTGACACTCAAACAGTAATTAATTTGATAAATAATTTAAACAACGATTCCTGTGTTACCGGTTTAATGGTTCAACTTCCTTTACCTCCCCAAATCGACATTAACCAGGTTTTGTCTGCAATTAACATTAACAAGGATGTTGATGGCCTAAATCCAATAAATCTGGCTCTACTTTTTCAAAAAAACACCCAAGGCATTCCTTCGGCTACATCACTTGGGGTTATTAAATTATTGGAAAATTATAAAATTGATATATCTGGTAAAAATGCGGTAATAATTGGACGTAGTCCGGAAGTAGGTTTACCACTTTTTGCCCAAATGTTATCTAAAAATGCCACAGTTACTATCTGCCATTCTCACACTCAAAATTTATCCCAAATTACTAGTCAAGCTGATATTTTAATTTCTGCTGTCGGTAAATCAAATTCATTTGGGAAAGAATACATCAAAAAAAATGCTGTTGTTATTGATGTTGGTTTTGGTATTGACCCAAATACAGGTAAAGTTAGTGGTGATTTCGACTTTGAATCAATCAAGGATGTTGCCAGTTTTATTAGCCCCGTTCCCGGTGGCGTCGGCCCTATGACCATCGCTTCACTTTTGTACAATACTGTCCAGATTACCAAAAAAACTTTACAATCTTTATAAACTTGATAAACTAAGTTACATGCGGATACAACTATACGATCGTGGTAGTCCTCAGGGCAAGAAATTATTTGCTGATTTACAGACCCTTTGTAAGCGTCTCCAAATCGACTATGACCCGGAATATATCCAAGACATGACCCGGGTTTATGGTATGGGGATACAGGGCAAATCAGTTTTACTTATCAATGGAGAAGTCGTTTTTGTCGATCGTTACCCCAGCCCTCAAGAACTAGAGACTATCATCTCAGAATACTTATAGTACTAATAGTACTAAACTAATTGGCTTTTACCTTTGCCCCACCGTTGCGGAATCAAGGGAAAGGTAAGGGTTAGAGTTTTATTCCAAACAATCTCTTTGCATTCGAATCCACTATTTTTTCCGTTTCTTTAAAACTCATTTCCCAAATTTGAGCAACTTTTTCGTAAATATACTTAACATACGCCGGTTTATTTTCTTGACCTCTATAAGGTAGGGGAGCTAAATATGGGCAATCAGTCTCCAAAACTAATCGGTCTTTGGGTATATTATAAACTACACCTACCAGTCCATCTTCATAGGTTAAATTACCATCAATACCAAAATAAAATCCTAATTCAACTATTTTTTTAATTCTTTTAATTCCTCCAGCGTAACAATGAAACACCCCAGAAATATTTTTATATTCTTTTAATATGTCTACTACTTCATCCACTGCTTTTCTAGCATGAATTATTAGAGGTAATCTATATTTTCTTGATAATTCTATCTGTATCCTAAAATTTTTTATTTGACTTTTTTCATCAAAACCATCTTCAGAATAATCTAGTCCACATTCTCCGATTGCCACCACTTTTTTAGTTATTAAACTTTCTAATTTATTAATTTCTTGACTAGGGGATTGGGGGTGAATTCCAATTGATGGCAACAAAAAATCGTACTTTTTGGCCAATTTAATATTGTTTTTTGAGCTTAAGTAATCAGAAGAAGCTAAAATTATTTTGCCCACTTCCCCTCTAGTGTCGCACAATATTTGATCTAAATGAGCATGAGTGTCAATCATTA
>CAYXLS010000030.1:0-8504 GCA_964464785.1 uncultured Gammaproteobacteria bacterium | reverse complement strand
TAAGATAATCCCATGATAAAAGAACTATTTCTTGCTATTGTCCTCGGCGGTATTTTGGGTTTTGGAATTACCGGCGGGTATCTAACTTTACATCAAAAAAACCAAAAACCAAATCCCGTAGTTATTACTCAACCAACTACTATTCCTACCCCTACCACATCCTCAACCCAACTCGAAAACTCAACAATTAACTCTACCAATAAATTATCTATAATTTCCCCAGAAGACAACCTACTTGTTTCCGACGATCTTATTAATATAGTCGGCAATACTACCAACAATAGTCTAGTTGTAATTAATACTTCAACATCAAGTTTTACAGGTCAAAGCAATCAAGATGGCAAATTTGATATTCCTATCGAACTTGAAGCTGGTTTAAATATTATCAAAATAAGCTCCATTGATCCCGAGGGTAATCAACTAGACACCCAAATAAATATTACTTATTCTACCGCCAAAATATAAAATGAAATTAATTTTAATAGTTTTTTTTCTATTTACTTTTTTTATTAAATCTCCCTTAGCGGTTGAATCTGACCCTGAAACCGAAACCAAAGTTGAAGAATTTGTAACTAATGTTTTAAAACCAAAAGTACAAGGCGACACTATTACCCCAACACCAGTTAGTAATAAACCAAAATCATTTTTCGGCAATATTACTCAAATAGACAAAAATTCCATTACTATAAACCGAAACGGAAAAACACAAATTATCCAAACTAACGAAGACACTGTTTTTATTGATCTAAAAAGAAATAAATCAGAGTTAACCAAATTTAAAGTTGGACAAGAAATTTTAGCTATGGGGTATTTAAACGAAGATCAATCCCTCGACTGCAAACGGATTGTAGCCACAGAATTAAAATCAATCTCCAACAACAATCAAACGGTAACTGGTCAAATTGTTGATATCTCAAAAGAAACTTCAATTTTTACTCTAACTCCTAATTATAATAAAAATAACCCTTTTCAACTAAAAACAGATTCAAAAACAAGTTTTGTCGATTTGACCAACAAAACTGTTGTATCCGATAAGGCAATTATCAATGGTAATAAAATTATTGCCATCATCAAACCAGATACAAAACTCGAAAACACCTTTTACGCCTCAAAAATAATTATTTTTAGTTCTCCCGATAGTTCTCCAAATTTAACCCCAACCCCTTCTGTAAAACCATAAAATAGACCCATCTGTGTTAAAATAAACCACAAAAAATGTTCTAATAAGTCTTTATTAAAGTTTTTGTTTTATTAGTAGTTAGACATTAGATGTTTTGTGCTTACATGGTGGTATTAGCTCAATTGGTTAGAGCGCAGCTCTGTGAAAGCTGAGGTTGTCGGTTCAAGTCCGATATACCACCCAAACTTTCTATTCTATTCTCTGCTCAACAATTAACTTGTCTTTTCGACTAAGCCAACTTCCTTCTGTTTCTACAAATCCTTCATATTCCATTTCTGGCTCAATACAAACATATTTTCCATCAAATATTCTTTTACCATTTTCGTCTTTCACCCCAGTCCAAAGTTTAGCTTTCTTCAAATTTTCTACTTGCCAATTGATAACCTTTTTCCCAGGTATTTCCAAAATATTATTTTTTTCTAATTTAATTTCTGGATTATCAATAAATCCTGCAGTAATATCATGATTATTTAATTTAATACCACTCCAACCAAATTCCGTATCCCAATAATTGTGTATTGCCACATGAACTCTTTTTTTCTCATTTCCCATATTTTTTACCTTTACTCTATGACAAAATTTATTTCCAATCTCAAAAACTTGATTCACTAATAAATTTTCAATTTCGCAACTTATTTCTATACTATTCTCGTTTTGATCAACTAGTTTCCACAAAACATTTCGAAACGGTCCGTGAAATATAAATCCAAACTTTTCCATCCCCTCAGATGCAAAATTTGGAACACATACATGGGTATTACCTTCTTTCCCATCTATTCTTTCATAGGTTCCCAATATTCTTTGTTTATCTTTTTCTAATTTAACAATTCTCCCTCCTTCTAAATCTATCACTAACTCCCATTTTTTATTTTCCAAAATTATTTCTTTACTCACAGTTTATTTTACCTCAAAATACCATTCTTTATGAATAATGTTAAAATTCAAATATGAATCAAACAAATATAAAATCTCAAACCCTAAAAGGTTTTCGAGATTTTTTGCCATCCGATATGGCAATCCGAAATTATGTCAAAAATACTTTGACAAAAGTTTTTGAAAACAGCGGATTTTTACCTTTAGAAACCCCAGCACTTGAATACGCCTCAGTGTTAAAAGGTAAGTATAGCAACGACACTGATGATAAATTAAGCTATTTTTTTAAAGACAATGGAGATAGAGAAATTGGTCTTCGTTATGATTTAACTGTCCCCACAGCCAAAGTTCTTGCTCTTTACAATCAACAATTAAATTTCCCTTTTCGACGTTATCAAATACAACCAGTTTGGCGAGCTGAGAATACCCAAAAAGGTCGTTATCGAGAATTTATACAGTGTGATATAGATGTTTTTGGAACTACCTCCCCTATTTCCGACGCTGAAATAATTTCCCTGATTTACGTCGGTACCCAAAAATTAGGTTTTAAAAATTCAATTATTAAAATTAATAGTCGATTAGTCCTTTCCAATATTTTAGAAAAAAGTGGTATTAAAAATGACCAAATTTCAGTATTACAATCTCTCGATAAATTAGAGAAAATTAGCGAAGATGGAGTAAATAAAGAACTCAGTTTAAAAGGACTATCTAATACCCAAATTAACGATCTTTATAAAAACATCAAATCAGCTCAACCAGACAAAAATCTCCAAAGTATTCTAGACCTCTTGCCTTCGTTTAATATCCCTCAAACCGCTTACATTTTTGATCCATCATTAGTTCGTGGTTGTGATTATTACACTAGCACTATTTTTGAAGTTGGCATTGCTGAGCCTAAAATAGGTTCTATTGGTGGTGGTGGACGTTATGATAACCTAATTACCACCCTTGGTGGTCCCCAAACTCCTGCTGTTGGATTTTCTTTTGGTTTTGAAAGAATTATTGATGTTATTAAAGATTTAAATCTTTTACCACAATCAATCCAGTCTAGTGTTAAAGTTTTGATAGCCAATTTAGGGCCAGAAACCCAAAATAATATTTTACAACTTACCTCCAAACTTAGAAACCAAAACATCTCTTCTATTGTCTATCCAGACAACGATAAGCTTAGTAAACAAATTAAATACGCCCTATCACTTGGCATTCCCTATCTTGCCATCATTGGCACCGACGAAGCCAAAAACAACCAAATTACTCTGAAAAATTTGGTTACCACTAAACAAATATTAATCAATTTTAAAGAATTAATTAATATATTAAACACTTAAAAACTAAATATCAGATACTAAATTGATATGTTATAATAAACCCTATGAAACAAGGAATTCATCCAAAATACTATAGTGATTGTCAAGTTAGTTGTGCCTGTGGTAACAAATTTACCACCGGTTCAACCGTCGAAAAAATTGAAGTTGATGTTTGTTCCAAATGTCACCCATTCTTTACCGGTCAACAAAAATTTGTTGACATTAAGGGTAGAATTGATAAATTTAAAGAAAAAGTTGCCAAAGGCAAAGCCACTGCTACTGCCAAAACTACTAAGGCTAAAGAGAAAAAACTAAAAAAATCAAATTAGTAACTTTTAAGCCGTCAAATTTATGTAATTTTGCCGGCTTTTATTTTTTTATCTTACTAATTAACTAATTACTAACCAACTAATTTACTAAACAATGCCCAACATCAACCCTAACATTGCCATTATGGAATTCTACCCTGGTCCTGGTGGTCAGGAGGCCACCATCTGGGCAAATGACTTAATGAATATGTACATTAGATACGCCAACAAAGTAAATTGGAAAGTAAGCCAAATCGACGATCATATTATTCAAATTTCTGGAGTCGATGCCTACAATCAACTCAAGTATGAAGCTGGTACTCATCGGGTCCAACGAATTCCAATTACTGAAAAAAGAGGTCGCATTCAAACATCAACTGCATCGATTGCTATTATGCCCCAGATAGAATCCCAAGAAATAAATTTTAGTATGGATGATGTCATTATCACCGCTTGTCGTGCTGGTGGTAACGGTGGCCAAAACGTCAACAAAGTTTCCACCGCTGTTCATTTAGTTCACAAACCCACTGGTTTGACATTTGATGTAAGAACAGAACGCTACCAATTAAAAAATCGAGAAATTGCCCTAAAACTTTTACAAAACAAACTCTGGCAAATTGAAGAAGAAAAACGAGCTTCTCAAATCGCTGGTGGTCGATCCAATATTAGCCAATCTACTCGAGCAGATAAAATCCGCACCTACAATTATCCCAGAAATCAAATTAAAGATCATCGTCTTAACAAATCATTCAACAATCTTAATGAAATCATGCAAGGCCATCTTGACGATTTGCTACTCGAACTAACAGTCCTTGACGAAAAAAAGACCAGTTAAAAAAATCATTCTGTCTTTTTCTCTAATTTAACCTCTACTTCTGTTTCTTTTTTATCACGATAATACTTAACTTTAATTATCTCGCCAATTTTTTTCTGATTCACTATCCCAGCAATCGAAGTATCTTCCATATCCACTAGTTTTTTACCATCAACCTCAGTGATAATATCTCCCGATTTTAATCCTGCCTTTTGAGCTGGGCTATTTTCAACTACAGTTTGAACGTAAGCCCCAGCCGGTACCTCATTTAACAACGCTGCCTGTTTAGAAATCACTTGATATGATACCCCTAAATATGGTCTATCAAACTCACCTGTAACTTTAAAATTATCCACTGACTGCTTTACTAAGTTTATTGGTAAGGCAAAACCAATATTCTGACCTCCTTGTGACATAGCCACATTCACCCCAATTACTTTTCCAGATGAATCAAACAATGGACCACCAGAGTTCCCCGAATTAATAGCTGCATCAGTTTGAATTACATCTTCAAGTTTTTCCAACCTAACCCCAAATCCTCCTGCAGTAATCCCTCTACCTAAACCCGAAATCACCCCCTTGGTTACTGTTGATCGAAATTCTCCCAAGGCTGTCCCTATTGCTATCACTGTTTGCCCTACCTTTAATTTATCCGAATCCCCCATTTCCACTGGTTTTAAACCATTTTTATTTACCTTAATTATGGCTAAATCATTTATTGGGTCTCGATAAATGTTTACCACTTCTACTGTCTCATCTTTACCAATTACCACTTTATATTTCGCGTCCACGTCAGAAACCACATGCTTATTGGTTACAATCAATCCATCTTCACTAATAATAAACCCCGTCCCTATGTCTCTTTCAATATTTGTTGGTTCAATCGTTTCTTGTGGTATTCCAAACATTTGTTGGAATATATCAAATGAATTATTTACAATATTTTTACTAATAGCTACAGTTACGACACTTTCAGTCGCTTTTTCTACTACCCTAGTAACTACCGTCTCCTCATCAACAACTTCCGTCTTTTTTTGAACCACAGTTTCTAACTTTGTACTATTTTTACTCCAAAAAAATCCCACAACCACACCCCCACCAACCAAAAGAGAAACTACTAATAATGCTAACAATAATGACTTAATTTTTTGTTTTTTCATATTTTTTTTAAATCATTACTAACTAATAATAATCGATAATATTTTAACTTAAATTTTCTATTGTTCCAATAGTATTTCTTTGGCTTTTTCCAACTGTAAATCAATTTCTCCCGAATCAGTGGCTTCTTTTATTTCAATATCAGGTAAAATACCTTCTTTATGAATATTTGCTCCATTTGGAAGTAACCACTTAGCAATTGTCAAATGTAAACCACTACCATCACTAAAATCTTCCGGTTGCTGAACTGTTCCTTTTCCAAAAGTTTTTATTCCAACCAAGGTTGCTCGTTTATAATCCCTTAAGGCTCCCGCTAAAATTTCTGAAGCTGAAGCACTTCCCCCGTTTATCAACACCACTAATTTATCATTCAATAAATTTCCCCTACCTTTTTCAACATTGTATATTTCCGTAACCCCCTTAGTTGATTGTTGCTTGACTACTACTCCTTCTTTTATAAAATCAGAAGCTACAATTACACTCGCTTGTAAATAACCACCAGGATTATTCCGCAAATCCAAAATAATTCCCCCATACTTATCATCTAAACTACTTTTTTCACTATTAATTTTTACTACGGTTTCATTCCATTTAGTAAACAAATCTTCACTAAACTTTGACATTTTTATCCAAGCAATTTTTTTGTTTTTTAACTCTAACCACTCAAGTTCAACACCGGGAACTTCTATATTATCTCTTTTTAACGCTACTTCCCATCTTTTTTGATTAGTTTCTCGATACATTGTCAAAGTTACTTCAGTCCCAATATCCCCTCGAATTAAATTTACTGCTTCAGTTAAACTTATCCCATTAGTATCCCTATCAACCTTGTTATTTATATCAACAATTTTTAAAATCAAATCACCAGCCTTAATCCCCGCCTTGTCAGCCGGAGTCCCAGACAACGGCGACATTACTGCCAACACTCCGTCTTTACTATAACCCAAAGAAATTCCTACTCCTCCAAATTCACCAGCTAAGTCTTCATTAGCGCTCTTATTATCCTCAGGTGGCAAAAAGACTGTATACGGATCTCCCAAAGCTGCCACCATCCCCTCAATCGCTCCATATTTCATTTTTTCATTATCAAGGTTATCTTTTTCCAAAAAATCAAGTGACAGTTTTTCCTTAACCTTCCACATTAAAGACAAATCAAATTGTCCCAAACTAGAAGGAATTATTTTGTTCCCTTGTCCAACTTTATAGCTTACTAATGCAACAACAGCTAATACTGCTAATCCCAAAAATAAATTTCTGATATTTCTTAAGCGCATTATTTATTCTAACACCAATAATAACCTTTCAAGTCGTGAATTAAGTAACATTTTTTGAATATGTCCTTGATATTTTAATAATTCTCGCCATATTTCTTTATCAAGTTTTAACACCGGCAAACGAGTAGTCAGTTCATCCTCATTAACCTCAATATCAGTCACAATCCCTACTACTCCAACTACTTCAGCCTTTAACAAAAAATTATTTGATAAATTCTGAGTTAATAAAATATTATTTTTCAATTTAAAAGTTAAATCTTTCATGTCATTTATTATCTCTAGTTTCCCCTCTCCCCAAGTTTTCCCCTCAACCAATCGTTTTCCTTTAAATTCTTTAGCCCTAAATTCCAAAATTAATTTATCTGTTTCAATCTTGGACACAAGACTATCAATTGGAGCCACAATCTCTTTTTGACTTCCCTCTTTAACTTCAATCTTAAGATATCCAAATTCATCAATTTCTAAAAAATTTCCACTCATTGGAAAACAAATTTTTTTAGGAAAAACTCCACCAGTAAGACACATCAGTTCTCCACTATTAACCCAAACTCCCTTAAGTTTTTGGTTTAATTGTTTAATTTTATTATCATTAAATTTACCAAAAAAATTCAATAAATTTATAGATTCAACTCTTCGACAGTCTATTTTAGCCAAAATTTGGTTTTCTGCTATCTTATCACCTGTCTTTACCAAAATTTTAGACCCAACTGGAAACTTAATAATCCATTTTGCTTTAATCTTAGTTTTCATTATTTTTAATTATAACCAAAAAACCCTCTCAAAACCAAACTAAGTCTAAGAGAGGGTTAATTTATTTTTATTCTATTTGGTTAAAAAAGGCATCAAGGCTAAATGTCTTGCTTGTTTTATCGCGTTAGATAATTTTCTTTGATGTTTAGTACAAACACCACTAAATTGAGAACCAATTATTCTACCTCGAGGAGATAAAAATTCTCCATATTGTTCATAATCTTCCCATCGAGGAGTTGTTTTTGTTTTACAAAACAAACACCCCTTTTCTTTCCCCTTTCTTCTAGCAATCAATAAATTATCTTTTTTACTCTTTTTCATCATAATTTTTATTAAAATGGCATTTCGTCACTTTTTACTTCCTCAGTAGTTTTGGGTTCTTCAACAGTCTTGGGAACCTCTGTAGTTTCAATGTCATCTGGAATTACAATATCTTCAATATTTCCAGAAGCTTCAGAAACTGCAGGTTCTACTACTTCTGTAGGTGATTCACCAACTGACAAATCAGCTCCTTCATTTACTCCACGATCGTTGTTATTTCCCTTATTATCCAAAATTATCATATCATCAATGATAATTTCAGCGATTTGTTTTTTGTTGTTTTCTGCATCCATAAACTCTCGATATTGAATCCGACCATCAACATAAACTCTTCGACCTTTTGATAATAGCTGAGAACAAAGCTCAGCCAATTTATTCCAGGCTACAATTCGGTGAAACTGGGCATCTTCTTTTCTTTCACCTTGTTTAGTTACCCAAACTCTATTTGTAGCTAAACCGAATGAGGCAACCGCCATCCCACCCGGGGTATACCTTAACTCTGGGTCACGAGTTAAATTA
>CAYXLS010000029.1:0-8779 GCA_964464785.1 uncultured Gammaproteobacteria bacterium | reverse complement strand
TAATGTTTCTTTTTTGATATTGATTAATTGCCTTATTATAAAAAATTGTTAAATTGGTCATTTTTCTGATAAAAAATAAAAAGAAGGAGTTAAGCTTTTGGGCTTTTTTTAAGGTCTAAAAGACCGCTCCTTCTTTGTTGGTCAGTTACTTAGGTTTTTGTGGTGGTGGAGGGTTGGGAACATTGGCTGGATCTTGGGTGCACCCGCCAGTGTTACCACGACCGTAGTCGCTCTCTGTTCTTTGGTTTTCCCTGATTGCTTCTTCGGGGGTAGGATGTAACCAACCTTGGCTGTCGGGATACCCTGGATATTCACTCACAGCTTTCTCCTTTCTGATGCAGCATGCATCTTATTTTTGTGTCGGTTGGATTGGGTTGGTAAGGAGAGATATAACAAAAACTTTTGAAGCAACTATTTGCTTCTCAAGTTTTGTTTTATATAAAAAACCTAAATGGTAATAACTTTAGATAGCTATTTATCTAAATGTTTTTAAATGTGCTTAATTAAAAAATAATGTAATAAAGTAACATTATTTAATATAATTTGATATATCACTAATTATGAAAAAAGTCAATAGGTTTCGGATTTATTATTCTTTATAATATATTTTAATTACTAACAATATTCTCTTTAGATAAGTTTTTGGGAACAAGAGATAGTAAATTAAAATTTTTATCTTTGACTAAATCACTTAGGATTTGTTGACTAGTGGAAATTAGTTTGGTGTCGGAAAAGGAGGCAAGTTTTAATAAGGGGAAGCCGTGTTGGATAACAGAAAAAGCCTCTCCTGGACCTCTAGTTTTGAGGTCATACTCGGCAATTTTAAGACCATTAGAATTTTTTTCCATAAATTTGAGTCGATTTTGAGCTTTGTCATTTATCGAATTAGTAAAAAGGTAACAATAACTTTGGAGTAGTCCCCTACCAATTCGACCTCGAAGTTGGTGAAGCTGAGACAGACCAAAACGGTCGGCTGATTGAATAATCATTATCGAGGCATTGGGGATATCAACTCCAACTTCAATAATGGGGGTGGTAACTAAAATATTTATTTTATTTTTCTGAAAATCACTGATAATTTTTTCTTGGTCTTTAGGTTTAACTTTACCGTGAAGTAGGGCTAATTTTTGTTTTGGAAATATCATTGATAGCTTTTTAAATTCATCTGTGGCCGATTTTACGCTTTGCATAGATTCTGATATATCAATGAAGGGACAGACAATAAAGGCTTGACAATTGGTTTTATTAATTTGGTTATCAATCCATTGGTAACATTTCGGGATTTTTTGGGATGGAACTAAAAAGGTTTTGATAAGTATACGATTAACGGGTAAAGTATCGATAATTGATATATCCAGATTACCCAATAAAGTCAGACTGATAGTTCGAGGGATGGGGGTGGCGGTCATAGTGAGACAGTGAGGTAAAGACAAAGAATCTCCTAAAAAAGATCGTTGTTTGACTCCGAATTTGTGTTGTTCATCAATAATTAGGAGAGCAACTTTATCTTTAAAATTATTTTTTTGATAAATAGCAGCATGAGTGGCGATAATGATGGCATTTTGTAGTAGTGAAATTTTGTTTTGTTTAATCTTGTGGTGACTAGTGAGAAGAAAAATAGGGACTTTGAAGGGTTTTAATATTTTTTGAAAAGTGGCAAAGTGTTGTTGGGCTAAAATTTCGGTAGGAGCTATAACAAGGGATAATGATTGATTTAAATGAGTTAAATAACAGGCTAACAGAGCAACAATTGTTTTGCCAGAGCCGACATCTCCTTGTAAAAGTCGATTGGTGACTTTGTTAGGGCTGATGATGTCGGTTTTAATTTCTTGCCACACTTTTTTTTGAGAAATGGTCAGGGTAAACGATAATATATTAATCAATTTATTAATTTTTTGGTCAATAGATTGGTTGGTTTTGAGAATGACTTGGGGTTTTTTTGTTAACCAAAGTTTTTTAGAAAGATAAGAATTGGTTTGGAGAAATAATATTTCTTCCAAAGCTAATCTATATCGAGCTTGGTCTAGAAATTTAGAATTTGAAGGTGAATGAATCTGAGTTAAAGATGTTGGTAAATCTAGAAGTTGGTATTTTTTTATGATATTTGAGGGTAAATTGTCGTTAATGTTGGAAATTAATTGAGGTAAAAAATTTTGGATAGTTTTTCGAAACCAGTTTGAGGTTAAACCATTGGTTTCGGGATAAATAGCAATAATTTTTCCAGTGTGATATTGGCCGGAAACTGGATTAATAATAGTTTTTTTGTTTTGAAATATGGAGACTGTGCCAGCAAAACTATAGGTGTCCCCTACTTTAAAATTTTTTGAAAGATAGGGTTGGTTAAACCAAAGTAAATTAATTTGGCCTGTTTTGTCTACCACTACCGCTTTTTGGAGATTTTTGTGAGATTGAGTAAAAATATTTTGAAAATTAAGTAATTGGCCAGTAATAGTGACAGCTTCGTTTTCATTAACTTTATTTATATCGGTAATGTGGGAAAAATCGATATAACGATAAGGAAAATGATATAGTAAATCTTTTGGAGTGAAAATATTTAATTTGTTTAATTTGGTTAGAGTTTTGGTGCCGATTCCAGGGATTTGATTAAGGTTGTCCATGAATTTATGCTATCATAAACTCATGAGAATTAAGAAAAAAATGGCGACTAAAATTGTTTTAGTTGTTACTTTGGTTGTGTTGTTGTTGTCAGGAATAGCTCCATTTTTAATGGTTTTGATGAATCAGTAAATGTTGAAGAAAAATAGGTTTAATAGATTTAAAAGTAAAATTAGGCTAAGTTTTAGTTTAAAGGAATTAGTAAAAGATAAAAAATTTTGGTTTAATTTTTTTAGGATTTGTTTAATTTTGATGGCAATAGGGGTATTGATGGTTTTGATATTATTTATTTGGTATTCAAGGTCTTTGCCATCGCCGGAGAAAGTGGTTAGACGAGATGGTTATTCAAGTAAATTGTATGATCGGAATGGAAATGTTTTATATGATATTTATGACCAAGGGAAGCGTGACCCAGTATTGTTTGAAAACATTCCTGACTATCTAAAACAAGCTACTATAGCTGTTGAGGATAAAGATTTTTATAAACATGGAGGATTTGATCCATTGACGCCGTTTCGTATTATTAAAAACTTTTTTTATTTTGGAAAAGTGACTGGAGGGTCGACTTTAACTCAACAATTGGCCAGGACGGTGTTGCTAACGACTGATCGAACAGTAAATCGAAAAATTAAGGAGTTAATTTTATCAATTCAAATCGATGCAAAATATAGTAAAGACGAAATTCTGGGGATGTATTTAAATGAAGTTCCTTATGGGGGAGCTTCTTGGGGAGTGGGGCCGGCTGCAGAACAATATTTTAATAAACCCGTAGAAGAGCTTAATTTGGCAGAAAGTTCAATTTTGGCTGGTTTACCCCAACTTCCGAGTGTTTATTCGCCTTATTCAAAAACTCCAACAGCCTATGTTGATCGAACTAAACATGTTTTAAACAGAATGGTTGAAGATGGTTATATTAGTCAACAATTGGCAGATGAAACGTTTGATCAAGTAAAAAACTATAAATTTAGTAGTCAAAATTCGACTATGAAAGCACCTCATTTTGTTTTTTGGATAAGAGATTTGTTGGCACAGAAATATGGTGAAGACGTAATCGAAGGGGGTGGATTAAAAATTATCACAACTTTAGATTTAGAGTTGCAAGAAAAAGTTCAAGAAATTGTGACTGAAGAAATAGACAAGACCGAAAAATTGGGAATAACTAATGGGGCGGCTTTGGTGTTAGATCCAAAAACTGGTCAAGTGTTGGCGATGGTAGGGTCTAGAGATTATTGGTCAGATAAAACAGACGGTAAATTTAATGTAGTTACTCAAGCTTTGAGGCAACCTGGTTCGGCGATAAAACCTGTAACTTATTTGGCAGCAATAAAAGAAGGATGGACGGCTGCTACCATGATAATGGATACTCCGGTGACTTTTCCTTCGACAAGTCCGGGCCAAAAAAATTATTCTCCTCAAAATTATAATGGAAAATATAATGGACCAATGTCTTTGAGGGAGGCTTTGGGTAATTCGATTAATACGATTGCAGTTAAGACTTTGGCTAATGTGGGGGTTTATGACATGTTATCTTTGGCTTACAAAATGGGATTGTCAACGTTGGAGCCTACCAAAGAAAATTTGTCTAGATTTGGATTGTCGGTGACTTTAGGTGGAGCTGAAGTGAGAATGATAGAATTGGCATCGGCTTACACTTCATTTGCTAATGAGGGTCAGAAAATGGAGGCGGTAGGTGTATTAAAGATTGAAGATAAAGATGGCCGTGTTTTGGAGGAATTTAAACAAGGAATGGGAGAAAGAGTGATGACTCCCCAAGAAGCTTTTATTATTTCTCATATACTTTCGGACAATAGCGCTAGAGAGTTGACTTTTGGTGCAGTTAATTCGTTACAAGTACCAGGATATCAAGTGGCGGCCAAAACGGGAACAACGAATGAGAAGAAGGATAATTGGACAATAGGTTGGACGCCAAATTTGTTGACAGCAGTATGGGTGGGAAACAATGACAACACATCGATGGGTAAATTGGTTTCTGGTGTTTCTGGAGCTGCTCCAATTTGGAAAAAAATCATGACTTTTAAATTACCCAAAATGTCCAAAATTGATTTCCCAATTCCAAACCAAATTGTTAGTATAGAAGTTGATAAAATATCTGGTTATTCGGCACACGATGGCTTTGCGAGTAAAAATGAATATTTTATTGATGGAACTCAACCAAGAATCTCTGATCCAATTCATTTGAAGCTAAAAGTATGTAAAGGTCAAAATGGTTTGGCAACACCAGATGATGTAGCCAATAATAATTATGATGAAAAAGAGTATTTTAATTTTAAGGAAAATGATGTGATTTCTACAGATGGGAAAAATAGGTGGCAAGAAGGGATTGATAATTGGATTAGTCAGCAGCCGGACAAGGATAAGTACAATCCTCCAAGTGATTTTTGTCATTCTGGCGGGTTGGTAAATGTTGGAATTGATAGTCCAGGTCATCAATCAACAGTCGGTAATACTTTTGATGTTAAGATAAGTACTAATTCAATAAAAAAAATAGTAGAAGTGAAGCTTTGGGTTGATGGAATTGAAAAAAAAGTATGGAATGAACGACCATTTGAGACAAATTTAACTTTAACGGATGGTCCTCATTTAATAAAGGTAAAAGCAACGGACAGAGATGGTAATAGCCAGGAAAGAGAAGCAAATATTGGGGTAAATACTGCTTGGGATGTTACTCCAACACCAATAATAACAGTAACTCCAACTGTTGTTACTCCAACAATTGGGATTACACCAACAATTATTCCCTAACCTTTGGGTAAATATATTTTTCTAGCTTTATTAGCAAACAAATGCTTTGATTGCTAATATATAGAAATATATATAAATAAATTAATTTATATCAAACCGAAGGTTTTTAAGTGAAGTTTTTTGGCGGTTTTATCGTCAACGTTGAAATAAGATACTCTAAAGGTGTAGCGGTATTTTTGGTTGGTGGTGTCTTGATATATATCTGTAATTACCATTTCCCAAAAATATTTTGGGCCAATGATTTGGGTATATTTTTTGATTAATTGTGATGAGTCTTGAATTGTATCGAAGGTAGCGTTGGCGTCCAAAATAATTAATTGAGATTGAAGCTCAAAGGCAGATTGATGGATAACTTTGGGTTGGTAATCATTTATTTTTGGAAGGTTGTCAATAATTATTTCAACAAAAGAACTATCTTTAGAAACTTGAGGTAGATTGAGATATTGAAGGTCATTTTTTAGTTGATCGGGATTGGGGTGATAAATCCCGAGACTATTTTTTTCAATGTAATTATCACCATCTTTGTGAAATATTTTGCCGATTTCAAAAAATTGGGGTTGAATAAGTTTGTATCTTTGGTATTGGTCTAATTGTTGGATTAGGGAGGGAATAAGACTTTGTCGAAGATATATTGATTCGGTATTGATACTATTTTGAGCAGTAATGACTGTAGTTGGGTCTGTGGGTTGGTTTACTAAAGGCCAACTAAGAATTTCGTCATAACCTAAATCAATTAATTTGTCTTTGAGGCTATCGATTAAAAAAATTTCCTTTGGAGTAATACTATTTATTTTTTTGTAAGGTAGAGGTTGATTGGTTGGGATTTTTTGATAACCCCAAAAACGAACGACTTCTTCGACTAAATCAGCTTCTAGAGAAATATCTGGGCGAATAGATGGTGGAATTACTGAAATTGTAGGAGAAATAATACAACCAAGACGGGTTAAACAATCAAGACTAAAATCAGAAGGTATGTCAATACCGGAAGTTATGGTAGGATTTTGGAGATTAAAACTAATAGGAGTTGGTTTTTTGGGTTGAGGATAATATTCATAAAAAGCTGAAGTAATTTGACCTTGACAATTTTGCAGAATTAATTTGCATAGGTGGTTGAAAGCTAGTGGGATTAATTCTGGGTCAAGTTGTTTTTCAAGTCGAGTTTCGGCTTCGGTAATTGATTTTAATTGTCGGCTGTTTTGGCGAACAATAGAAGGTTTATAAATTGCCATTTCTAGTATTATTTCTTTTGTGTCTAAATCAATGGCGCAATCTTGTCCTCCCCAAAAACTTAGACTTAGAGGTTGAGAAGAATTATTAATCATTAAAATGTTTTTGTTAATATTTAGTTTGGTTTTGTCTAGAGTAACAAAATTTTGGTATCTTGGGTTCATTTCCCAAATTAGAGAATCGGTTGATTTTTGAGTATCGAAAGCATGACTTGGGATGCCGTACATAAACATTACATAATTGGTCAGATCGACAATAAGATTGATTGATTTGTTCTGGTGGTATTTAAGAAAATTTTGCAACCAGTTGGGAGAGACGGAATTTTGAAGTTGAGAAATTTTTACGGCTAAAATACGAACAACGTTGTCAGTGGTTACTTTTATTGATAAATTTTTGTTTGCTTGATTTGTAATTTCTGGAGAAATATTGGTTACTAGTGGGAGGTTATAAAAAACAGATAAATCGGTGGCCAGTCCATAATAACCAAGACAGTCTCCCCTATTAACTTTTATGTCTAAATCAAAAACAATATCTCCGTCGATTTCTTCGAAAAAATTGGTGAAATGACCAATCATAGTTAGATCGTCTCGGAGTTGTTGAGGTTTTACATCAAGAGTGGGTAAAAATTTTTGAAGATAAGAATAGATTAGTTTCATAAATCTATGGTTGGTTTGGTTTGTAAGCTAAATTACCTCCCATTAAAGTTCTAATGTCTTTGATATTTTTTTGAGCCATAGTCCAACGGTCAAGCCCCATTCCAAAAGCGAAACCTGACCAGATTTTTGGATTAATATTGGCCATTTCCAGAACTTTTGGGTGAATCATTCCGGCTCCACCCATTTCAATCCAGCCAGCGTATTTACAAATAGGACAACCAGTCCCATGACAACTGAAACATTGCATGTCTGGTCCAACCCCGGGTTCAACTTCGGGGTAATATTTGCATCGATAACGAACCACAACGTCAGGTCCATAGAGAGTTTTGAACATTAAGTCCATGGTTCCGATTAAATCTTTCATGGTAATTTCTTTGTCAACAACAACTGCTTGATATTGATGAAAAACAAAGTGATTAGATCGATTAACTTTTTCGTTTCTAAAAGTAGATCCAGCAAAAGCGGCTCGAAGTGGTAATTCTTTGGCTTTTTGGGCTAATAAATAGGATTCTATGGTTGATGTTTGGGTTCGTAACAAATATTCTGGCTCTTTAATGTAAATACTGTCTTGCATGTCACGGGCGGGGTGGTCTAAGGGAACATTGAGGCGTTTAAAATTAAAATCATCAGTAACAATTTCTGGCCCACAATAAAGGGAAAATCCGAGTTTTAAAAAAACATCGTTTAGCTGTCGTTCAGTTTGGGTAATTGGGTGAAGATGGCCAATTTTTGGCAAAGAAAAGATATTAGATTTCAGCTTATCAGATTTCAGCTTATCAGTTTTTTTGATTGATTTATTTTTTAATAGTTGTTCAAGCTCGGTTTTGAGTTGGTTTAGGTCAAATCCATATTGCTTTCGAGATTCAGCGGAAATTTCTTTAATTTTTGAAAATAAATTATTTATTTTTCCGTTTCTGCCAAATATCTCAATTCTGATTTGTTCGTACTGATTGGCGGAGGTTAAAGACTCTATCTTGGAGAGATATTCTGCCTTTATTTTTTCTAAATTTTCATCCATAGATGGTTTATTTTAACAAAAACCCCTTGATAAAATTAAGGGGTTTTGAAGTAGAAACAGTTATTTTTATTTGGCTGCTTCTACTATTGCTTTAAAAGCTTCTTGATGATTAGTGGCAAGTTCGGAGAGAGTTTTTCTGTCAAGTCCAATTTGTCGATTTTTTAGCATTTTTATAAAGGCTGAATATCGAATATCAAAAGACTTGAGGGCGGCATTAATTCTAACAATCCATACTTGTCGCAAATCTCTTTTTTTAAGACGACGACCAACAAAAGCATATTTTCCCGAGTGCATAACTGCTTCATGGGCAACTTTGTATCTTTTGTGACGGGTCATCCAAAAACCTTTGGCGGCTTTTAGGACTTTTTTGTGACCAGCTTTTCTGATTGTTCCAGTTTTAACTCTCATAGTTTAGTAAATTAGTTAATTAGTAAATAGTAAGTAGTAATAATTTATAATTGGCCAAGAAGTTTTTTAACTTTGATAGCCAAAGAACCAT
>CAYXLS010000028.1:5895-8952 GCA_964464785.1 uncultured Gammaproteobacteria bacterium | reverse complement strand
ATAAACACCAAAGGAGTGAGATGACTTTAAAATTACTATATACACTTTTAATTGGAATTTTTATGGCAGTGTTTGTGGGAGTGGGGATTGCGGCATTTTATCCAGCCTTAAAATACCCAGAACCACCAGTCTCGGTGAAATATGGATATCCCGAGCCAGAAAAAGATGGACAAATTTCAGAAGAAACTAAGGCAGAAAGGGAAAAATTTGATCAAGAGCAAAAAGATTATCAAATAAAATCGCAAACTTACAATCGAAATGTGTCGATTTTGGCACTGATATTCTCAATAATAATAGTCGTAATCAGTCTAACTCTATTTAAAAAAATATATCTGATTGCTGATGGATTGCTGTTGGGCGGAGTATTAACTCTTTTGTATAGTGTGATTCGAGGGTTTGGAAGCGATGATAATATGTTTAGGTTTATAGTCGTATCAGTGGGTTTGGTAGTTTCGTTATTTTTGGGTTATGTGAAATTTATCGCTCCGATTGGGAAAAAAAATAAATTTGGGTCAATTTGACAGAGGACGTATAATATAGGTAATGAAGAAAATAATCAAAGGAGTTCTTTGTCTGGGATTATTGTTTTTTTTGGGTGAGGGGGGGGTTTGGGCTTTAAATCCAGTATATGATTTTGATGATTTAGAGATAATGCCATTAGCTACCGCTACTCCGACTAGTATTTCGATTAAACCGATTAAAGATATTGAGTGGGAAATTATGCCTCAAGCAACCAAGACCCCAACTCCAGTTGTAGTCACTCAAGTAGTGACGGCAACGCCAGAACCGATAAAACCGACCGAAACTGTGGTGCAAATAAAACCTACAGAAATAGTTACGGGAATCTTGGAAGCGGATGAGGAAGAAACAGGAGACACTTTGGAAGACGAAACAAATACGAAAACTGATGATCAAGAAAAAGAAGAAGTGAAAGAAACAAATTTAAATAATTGGTTTTGGGTGGTAATTATCGGATTGTTGGCGTTAATTTTGATAGTTCAAATTTGGTCAACAAAAAAGAACGAAGAAAAACGGACTAAAAAAGAAGAGGAATAAAATAATTAAGATAATCACATTTTTGGTTTTTATTTTGTATCATTAGATATGACTAATCACAAAATGATTAAAGCCTTTGGTTGTGCCTTTAACGGTTGGAGGCGAGGTTTTGAGGAAAATAATATCAAAATTCATCTTTGGGCGACGTTTTTGGTATTGATGGCATCAATCGTGTTTAAAATCTCAGTGGTTGAATTTTTAATCATCATTTTGTTAATTGGGCTAGTAATTTCGGCAGAACTGTTTAACACGGCTATTGAAGAAATATGTAATGTAATTAAATTTAAACTAAAACTTGACTACTCTGACACTACTTTGGCTCGTGATTTGGCCGCTGGGGCAGTATTGGTAGTTTCGGTGGTGGCACTACTAATCGGATTGATTATTTTTGTGCCTAAAGTATTGACGTTGTTTTGGTAAAGCCAAAATAATTCTAAAAACCAAAGACCGATAAAGACTCCTGTAATTATCTTGATTAATTTTTGATTGATAGATTTATTTTTTTTATGGTTAAATCTGATTTTGTACTCAATATAGGATGTAATTATGGCCAACCAAATCACACCAAACGATAGACTAGCCAAAACATCGGTAGTCCAATGAACTCCTAAATATATCCGAGAAAAAGCCAAGAGTAAAATGTAAATCGATCCTAAAATAGAAAAACTAGTTTTTAACCAATTTTGGTGTAAATTATGGACTAAAAAATAAGTCAGTAAACCGTAAAATACGACTCCAAAATAGCTATGACCACTGGGGAAAGCAAACCCTGGCTCAACAATTAAGGCATTTGTTATCGGGGGTCGAATTCGACCAATTAAATTTTTTATCACCACAATAAAGATTAGAGCTGAAGCATTGCTTGATAATAGAGCAATTAAATAGTGTTTTTTTTGAGCAATTATTAACCATATTGAGACCAATAAACTTCCTCCAACAATCATCTCCCAGTTCCCAGTTAAGGTCACTAATAATATAAGTTTGTTTAAAAATGGGGTTCGAAGAGTGGTAATTAATTGATTGATCGACTGATCAATTGTGGTTAGGCCGCCTGGAATAAAATAATTATTAATTAATTTTTCGGTGGCAATTAGGGCCAAAATAAACAGGGAAATTAAAATAAACCAAATTCTGTTTCTATTGACAAATTTCCACATAAGCTATTTTAGCTTAACACCAAAATTTAGGTTAAGAAAAAGTCTATTCGGATTGCCAAAGTCCGTGGACATTGCAATAAGCTCGAGCAATGACTTGGTTGGCTGATAGATTAAAAATTACTACCGCTTCTTGCCCTGGTTTTAAAAACTTTTTATAAACCTTGTCGTCGGCAATTATTTCAATAACTTCGATATAATGAGATTCTTCCATTGGATGTGGAACGGAACCTACTTTGACGGTTATCGAATTGGTAGTTTTTTCAATAACTGGAAGATGTTTTTCAAGACCAACGTCTTGAACTTTTGCTTCTAGCAACTCCATCGGTTTACCACAACAAACAAGTTCTCCCCCACCGGCGTGTAAAACTTCAACAATATTCCCACAAATAGGACAGCGATAGATTTGATTTATTTTTACCATATATTATTATGACTTATTTGGCAGGCTAAATCTAGATTGTAAAAAAAATTAAACAAACATATTAGAGAAAAGTGCAATTAAAGCAAAAATATAAAGTGAGGCAATTATACTATTTATAATTGGATTTTTGGTCATAAATGTATGATATCACTTTTAACTTTGCTGGCTTACCAACACCACCACAGGAAACATTTCTTTGAGCTTTCAGGTATAGAAATAGTTGGAGTTGGTTGAGGAGAACGGGTGGGGATAATTGTAGGAGTAATTGCTGGCTCAGTGTCAGTATCTATATTTGTTTCTGGTGTTGGCGATATGGGAAGTTTTGTAACCAATGAAACGAAATTTTTCGGGGTTGAATTTTGGTAATAAATTTGAGAATTGGTTTTAAATCAATAAAGATATATTTGAATGGAAAGGGAGTGA
>CAYXLS010000028.1:4576-5885 GCA_964464785.1 uncultured Gammaproteobacteria bacterium | reverse complement strand
TTTAATTTTCATAATATTACTCCAATCCCCTGGCATACATCCATTTTGGCCACGAATTTTGGCATAATAAATAGTATTGGGTTTTAGATAATAAACGGTATGGCTTTGAACACCTTCCTTAAGAAGGGAAACTAATTCACCATGTTTTTCGGCATCTGAATTTTCTGAAAAACTTATAAAATAATCGGAGGTGTTAGATATCGGAGTAAAATAAAATTTGGCATTATTGTTAGAGGTATCGATTTGAAATAGGTTTGGGTTAGTAACTGGTTTAGCATCGGAACAGTGAGAACCTGGCCCGAAAGAAGATGGAAGAGAACTAGAGGAATTGGTATTTTCGGTAGCGGTGAAAGTAGTGAAATGGGCGGCAGTAAAAATTAAAGTATGAGCAACTTGGTCATAAGATAAACCGGAAATAATACCTGAATCTCCAGTAGAACCATCGGTGTTAGTTACCTGTATAGTAGGATTGGACAGGGTGATATTTCTCATGGTTAAGGTAGCCTGGGTATCAATTAAATTTTGAATCAGATTTGCATCCAGGGCGATAATTCCCTGAGAAATGGTCATCTTGCTTTGAAGCTGGCCTAGCCAGATCATAGCATCGCGATCGGTAAAATTAATTTCGTTGGCAAAGCTAATACGACCATAATTATTGCTGTCAAAGTAAACATTGGTAGCCCGAGAAAGATCTTCCTGCTGACTTAAGTTGGTGGTTATTCCTGCCAACGTAAGTAAAGAAGTTAAAGTTGATATTTGGAAACACTGGTCATCACTATTGTCGCACCAGCCACGACTGGGAGGATTATCGGGGTCATTAGGATCGCTCAAGACAAAGGTAGCATTTGGTGGAGTAACATCTGGCTCCCAAGTCATCTTGGCATTGATAGATTTACCCTGTTCAGTTCCAATAGTACTGCCTTCGGTGGCATCAACAGCATCAACACCGTCATCACAGGTACCATTCCCATATTTCACCGAGTGAATAGAGGATGTCTCACCAATAAAAACTGAAATACAAGCACCGTCGTTGGGTAACTTATATCCGTTTGAGGCGAAATTAAAGGTTAAAAATCCTCCCCGAGGAACACTGCCTGAAAGATCAATCCTTTCCTGATAATCATAGTTGGGTTCGGTACCTTTAGTAACCATTAGCCACATGCCAGTTAAGTCAAAAGCTTCACTATCGCTTTGATTATAAAATTCTAGCCATTCATCTTCTCCGTCGGCCGGATAAGGCATCATCTCATTGATGACCAGATCATCTGAAGAGGCTTGTATCGGAAAATTGTTTGCCAACCCAAGACCG
>CAYXLS010000028.1:0-4566 GCA_964464785.1 uncultured Gammaproteobacteria bacterium | reverse complement strand
CAGGAATATAAACCTAATCTTCATTAAGTAAATATGAACCTTTTGGTGTTTTTTGTCAAGAAGATTAATTACTTATTACCTCAACTGTCTTGATGTCAACTTTTGCATCTCCACCACTACTACCAGCAGAGGTTCCTGGAGCAAACATTATCTTGGCACCTCCCTCGTAGACTACTCCACCACTTCCTCCGGCGGAAGTACCTGGGGCATATTGATGCCCGGCGCCACCTTCATAAACTACTCCGGCTTCCCCTCCTCCTGGTCCAGTACCTGGTGCCCAAACATGTTCAACTTTGTCAAAAAATTCAGTTTGACCTTCTTTACCGTTTATTTCAACAACTCTTTGGGCTACTTGGTTAACAACTTGTTCTTGAGTCTGAATTACATCCTGTTTTATATCGTTACTAATAACCGTTTTTATTGCTTCCATTGTTTTTTGTTGCTCAATGGTTCTTTCTTGAACTTTTTTTAATACTTCATCTTCGTCAATTTTTTTTAATAAATTGTTTTGTTCTTCCTTTTTAACAAGATAGCCCTGTAATTGATTTTGAACTTTTTCATGATTACCATTAGTAGCAAAATCCTGTGCTCTAATTAACCTGTTTTCTGCTTGTTTTTCTAATACGGCAACTTTTTTCTCTAGTTTAAAAGCAAAAAAATACTCAATTTTTTCGATGATTCTAGTTATGATTGGGTCATTCGTTACTTTTGTACCAGGTGAATTTGCTACAACTGTGATTGCGGGAGTAATAAGTAATATTAAAAATAAAAAAAGTATTGAAGATAGTGTTAATTTAATATTCATATAGATAAGTATATCTTATTTAATTGGTGAAATACGATTAGAGTAAAAATATAATTGGATTTTGAACGATAAAAGTATGGTGTCACTGAAATTATTAAATTGTTTTTTGGATAACTTTTAGGGTTTGTTTGATTGTATTTGAAGGGATATTATTCCAAGTTGCTACTGAGGGAGTAAAAAATATTTCGGGATAAATATAGTCAGGAAATATATTGTTTTTTATCCTAGTATTACCGCTGACGTAGGTCATGGGAAAAGTAAGAATTTCGGAGGAAGCAGTGCCGTCACTAAAAAAATTCCAGTTGGTAGTACCAACGTCGCCGTTGATAGTTGAGATTTTAATTTCGGGGGGCACAGTGCTTTGATAATCAGAAATTTCGGCGGTAACATAGTAAGGGGAAAAACGGGAAATATCTAAATTGGTGGGGCCGATATTAATGTTACTAATAGATTGCGCAAAAATATCGCCTGAAATAAAACTAAGTAAAACTATAAACAAGGGAATTAATATTTTTTTTCATCTGATAGATATAAAAAGGATACACTATCAGTCAAAAAACGTCATCTAGTACCGTAAGTATCATTGTGTCTTTTTTTATTATTGTTATATTGATTCCAATCGATTTTGAATATAAAATTTCCTCTTTCGCTTGGTTTATAATATTTATCCATATATATTGGGGTAATTACTCTTCCCAACTCTATACCTGTAATTAATGACAATAATCTGAAGACGTCTTGGTTTGATGTAGTCCAGGATTTATTTTCTTTAAGATTATTATCTTTAATATTTTTTGCATGTTTAAAATCAGCCCCATTGTCTGAACTAAAAATATCAGGCAGTTGTGCGGCAAATTGTTCGATAACGCCACTTAAATTATCTAGTGAATTTTTGCTCAAAACTCCAGTACCGAAACGAGAATGTATTTGGACTCGTCTACCAGTTTCACCATTTTCCATACAGCATTGATCGAATACTTTTTCAACATTTTCGGGTGTAAGTTTTGCTTCGGCTGGAATTTCAGGGGTTAGAATAATATCGTGACAATTAATTTCCATATATTTTATCAATTATATATCTAATTAAGACAGAAAAATTATTAAAGGTCAATTAATATAAAATAAACAAGTTAGTTGTTTATCAAAAAATTTGTAAAATAAATTGAACAAATAATGGCTATAACCATAATACATTGCCAAAAAACTTGATAGGCATACCAAATTGATTCATTGTTAAACAATATATAACCAAATAAATTTTTTGGGGGATTACGATTAACCGGAGAAAATTGCTGGTTTATCCAATAGATAATTTCACCAAAACTTCTGATAACCCAAAAGATTGATACTACCAAAAAGAAGATAATCCAATCTGATAATAAAATACATATCAAAGAAACTAAAAACCAAAAAATACCCAAAATTACGGCATCTCCCCAGACAAAAATTCCCAACCAAAACAAAAAACGTGTTTTTTTAAAATGATTTTTTTTAGTGGATAATTCTAAAATACCTTTGAAGGCTACGAGTAAAGATATTAGACCAAAAATTGAAATAATAATTTGAATTGTATTCATTCTAGTATGTTAGCAAACTTTTTGTTTGTAGCTTATATGTTTCATTACCGTTTTTTGGAAAATAGGACTCAGAATTGGTACAGAATTGAAGAAGATATTATTAATTTTAAGTTGATATTTGAAGTACCTAAGATTATTAGGTGATGTATAATTTTTTTTTGATTGACAATCCTGATTTTTTATTTTTGCTTTTATGGAAACTAAAGATACTGGCAATAATTATTATTAATCCCAAGAATTGGGCTCCGGGGCTATCGTCTTTTTCACCATACACAATCATAAAGATTCCAAACAGAATTGCGATGATTAAATATAATATTTTTAATTTATTCATATAAAAATATTATAATCATAACACTGGGTTGGTTGGGATAATTTTGTTTTCTTGTTTTAGATTTAATCTTTGTCTATTTCAATCTGGTATTTTTATAAATAGCTATAAAAATTATGGTTTTTGATTGAAATTAATTTCAATTTCTTTCCCTGGATTAATAACTTCAACCTTTGCGAGCTTTCCCACTTGTTTTTTAAAATCAACCAAGTTTGTTTTTATTTCAGGAAAAGTATCATAGTGCATAGGAAGAACATATCTTGGTTTTATGGCTTTTACTGCTTCTTTAGCCCATTTGATTCCCATAGTATAGTAATCACCAATTGGGAGAAAGGCAACGTCTACCTGGTAATATCTTAATAACTTAAGATCTGAATAAAATGCAGTATCCCCAGTGTGAAAAATAGTTTCATTTTTACCTTTAATTACAAAACCAACCGCTCCGAATGTTGAGGGATGAATAGCAGGAGCAATGTATATCAATAAGTCGTTTAATTTAATTTGACCACCAATGCTGGCCCCAATAATATTTTTTACCCCTTTTTTCTTGGCGTATTGAACTAGTTGTAAAATTCCGATTAACGTTATTTCGGGGTGTAGTTTACAGAGGTTGATTGCGTCTTCTAATCCATGATCTTGATGTTCGTGGGTAACAAAAATGTAATCACATTTTGGTGTCAATGATTCTTCGATTTTTTTGTAAGGAGAACTGGGATTATTTGAAATCCACGGATCTATAAGGATAACTTTATTTTCTAAATTAATTCTGAAACCAGCGTGTCCTAACGAAAAAATTTTCATTTATATTTTTATAAATTTATATATGGTCTTTTTTGATTATGGGTGTTTTGTATCTAAAAGTCAATTTGGGTAAATAACCATATATTCCATATTCTATGATATTTTTTAATGATGCTTCTTGAATGTTTGCTTTCAGTCTAGATGTCAAATAACTTTGTAGACGGAGAATGATTTTAGAACTTTTGATTTCGGGGTTTGAGCTGTACTGACAAAATATCTGTCCGAGAAGGCTGAGATACACAAAACAAAATAGCTTGAGCGATATCTTCTGGTTTTAGCATTATTCCCTCTTCTTGGAGGCGAAGTTGTTCGTTTAAACCTTCGGTCACCATGTCGGTACCGACATTTCCTGATTCAATCAGAGTTACTTTTATACCAAGATTGTTGATTTCTTTTCTAAGAGATCGAGCCAAACCTAATACACCAGTTTTGGTGGCAACATAAACAGAAGCTCCTTCATCAAATACTTGGGTACACATTGAGCCAACCATGATAATATGACCAGATTGGATTTTCCTCATTCTGTCTAGAGCTAGACGGGAACAATACATATAACCCAAAAGATTAGCCTTGACAATATATTCCATGTCTTCAAGTGTTGTTTCACTAATTGATCTAGCTCCAACGGAAGCGTTGTTAATTAGAATATCGAGGTTACCGAATTGAGCATCAAATTCGGCAAACACTTTTTTAATATCTTCAATTTTTGTCTGATCAGCAACACAACCAGTGGCTATAGCACCAGTTTTTTTTATAGTTTCCAATGTCGCATTTAGGGCATTTACATCTCGCCCATATATAAAAACCTTTGCCCCTGACTGACTTAATAAAATAGCAGTTGCCCGACCTATACCAGTGGTACCACCAGAAATTAAAATGTTTTTATTATTTATAAAATTATCCATGTAATAATTTTATCACCAGATATAAAATATTTACGTAGTAGTGAATTCTTACTGAGTTCTAAAACGAATCCGATCACCTGATTTAAAATCAGAAATGAACTACACACGGGCTAAAGCCCGTGGTATCTAATCAATATGTGGCATAAT
>CAYXLS010000027.1:0-8982 GCA_964464785.1 uncultured Gammaproteobacteria bacterium | reverse complement strand
CAAATTTGCTTCTCTCAATAGTGCTGTTTGGTCTGGTGGGTCATTTATCTATATTCCCAAAAACGTTCAAGTTGAGCTACCTCTTCAAACTTATTTTCGAATTAATAGTCAAAAAATGGGCCAATTTGAGCGAACTTTAATTATTGCTGACGAAGGGTCTTTCGTTCACTATATCGAAGGTTGTACTGCCCCAATTTATTCCACCAATTCTCTTCATGCTGCCGTGGTTGAGGTTTTTGTCAAAAAAAATGCTAAAGTTCGTTATACCACCATTCAAAACTGGTCTACTAATGTTTATAATTTAGTTACCAAACGAGCTCAAATTGAAGAAAACGGCACTATGGAATGGGTCGATGGTAATCTTGGTAGTAACACTACCATGAAATATCCCAGTAATCTTTTAATTGGTCGAAATGCTCATGCGGAAGTTCTCTCTATTGCTGTTGCTTCAGGTATCCAACACCTTGATACTGGTGCCAAGGCAATCCACCTAGCTCCAAACACCACTAGTCGAATAATTTCAAAATCAATTAGTCTAAATGGAGGCCGTTGTAGTTATCGCGGCACAGTCCATATTAGTCAAGGTGCTACTGATTCCCACTCAAAAGTTGTTTGTGATGCTCTAATTTTGGACGATAAATCTAGATCAGATACTTATCCCACCAACAAAAATTACGAAAAATCAGCCAGTCTCGAACACGAAGCCACTGTCAGCAAAATCGGGGAAGATCAACTTTTTTATCTTATGTCTAAAGGATTTTCTCAATTAGAATCAGAAGGCATGATTGTCAATGGGTTTTTGGAACCTATCGTCAAAGAATTACCTATGGAGTATAGTTTAGAACTTAATCGACTTATAAATTTACAAATGGAAGGAAGTATCGGATGAAATATCATCAAGTTTTACACGAGGCGGGGCAAGTTCGTAATTTTTCCAAAACTATTTTGGTCAAAACTGGCCAAACTGTTGATATTGAAACTCTTATGGAATTTATTGCCCCAAACACTATTGGTAACACCCTAATCAAAGCAGTAGTGATGCCAAAAGGTAATTTGTCCTTAAAGGGTACTATTCGTATTAGCAAAAACGCCCCAGAAACTAAGGCTTTTCTTAAACATTCAGTTTTACTGATTGGCAATGACTCTCAAGCTATTTCAATTCCCCAACTGGAGATTGAAAATAACCAAGTTCAGGCTTCTCATTCTTCAGCTATTGGTCCAGTCGATAAATCTCAACTTTTTTATCTTATGTCACGTGGTTTTAGTCAAAATCAATCCATTAAATTACTTGTTAAATCATTTTTATTGACAAATTAAATGAAATCAAATTTTCCTATATTTACCCAAAATCCCAGCTTAATTTATTTAGATAGTGCTGCTACTGCTCTCAAACCAAAATGTGTTATCCAAGCCGAAACAAATTATTATTCTCATATTAGCGCCAATATTCATCGAGGACTTTATCAAACATCTCAAGTCGCTTCTAATTTGTATGATAAATCACGCCAAATTGTGGCCGATTTTATCAACGCCAAATTTGACGAAATTATTTTTACTTCAGGTACCACTGCCTCTATTAACTTAGTTACACAATCTTGGGGTGAATCTAATATAAATTCCAAAGATGAGATATTGATTACTCAAATGGAGCATCATTCAAACCTCATCCCATGGCAACAACTAGCTCTCAAAAAAAAGGCAATTTTAAAATATATTCCCGTTACTTCCGATTATAAACTTGATATATCATCGATTTCCAAATTAGTTACCCCAAAAACAAAAATTGTCGCTCTTACTCATATAAGCAATGTTCTGGGAACAATCAACCCTATCAAAGAAATTGTTCAATTGATCAAAAAATCAAACCCCAAGACACTGGTCTTACTCGATGGTGCCCAAAGTGTGGCTCATCTACCAATTGATGTCGTCAAGTTGGGAGTTGATTTTTTTGCTTTTTCTGGGCATAAACTTTATGGTCCCACTGGTGTTGGAGTTCTTTTCGTTAAAGAAAATCTTTATCAAACAATGAAACCTACTTTTTTTGGAGGTGGACCAATTAAAGAAGTTTTTTGGAACAATACTATTTTTGTTGATCCTCCTCAAATTTATGAGCCAGGTACTCCTCCAATTGCTCAGGTGATTGGCCTAAGCCAAGCAATTGAATACATAAAATCTCTTGGCTGGCAAAAAATTATCGATCACGAAACAAATTTGATAAATTATACCCTGGAAAAATTAAATACTATTCCTCAAATTAAAATTTTTGGTCCGAAAGATAACCGAGGGGGAGTGGTTTCTTTTGTTTTCAAAGAGCCAAAATTAGCCCAACCTCACGATTTAGGTGATATTTTGTCAAGTCATTATAACGTAGCTGTGCGCACCGGTTTCCATTGTGCCATGCCAATTCATCAACTGTTTGGTTTGGAATCTGGAACTACTCGGATTAGTATCGGTATCTACAACACCACCAAAGATATTGATGTTCTAGTCGAAGGTATCAAAAAATCTATTCAAATATTTAGCTAAATTATGGACGATTTATATCAACAAATTATTTTAGATCGATACAAAAATCCCCAAAATATAGGCAAAATAGATGGTGGTATTGAGGTTCAAGAAGTTAATGCCCTCTGTGGTGACAAAATAAAAATTTGGCTCAAAATCGAAAAAGGAATAGTAATCGATGCCAAATTTATGGCCACCGGTTGTGCTATTTCCACCGCTGCCACCGATATTTTAATGGATTTAATAAAAGGTAAAAAAATAAATGATGTCGTCAAAATGAGTGGTTCTCAAATTGAAGCCGAGATGGGGATAGAACTTTCAATTGTCCGCAAACGTTGTGCCTATATTGGTCTTGAAGCCATCAAAAAAATTAAAAAATCTTTTAAAAATATATGATTACTATCCCTAAAAGTGTAGAGTATAGTATTATTTTTATTTCTTATCTTTCCAAAAATAAAGACAACCTTATTTC
This sequence comes from uncultured Gammaproteobacteria bacterium, assembly GCA_964464785.1. GTDB lineage: Bacteria > Patescibacteriota > Microgenomatia > UBA12405 > UBA12405 > WARW01. Next base: position 6,005 of record CAYXLS010000027.1, on the reverse strand, counting down.
CCTAAAAGAGGTTTCTAAAAAGATTAATTTACCTTATAGTTTTCTTTCCAAGCTGGCATCTAGCTTGGCTATTGCCAATATTGTCGAGTCTCAAGAAGGGAAAAATGGGGGATATAAGATGAAAAATGGTTGGGAAAATAAAAGTTTTTACGATCTTTTAGTTGCTTTGGGTGAAAATAAAGCCATGGTTAGTTGTCTTGGAGGCAGGGTGTGTGCCCATTCACAAGGTTGCTCTATCAAAAACATTTGGCAAACTGTCGAGTCCAGCTGGCAACAAGAACTAAAAAAAATTAAACTAAGTCGAATTTAATTTTTCTATTTCTTTTGCTGCTAAAAGATAAGACAAAATCGATTCAGCACCCCGGTTTTGATTAACATTTTTTTCTTCCAAACCATCATAAATTCCTCCTGTTTTTTCATCAATCACATCAATTCCTAAAATATTTTTCCCAAAATACCAATTCATGGCTAATTGTGCCAATTGTTTATATTTTTCATCTTTTGTAACTTCATATGCCAAGGTGTAGGTCTCTACCATAGTCCCAGCCTCAATTGGTTGTTGGTCAAATACAGCCCTGTTTCCTGATTTCGTAAACCAACCTCTGTTTCCAGGAAACGAAAAACACCCCCTTTTTTTGTCAAAAGTAATTTCAGTAAAAAAATCTAAAGATTCAATCGCAATTTCAAAATACTTTTTATTTTTTGTTAATTTATATGCCACCAAAAGTGACATTGGTACTCGTCCGTTGTCGTATGTCATTTCTGGGTCAAACCATTTCCAGTCGGCACTTTTTTCAATATAATATTTTTTAAGAAGTATTTTTGCCCAAAAATCAATTTCCTCTTTTTTATAATATTGCAACCCTAAAATTGTATGAGCTACAACTCGAGTATAATAAGTTTGATTTTCCTTTATCAAATTATAAATTTGGTCAAACATTTTTATTGCCTTATCTTTAAGTGTGGGATCAAAAATTATAGTTTCTCCCAATGCTACCAAAGTCCGACCACAATGCTCACCTCCACTTTCAAACCCTTCTTTCCAAGTCAAATCTTGATTTAAGTCATCATAAAAATTATCGTTTCTAAAAGCTGATTCCAAAAAAGAAAAATAAATTGACTTTATTTTTTTTAATTCTAAGTTTTTATACCTTAAACAAACCTGTAAAGCCCTAGCATTATCATCAACACACCACCCTTCAACATAATTTGGTTGGTGGTAAATACAGTGTTCGATCAGCCCGACCTTGTCAGTGATTTTTAAAAGATATTCAATTTGTTTTTTGATGTTCTTTTGCATATTTTTTTATCATATTTTCGAAAAAATCTAAATGTTGCAAAGCCACACTCGACCAAGTCATAAACCGACCGTATTCATAAGCTTTATTTTCCATTATTTTTCTTTTTTCTTTATTATTCCAAATATCAATAACCGCTTTGGCAATTGACTGTGAATCTTTAAAGGGAACAATTATTCCTCTTCCTTCACCCAGAATTTCTTCAGCATAGACATACCCAGTTGAAATACAAAGTTTACCAGCACCCACAGCATAAGCCAGGGCTCCCGAAGAGGACTGCTGTTTTTCTAAATACGGGGTAATATAAATATCCATCACTTTTAACCAATCACATAATTCTTCAATAGATACGTATTTATTAACAAATCTTACATTTTTTTGAATGCCTAATTTTCTAATTTTATTTTTTAAAGCATTTCGATATTTTTCACCTTCAGTTTTTAAAATATTTGGATGAGTTTGCCCAACCACCAAGTAAAGAACTTCTGGATATACTTTTGCAATTTGAGCTACTGCTTCAATTGAATAATCAATCCCTTTATTATCAGACAATAAATTAATATTTCCCAGAATCAATCTTCCTTGTAGTTTTTTCTTCTTTTTATACTTTTCAGTATCATTAAAAGTAAAATTTGGAGTACCATGGGGGATCACAGCAATATCTTTTTTGTTTACTCCATAAAATTTAATCAGTTTTTGAGCACTGAAATTTGTCATCACTGTAATTCCATCAACATATTTAATTATGTCTTTAAATGTTTTTCCCCAATCATTATTTAAATCTTCAATAATAGTATGGCAAGTTATTACTTTCGGTTTTTTTATAAGTTTTAAAAAATCAACCAAATAATTTCCACAAAAACCTCCAAAAATTCCAAATTCATGTTCAACCAAAACCACATCACAACAAGAACTGTTTACATATTCCGCAGCCCTTTCGTAAGATTTTGGATTGTTGTATTCAATTTTATATTTAACTTCCCAAGGAAATTCTATAATTTCATTTTCTTTAACTACTGCCATAATTTCAGCTAAAGCTTTTGGGTTAATTAAATTTATGGCACTAGTCACATCTTTTGTAAAAGTTGCAATGCCACATTTTTGAGGAATATACGTCGATAGGTATATCACTTTTATTGGTTTTCTGTTTTTCATAATAATTCATTTAATAACTTAGTAAGACTTAAAGTTCTAACTCCAATAACATCATCAGCAGCTCCATAATATATCGATAATTCATCTCCTCGAATTGCGGTTCCTGTTGGAAAAACTACATTATCAACAATCCCTTTCTTTTCCCAAACCTCTTCAGGTGAAAACAGTGGATAGGGTAATTGTCCAATCACTTTTTGGGGGTTATTTAGGTCTAACAATGCAACCGAAGCCCTATAAATTTTATTTCCTTTGTGTTCAGACACCGAATGATAAATCATCAACCAACCCTTTTCAGTTTCCACTGGCACCGCCCCTCCACCAATATACCCCGATTCATGTTCAAGACTGGGATCAAGAATTATAAAACTATTTAAGTCTTTTAAATAGTTTTTCCAAAAATCTTGGGTTAGTTGGCTGAATTCATCAAAATAACAAACTTGAATTCCTGGCAAAATTCGATGAATCAAAGCATAATGGCCGCTAATTTTTTTTGGAAAAAGCATTGCATCTTTTTCCCAAAGATGGACCTTATCATCATTTTCATATCTAAAATATTGTTCAAAAAAAGTATATTTTTCATTAATAAAAGGGCTACGAAAAATGTCTTCGGCTTCATCATAAGAAATTTGTGGGCTAATTAATCCCCTTTTTTCCCAGTGAATCAAGTCGTTACTGGTTGCATAAGCCACCAATGCATTAAGACCATCATAGGCAGTGTATAAAAGATAATATTTCCCATCCAAAAAAGTAATCCGCGGATCTTCAATTCCCATTCTTTCATAAAGATACTCCGGAACCATAATTGGAGTGTCGGACCTGTTGATTACTTGGCCATCTTTTATCTGACAATAACCAATTGTTGAAAAACTACGTTTTCTTACTGCTCGATAAAACATGTGAACAATATTATCCTTCTCGACACAAGTTGGGTTGAGGACTCCACCATTTTCAAATTCAATACCTGGTCTACTTTTAAGTAGTATTTTCCCTTTACTTACGTCAATCATAATACAATATCAGAGTATATCTTGTTTTTAAAAAAATACAACCATAATTAACTTCAATTATTTCACTTTTTTTTTAAGCTTATTTTTTATTGACAAGGTATGACTAAATATATAAAATCATCTATTATTAATAAAATTAATATGGAATCTCAACATGAAATAGTACCTCAACCCAAAAGGGAATTAAAATTAACCCTCAAACCTGGTTTAATAAAATTACTTAATGCCGGCCTTAACGAAACAATAGGCGCATTCACAAACCAAAATAAAGACAACTTAAGTCCTGAAATTGATGAATTTAGAAGATATTTAGATATTATCGAATCAGCAGTTGCCGAACCTGATCCTGATAACCAAGCATACCTGATCCGTGAGGAATATTACGATGAAAAAACAAATACCTATTACATTAAATTAGCTAGAGAAGACCAAATAAATAAAAATAAATTTACACAAAGAGGATCACCAGTTTTAAATTTAACCTCAGGAGAACCAGTTTATGAGAGTCAAATTGCTATAAAATCATTTAATACACATTCGTCAGTTGGCATGGAATCACATAAAAAACTAGAAAGGTTAGGGTATACTATAAATTTATCTGTCAGCCGATTTTTATTAGAAAATGGTAAATTGACGATAAATCAACTGGCAGGGATTGGTTTTAAAATACCTATCGCCGGTGATATCAAAGCTTGTCTTCAAACTTATATCGGTACCGAAGGTTTTGAACAGATAAATCGAACCACACTAGCTCAATTTAACTCCGGGAAAGTGATCACATATCTAGAATCACTTGGTCTTTCAGATCCCAGACAATTTTAATTTTTCTGCAATCACTGTAATATTTAAGTAGGGAAGATTGTCTTGTTACAATTAAATCGTTTATAATATTCTTATGCATCTTCTATATATTTCAAAAGAAAAGATTGAGATTTATAAAAATAACAACAAAATTGGTGAAGTCTCTTGGACAAAAGAAACTTTGACTCAAGTTTTTATTCAACTAAAAAAAAATTTTTCATCTCGTTTTAGAATTCTTTTGTCAAATCGATATATCAATATCACTAGTCTATTAATATCTAAAAAAGAATCAAAAAAACGTCGGCTAGTTCAAACAAAAGCTCAATTAATAATTAGCCAAAATTTAGACCAAACAGTCTGGGATTATAAAATTGTCGCCAATCAGGGTAAATTAAAATTAGTTCAAATAATTTATGTTGACAAAAACTTTTTTGATCAACTTCGATTTGCGGTTTATAGTGCCAAAATCAAAATCAAATTAGTCGAAAGTCTTTCAACCAGTATTTGTCGTTTTTTACCAAAAAATAAATTAGTTTTTTTACTTCATCAAAATCTAATTGTAGTATCGTTCAACCGAACTCCAATCTTTTCCAAAAATTTAGATAAAAGACTTACTCAAGGTGATATCGAGGAAATTTTTACTTACACCAAAGATAGATTCAAAACTCTTCCTCAACAAATTATTTTTTCTCCCACTGGTGACACCGCCTTTTCTCCATACGATTTTTCCTGTCTTACCCCAGAATATATTGATATCAACCCAATCAAAGGTTTAATTCACTCTGACAATGTTTCTGGATCAGACGAAGACACTTCTCGGTTAGAAATCAAAAATCCTTCACCTGTTATTAGTCAGTCATCTTTGGCAAAAAAAATAGTGATAATTTTGACTTTTTGTATTTTAGTTGTTGTTGTTCTAATTATTTCTCGTCAAATATGGTTTCCATCAGATGATTCTCAACTTGACCCAACTGCTTCCACCACAACCACTGTTATTCCGACAGCCACCCCTACTATTAATTTTGATTCTCTCAAAATTCAAGTCTTAAATGGTAGTGGAATTTCAGGAGAAGCGGCCAAAGTAACTGGACTTTTATCTCAAAATAAATTTAAGATCGCTGATACCGGCAATGCCATTAATTACGATTTTGTCAAAACTGAAATTAAAATTAAAAAATCTATACCAAATTCAGTAACTGATTTATTGCTCAAATCACTCGAAAAGGAGTATATCGCAACAATTTCTGCCACAAAATTAGACGATTCTGATGAATACGACATAAAAATTATTACCGGAAAACCTTTATAAATTAAAAATTTATGTCTACAAAAAGTCAAAAAACAAAAATTAATTGGCCAAAACTTATTATTTCAATTTTAATTACCGAAGGTGCAGGAATATTCGGTAGTTTTGCCACCGCCACTTCAGTCAAGACTTGGTATGTCACCGATGTAGTTAAGTCCAATCTCAACCCCCCTTCTTGGCTCTTCGCTCCAGTTTGGACTATTTTATTTTTATTAATGGGTATAGCACTTTATCGAGTTTGGCAAAAGAAAGGCGATTTATTTTGGTTTTGGGTCCAGCTTTTGCTCAATATTATTTGGTCGTTTTTGTTTTTCGGTTTTCGGTCTCCAACTCTCGCGTTTTATGAAATTTTAATTCTTTGGGTCACCATTCTAATAACAATAGTAAAATTCAACAAAATTGATACTCTTGACGCCAAATTACTTTGGCCATATTTAG
>CAYXLS010000026.1:0-9017 GCA_964464785.1 uncultured Gammaproteobacteria bacterium | reverse complement strand
CAAGAAATCATTTCAAATACTAGAAGAGAGATTTCATGTACTTTAGTTTAGCAATAATAGCTTTTAGTAAGTAGCATTTAATAAATAGCAAAGATAGATAAGTAGATGAGTAGTTGAGTAGATAAGTAGTGTTTAGCTTTTAGTGAGTAGCAAGACTGTTTAGTTTGACATAATATTACAAATGTATTACTATTGTAATATATGGGAAGAAGTATATTACAAATACCAATTGATCCAAATTTAAGAAAGAGGGCTGAGAGTGAAGCAACTGATTTGGGTTTTTCATCGCTTCAAGAAATGATTAGGGTAATGTTGACACAAATTACCAAAAGACAAACTGGTTTAGATTTTAAGGTTGATGACATTTGTAATAAATATGGAATAAATTATTTGGGGCTGTTTGGGTCGGTGGCTAGGAGAGAAGAGACAAAAAATAGTGATATTGATTTATTGGTTAAATTTAATAAAAGTAATAAAATTGGTTTGTTTGAATTGGATAAATTACAAAAGGAATTTGAAAAAAGATTGGGGAAAAAAGTGGATTTGGTGACCAAGGTAAATAAATATATTGAGCCTTATATTAAAAAAGATCTTAAGACAATTTATGAGAAAAAGTAGGGTTAGTGGTTAGTAAAATATTACCCGTACTTTTTGGGGGAGTTTGGCGGTGCCAACAGAGGCGGTGACGTAAAAAGTTTGAGCGGTTGAAGAAGTGATGTCAAACACAGCTTTGCCGCTACTGTCGGTAATCTCTTGTTGGTTGGTAATAGTAATATTGGCAGGTAATTGGAGAGAGACAATTTGATTGGCAACTCCTAAACCACGTCCATCAAGTAAAAAAACAGTGAGACGGATTTGTTCTCGATGGTCAGCTGGGGTGGTAATGTCACCGGCTTTGGCTTGGAGAGGGGAGGCAAAAAGATAAGAATTTTCTAAGACATAAGAAGAGCTTGAAGTGGAGGCTCGTTTTTGGAAAATGGTGGTCCGACCAACGAGAAAAAGAGTCGCCATTAGGGATAGGGATAGAAAAGCGATGATTAATAAGTATTTGATAGATTTCACCTCTTAAGTTTATCAGTTTTTCAGCTTGTTAGTTTATCAAATTTGAAGCTCTCCCTTTTCAAGAGAGGGGAGACCCCGACTTGTCGGGGGGGTGGGTTTTGAAGTAGGACGAGGTTTTGTACGGCAGGAAGTGGTGGCCGGATAGGATTTTTTGATAGCAGGAAAGCGGTTTTGAACAACAGGGAAATAATTAGCAATGGCTGGGAGATAGGTTTTGGGTCCTAAATAATAAAGATCGGATTTTAAAAATAAGTAGGTGCCAAGAATATTTAAGATAATAACAAGGATGGGGACGAGATAATAAAGGAAGGGATATTTTTGTAAAAAGAGGCTAAAAAATGAAGGTAAAAAATAAATTAGAGTGTTTGATTTGGGAGAATAGTTATCATTGAATTTGGTTGAGGCATAGAGACGATAGTCACTGGAGTAGGCGGTGGGGAGGTTTAAGCTATAATTGCCAAAAATATCAGTAGAAACAGTGATTGTTGGGATGGAATAGGCTTGAGTTTCTTTTATAAAAGATTGACCTTTGTCGTTTACTTTATAGAAATTAATACTGACAGTGGAGCTGGGAATTGCTTGACCTGAACTGATGACTGTGGAGTTGGGGTCGATTTGATTGTTTTCTAAAGAAATGGTTGGGGGTAAAAGAATGGGGCCAATGTCGGTGTGGTTGTTGTAGGGGGGTGGGGCGGGGATACAAGTGGGTGAAGTGATACGATCATGATTATCATAAGAAATTAAACAAAGGTCTGAAGGATTTCGAGGAAGGATTGATTTGTCAAAAATAAAATAACCATCAGTATTACTATAAGTAACCGCAAAAACTTTGGGACTACTTAGTTCGACACGAGAATTGGGAGAAGTGTAACCAAAAATTGTAACTCGGTTTTCGGTGATTGAGGCGGTGACGGTGGTGGAGGCGGTGCCTTTATAATCAACGGCTTGAGTAGAAGTCGGAACAAAGAGGAATAAAATTAGTAAGAGAAAGGGCATAGTTAAGTTTATCAGCTTTTCAGCTTGTCAGAGTGTCAGATTGTCAGATTTTGAGAAGGCAAATTAGCTGATGAACGGAAAGGCTGATGAGCTGAATAACTTATTAGTCCTTATATTTCTTTTTAAGTACCTCTAATTCTTTTTCCAACTCGGCGACTTCGGTAGGAGATCCGGTTTTTAATTTTTTAGGTTTATTTTTAGAGATAATTATTAGGGTAACAACGATGGCGATAGCGGCAACTATCAAAATTATTAGTCTCCAAGGAATTACCCAAAAGAATAGGTTAGCGTCAAGCAGGCCGCCAGCAGTCCCATAGTAAGCTCCAAAATTAGCGTGATATCGACCAAATAACCATTTTTTGTTAAGAGTATTGGCAAAATCTCTAGTAGTGTAGGGAAAGATATTTATTTCGGTTAGTTGAAGTTTGTCAATTTCTTTACCAAACCAATTTTTGATAGTGATAGCACCTTTAGGTTGAATATGAATATCGGAAGAATTTTTGACAGTAGCTTTAAAATCGATTGGTCCAAATTCGGAAAATTTTGGGGCTGTAAAAGATTGGACTGAAGCTTTTTGGTTAATATATCCAGGAATGGTGACATAAACAAGAGTACCAACATTAGTTTGAATTGAAGCACCGGTAGTGTTTAAAGAAGCAAATGAGTCGGGGCTATAGACGACGGCGGCATAATGACCACCGGGAAGGGCATTGGCGGGAGGTAATACTGTCAGGGTTAAACTTTTGGTTTCACCTGGCTTAATGGTTAGGGAAGTTGGCGAGATTTGGATCCAGGCACTAGCTGCCCAACGATTTTTGGTGGAATCGGTGTTTTCGTCTAAGAAAGTTGGAGTGCCTTTGTTATCGTTGACGACAAAGTCACGAAGAGTAACTTTAATGGTTTTTACTTCACTAGATTCATTGCGAACCTTGATTACTTGGGTAGTGGTGGCATCGGGATCGACTGATACTTCTAGACGTGGAGGAATAGCTGAGAGACCAGTGGCAACTTGAGCTTGAATTGGTTTCGTGGAAAGTAAAAAGTATAAAGTGAAAAGTAATATTGAAATGTTGATTGTTTTTTTGATGGTGGCAGGTTTCATTTTGTTTATATATTAAATATAACACCTAAAAGGTGGCAGTGGCAATGAAGTTAATTTCATTTTGATAAGTACCGGCTGGTTGAGCAGTACTTATAGTAACCCGATAGCCAATGTAGGTAGAGTCTATTGAAGTAGGAGTGTCAGTGCGATACATAATCGGTTGAGCATTGGCGTAACCGACTCCAAAAGGTTTGTATTGTCCGGAAGTTGTAATTCCCAAAACGGCGCCAGTTGAGGTAGATCCAACTTCGAGGCTGTAACCAAAACCTGAAGCAGTATTTGTAGTCCAAGCGGCAGCAGAAGTGATAGTACAGCTGTTGGATGGGCAGGTAGTATCGGGAATGGTGGTGGCGCCACCAATTAATAAAAATTGATGGGATTCAAATGCTTGGATAACATAGCCATTGGCAGCATTAGTGGTGCATTGAATAAATTGAGCTAAGTTGTTGAAAGCACTTAAATTTAGAGATCCAAAATTTACTTCACCGCCAGTAGTCTCAGGAGCACCAGCGCCTAAAGGACTACCACAGATGGTGGTTCCAACACTAGTAACTCCGCTGTTACCAACGGAGAAGGTAATCGTTGGATCGACGGTAACGGTGATTCGAACAGATTCTGTAAGGGCAATTTTGCCGGTCATACTATCTTGGACATCGTTAGCTGAATTGAGATGTCGAAGAATAACACTATAAGTGTCTGCTGAAGAGTTAGCTTGACCAACAGTGTGGCCTTCCGCTGGAGCTGGGTTCATTAACATATTGGTGGCATCACCAATTAAAATACTACTACCAACATCGAGAGGATTGGTAATCCCAGCACCCAGACTACAAGTAATAGCATGATAAGAAATATTGTTAATAACTTCGGTAGTACCAACACTGGCGGTGGCTCCCCAGGGACAGGTGATGGCTCCTTGAGTGAGATTGCCATAATCGAAACCATCAGAATCAGGTATGTTGTCTGATGAAGCGGTTCCGTTACTAGTTTTGATTAGTACTTGCCATTTACCTCCAACAACAGAGCTTTGAGGTTTGAAATAAATATTGTGAACTGAATAACGAGTAGAAATAACTGGGATTCCAGTAGTATGACCAACACCAATAGGTGCGTCGAGTGAAATAGCGTTGGTGTCTGATAGCCCACTTACAGTAAAGATGGTGGTAGTGCCAATTCCAACGGAAAGGGTATCGCCAATATCTAAGTTGTAATTGTTGGTAGAGAGAGTGGTTCCAGCAGTATTGACAAGAATTATTGAATTTCCAGCTGAATTACCAACTCCAAGTCGAGCAAAATAAGAAAGTTGAGCAGAACTTAGTTGATCTTTAAATTCGGTGGCAGGTGCAGAAATTGATTTTTGAGGGTTGATTAGGTAAAAAAACAAGGGAGAAAAAAATACTAAGCAAAGGATGTATTTTATAAATGTCGGACGGTTCATTATTGTTTTGGTGATGGTTATAATAGAAGAATAGAGTAAAGTTATTATATTTGTCAATGGGGTGTTTGTTTGAAAAAACTACTAAAAAGTAGCGGTGGCGATGAAGTTGATTTGGTTTTGGTAAGTTCCGGCTTCTTGAAAATTGGAAGCCGTGATTCGATAACAGATGTAACCTCGATCTTCGGTAGCGGGAGTAGAAGCATAGCTCATAATGGTTCTGGCATTACTAAAACCAATACCAAAGGGTTTTGAATTGAAGATATTATTGTGAGAAAAGGCGATAGGTGAACTGTTGATATCTTCGAGTGAATAGCCAAATTGGGAGTCGCTAACATTGGTGTCCCACTCACCTGGAGTGTCGATACTACAAGTTGAATCGCAGGTGGTATCGGGGATAAAGTTGGTGTTACCGATACTAATGTTGGTCAAGACGTTGGACTCAAAAATTTGAACTACATAACCATTTGGAGCATTGGTGGAGCAGGTGAATCTTTGTGCGAGAGTATTGAATTGACCTAGGCTAATTGAGCCAAAGTTAACTGAAGTAGCAGTGGTATTACTGGCTCCATATGAAAGAGTGGCGCCACAACGAGTGGATCCAGGGGTACTAGTGCCGATAGCATCGACATAAAAGGTGATGGTTGGGTCGATTATGGCAGTAACTAAAACAGATTCGGTTAGGGCAATTTTGCCAATATTGGTTTCTCCAGTGATAACAGTATCGTCTGATTTGGTATGGCGAACTAAAAAGGAGTAGGTGTCAGCCGAAGCATTAGCTTGACCAACTGTGTGGCTGAGAGCGGGAGCAGGATTAATTAATTTGTGGGTGCCTCCGATAACTATGGTTCCGGTTACTCCAGTTCCAAAGGGATTGGTGCCACCAACACCCAAATCACAAGTGATTAGATGGTAGGGACCAGTGGTGCCAACACTGACACCGCTGGTAATTAAAACTGTAGTACCCACGCTGGCAGTAGCTCCCCAAGGACAGGTGACATCACTGATGGCAAAGGAAGTGCCAATATCAAACCCACCTTGATCTGGCATGCCGTCTGCAGGATTTTCGCCACTCAAACTGGTGGCTTTTAACAATACTTGCCATTTGCCGGAAACTTCATTACTTGGAGGGGTAAAAGAGACGGTATGAACAGCACTTCGGGTGGCGATAACATAGGCACCATCAAAAACATTGAGATTGTCGATAACTGTGGTTAAAGAAATAGAGTTGGTCCCGGCTACATCGCTAACTATATATTGGGTGCTACCAGAGCTAAGATTGGCGATAGCAAGGGTGTCACCAATAAATAAATTGTAGTTGTTATTTGACGGTGCGGTTCCAGCGGTGGTTTTTATGGTAATAATAGAATTTCCGGCAGTGTTGTTGTCGTCAAGGCGACCAAAATAGGAAAGCTGGGCACTAGATAATTGATCTTTAAGGTTGGAAATAGGAGCGGCTTGAGATGGGCGAAAAGGAACAGAAAAAGACAGACTAATTAAAAAAAGACAAATTGAAATTATAAAAAACTTATTTTTTATTATATTACTCACTGATAATAGAATAGGTGGTGAGAATATAAAATGCAAGAATATGTTTTTTGGGAGCTTGAAAAAGGAAGATAGTTATTATAAAGTAGAAGACATTGGAAATAATTAATAATTAATAATTAATAATATGAAAAAATACGTCTATTTTTTTGGGAAGGGAAAAGCCGAAGGTGATAAAGATATGAAGTTTATTTTGGGAGGTAAGGGGGCAAATTTGGCCGAAATGACCAATTTGGGAATTCCGGTTCCTGCAGGTTTTACAATTTCAACTGAAGTGTGTCGATATTATTATGAAAATGGTAAAAAATACCCTAAAGAATTAAAAGAACAAATGGCTAAGAGTTTGGAAAAATTAGAAAAAATTACTGGTAAATCCTTCGGCAACGCTCAGGATCCCTTGTTGGTTTCGGTAAGATCTGGAGCGGCGGCTTCGATGCCAGGAATGATGGATACAATTTTGAATTTGGGGTTAAACGAAAAAGTAGTAGCGGGAATGGTAGAAAAAACAGGTAATGCTAGATTTGTTTGGGATTCTTACCGAAGATTTATGCAAATGTATTGTAATGTGGTGGAAAATTTGGAACACGAAAAATTTGAACATGTGATTAATTTGGTTAAAGCTAAAAAAGGGATTAAAGAAGATACTCAAATGATGGCTGAAGATTGGCAAGAAGTAGTCAAAGGTTACAAACAAATTTACAAAATTGAAAAAGGAAAAGATTTCCCGGAAAATCCCCAAGATCAATTAAACGGGGCAATTGGGGCAGTATTTGGTAGTTGGAATAACCCTCGGGCTTGTATATATCGCACTTTAAATAAAATTGATGAAACAAAAATTTTTGGAACTGCTGTTAATGTTCAATCAATGGTGTTTGGTAATATGGGCGATGATTGTGGAACTGGAGTAGCCTTTACTCGAAATCCATCGACTGGTGAAAATAAACCATATGGTGAGTATTTGATGAATGCTCAAGGCGAAGACGTGGTGGCGGGAATTCGGACTCCAAAACATCTTGAATCTTTGAAAGAAGATAATGAGGTAGCATATAAAGAATTGATGGCAATTTTTGAGAAACTAGAAAAACATTATAAAGACATGCAAGATGTGGAATTTACGATTGAAAATGGAAAGTTGTTTATATTACAAACTAGAAATGGCAAGCGAACTGCGCCAGCTATGGTAAAAGTGGCGGTTGATTTGGTCAAAGAAAAAATGATTGATGAAAAAACAGCTTTGACTCGAAAGGCAAATTTAAAATAATTGCCAAAGGATTACCAGCAAGCCCTGGGGCGGCTTACGGACAAGTGGTTTTTGATGCCGAAACTGCGGTAAAGTGGAAAGAAAATGGTAAAAAAACTATTTTAGTAAGATTGGAAACTTCACCTGAAGACATTGCGGGAATGAATGCTGCAAGCGGGATTTTGACTGCCCGAGGGGGAATGACTTCGCATGCGGCGGTGGTGGCTCGGGGAATGGGTCGATGTTGTGTATCGGGGTGTGAATCAGTGGTCGTGTCTGAAACGGCAAAAATGTTTAAAGTGGGTGATATGGAAGTTTACGAGGGAGAGATTATTACTTTGGATGGTTCTACTGGTGAAGTTTTTTTGGGGCAAGTGTCAACCATGGAGCCGACTTTAAGTGGTGATTTTGCGACTTCGATGAAATGGGCAGATAAAACTAGAAAATTGGGAGTCAGAACCAACGCTGATACTCCAAAAGATGCCAAGACAGCTCGTGAATTTGGGGCCGAAGGTATTGGTTTGACTCGAACTGAGCATATGTTTTTTGAAGAAGATAGAATTTTTGCAATTAGACAGATGATTATTTCTGATACTTTGGAACAAAGAGAAGCAGCTTTGGCTAAGATTTTCCCAATGCAAAAAAATGATTTCAAGCAATTGTTTGAAATTATGAAGGGTTTGCCAGTTAAAATTCGCTTACTTGACCCACCATTACATGAATTTGTGCCTCAAAAAAAAGAAGATATTGCTGCTTTGGCAAAAGAAATGGGTATTTCTTTTGAGAAATTGAAAGCCAAAGTCGAATCACTTCACGAAGCTAATCCGATGATGGGTCATCGAGGTTGTCGACTGGGAGTAACTTTCCCAGAGATTAATCAAATGCAGGTGAAAGCCATAATGGCAGCTGCATGCGAGGTTACTAAAGAGAGAACCACCAACAGCTCCGCAAGTTCGGCAGTCAGGCCCGAAATCATGATCCCATTAGTGGGCGATGTGGAGGAGTTAAAATGGTTGAAAGCAAAACTGGTTCCGGTCATTGAAGAAACAATGAAATCTTATGGGGTAAATTTGAAATATGAAATTGGAACTATGATTGAAATTCCAAGAGCGGCTGTAACAGCTGATGAAATCGCAACTGAGGCTGAATTCTTTTCTTTTGGCACCAATGATTTGACCCAAATGACTTATGGATTTAGTCGAGATGATGCTGGTAAATTTATCAAAGATTATTTACGAGAGAAAATATTGGTTGAAGATCCATTTAAGAGTGTTGATCAAAAAGGGGTAGGTAAATTGATGGAAATGTCGGTTAAACTTGGTCGAAGTACCAATAAACACTTAAATATTGGTATTTGTGGAGAACAAGGGGGAGACCCGGAGACAGTGAAATTTTGTCACCGAATTGGCCTTAATTATGTATCTTGTTCACCTTATCGAGTTCCAATTGCTAGACTGGCGGCGGCTCAGGCGGTGGTGGAGGAAAGTAAGAAATAAGATTTAAGAATCTGGATTCAAGACTCAAGAATAAAACATTAAGATAGAGAAACCCCTCCGAAAGGAGGGGTTTGTGTATCTAATAATTGTTCAGGTCCAAACACATAGTGAACACTTAAACTAATGAGTGATGGTATTATC
>CAYXLS010000025.1:0-9230 GCA_964464785.1 uncultured Gammaproteobacteria bacterium | reverse complement strand
TTACAATTTGAGTATTATTTATTATCTGGTTGCAATCAGATTTAGAATTCAGCTTGAAATGTTATTATTAGTATTATTAGTTATGATATTAGGAATTGATCCAGGATTAGCAAACACGGGGTGGTGAAAAACGTTAAAAAAAAGAATAAATTATTAAAATATAAGATGCTAAACTAATTTATGACAGATTGTTCAAGAACTCCAGAACGACCACAACAAACGCAACAACCAAATGTTGAGACAGTAAAAGTAAATCAGGATGGTAATAATGTAGTGGAGGTAAGTGTTGAAGCAGTGAAAGCTTTATTCGAAGGGATCAATAAATATAATGATCAATTTTCTATAGGAACGACATTGGCTAGGTTATTGCGTAGGGATATTGAAAAGCAATTAAAAGATCGTGAAGGACAAAATGTTTCTAAAGAAGGAGGAACCCCTTTTCGGCTTAAAGATAAACCATTACGAGAGGAAGGGGTTAATCAACAAATATCGGCAATAAATTTGTTTTATCAGAATCAACAAATTTTAGGTCAAATTGGTTTAACTCTTGAACCGGTGTCTGGAAAAAAAGCAACTTTATTTATGGAGGATGCTAGCGTTGGTGCAGGAGAAATAAGATTGAATATAACTGACGGTGAAAAATTTACTTCATTTTTAAGTGTTTTAAGTCCAGATCAAGTAAAAAATGCTAATTTAAGTGGAGATTTGAAAAAATTAGCGGAAGTTTTTGTGAGTCAAATAACAGATCAATACAATCTTTCTGACCCAAGTGACGAAGCACTCCAGTTGTTTGGTCGTATGGCGGGAATAATAGGTCAATATAAAAGGCTTGGTTTGGGTGATTCGATAGAAAAAATGGAAATTTATTTAACTTATATGAAACAAGGTAATTTGAGAGAATATTTGGCAATTGAAAAGGAAGACTTATTTAAAGGGCCTGATGATGGTTGGGGACCAGCAAAGTGGCAGACTGATGCTACACCTAAGAGGTTAAGAGAATATTGGGGTGGAGCAATGGATATCTTAGAATCGATGAAGACTAACCCTAAGGCTGAAAATTTATATAAAACTTTAAAAAATCATTTGAAAATGTGTGTCGATAAGGCAAAGTTAAATATTCCAAAAGGTATTTCTTTAGAACGAACAAGTGAGTATATTGCGATATTAAAAAGTGTGAGTATTGAATTGGAAAATTGTTTTTTTTCGAGACAAAATGAGAAATGATATCATAACAATATTATGGTATTAGGTATTGATCCAGGATTGGCAAACACGGGGTGGGCGGTTTTAGAGTCGGTCAGTTCATCAGCTTGTCAGTTTGTCAGCTTGTCAGATTCTTCGGTAGATAATAATTCAGAATATAAATTGATAAAATGTGGATGCTTGAGGACAAAGATTAGTGATAGTTCGGCTAAGCGATTAAGTCAAATTTATGAAGAAATAGAGGAGCTTATTAAGAAATATAAGGTGGAGGCGATGGCAATCGAGACTTTATTTTTTGCTAAAAATGCTAAATCGGCGATTAAAGTAGCAGAGGCAATTGGGGTGATAAAGGTATGCGGGGAAAGAAATAAAATTGAAGTGATGGGTTTTACCCCACTTCAAGTAAAAATGGCGTTGGTGGGGTATGGAAAGGCCGAAAAAGAACAAGTAGAAATAATGGTGCGAAATTTTTTGAATTTGAAAGAGAATATTTCACCATCACATGCATCGGATGCGGTAGCGGTAGCTTTAACTTATCTGTTTACTAATAAAAATTTAGTTGTTTGATATAGTTTAAATAAGTTTAGATAGGGGTCTTTTTAGGGTATAATGAATTTATGATTTCAAGTTTGAGAGGGAGAATAAATAGACTCTGGGGAAATAATTGTGAGATTGAAGTTGGAGGGGTAGGTTATTTGCTTTGGGTGGGGAAAAATTTTTTCAAAAAACATAATGAAGGTGAGGAGTTACAGGTGGCTACTTATATGGCGGTATCAGAAAATGATATTAACTTGTTTGGATTTGAGAGTTGGGATGAAGTTAATTTATTTAAAATGTTAATTACGGTTTCTGGAGTTGGACCAAAAACTGCGGCTGGAATATTAGGTGAGACAGAAAGTATGGAGATAATAAAATCGATAGGTGAGGCAAATGTCGAGTTTTTTCAAAAAATAAAGGGAATTGGTAAAAAAACAGCTCAAAGAATTATTATTGATTTAAAATCGAAAATTGGTGGATTGGGGGAGTTGGATTTGACTAAAGATAATGAAAAAGAAGTTGATGGCGATTTGGTACTTAGTTTAAAACAATTAGGATTTGATCGAAAAGAAATTGAAAAAGTGACAGCAAAATTACCCAAGGAGTTGGAAACAACTGAGGAAAAATTAAGTTGGTGCTTAGGGAATTTGTAAAGAGATATAATTTAAGATTTATGATTTATGAATAAAACAATGAAACAAAATCGAGAAGAAAAAAAAGCAGGTTTAAGGCTTAACTTGAAAGGGAAAACTTGTGTTTTGATTGATTGGGCGAATGTTTATGGATGGACTGGAGAGTTGAAAAAAGAACCTGATGAAGAAAAAATATTTCGGTATTTAAAGGAATATAAACAAATTAATGATATTAGATTTTATTTTGGGGAAGATAATACTGATCAATCAAGAAGGTTTTTGTTAAAAATTATTAGACTTGGGTATAAGTTAATAACCAAGGAAGTGAAGTATGTAAAGGTTTTTGATGATAAGGGTAAGAATTTTCTTCTAAAAAGGAAATGTGATTTTGATTTGGAAATTGGGTTAGATGTTTTGGAAATGGTTGGTGTTTATGATTCTTTTATATTTTTTTCTGGTGATGGTGATTATGAAACTTTGTATCAAAGATTAATTAAAAATAAAAAACAAGTTATAGTTGTATATGTAAAAAATAGGTTAGGAAGGGAAATTTGGGCAATGAAAAAAGGACTATTTAAGGTAGAATTACCCAGATTAGGAATTTTGACAAAAAATGTCCCCCGACTTTCGTCGAGGGCGAGATTGAAGTAATTATATCATGAATAAAAAAGTAATCAAATTAAAATTTTTTATCTTAAATGTCTAATAGAAAAAATCTAGAAGAAAACAAAAAAACTTTAGATCCAAAGGCGGAGGTAGAAGAGAAAATTGTTGAGAAAAAATTAAGACCCCAACGATTAAATGAGTTTATTGGTCAAGAAAAATTAAAAGAGCAGCTGGATATTTTTTTGAAAGCGGCTAAGTCTCGAGGTGAAGCTTTGGATCATATTTTATTTTACGGTCCGCCGGGTTTAGGTAAGACTACTTTGGCCTATCTAATGGCTCATGAAATGAATAGTAATATTAAGATGACCTCTGGTCCAGCACTGACTCGAGCAGGGGATTTGGCCTCAATTTTGACGGGTTTAAAGAAAGGGGATTTTTTGTTTATTGATGAAATTCATCGGCTTAATAAATTGGTTGAAGAAATGCTTTATAGTGCGATGGAAGACTTTGCTCTAGATATTGTATTGGGTAAAGGACCATCAGCCAAGACGGTGAGATTAAATTTGCAAAAATTTACGTTAGTGGGAGCCACGACTCGGATTGGTTTAATTTCTGGACCAATGAGAGATAGGTTTGGTTATGTTCAACAGTTGGATTTTTATGAGGATATTGATTTGAAAGAAATAATTGAACGAACTAGTGAGGTGTTGGGGGTGAAAATTGAACCCCAAGCAGCTAAAGAAATTAGTAAACGATCTCGAGGAACACCCCGAATTGCTAATAGATTGTTAAGAAGGGTACGTGACTATGCCGAAATTAGAAACGATGGATTGATAACTCTTAAAGAAGTTGATGAGGCACTAAAAATGTTGGGAGTTGACGAAATCGGCTTGTCTGATGCAGATAGAAAGTATTTAGAGGTAGTCAAAAAGCAATATGGTGGTGGGCCAGTGGGAGTGGAAAATATTGCGGCTAGCTTGTCAGAAGATGTTGGGACGATTACTGAAGTCTACGAACCGTTTCTGATGAAAAAAGGATTGATAAAACGAACTCCGAAAGGGAGGGTGTTGGTGTGATAAATTTTAACAAAATTGAAGGATTTGATTGGGATAGTGGTAATATTGAAAAAAATTTAATTAAACATGATATTAGTTGTTGGGAGGCTGAAGAAATATTTTTAGATATAAATGCTGTTTATCGAAAAGACGATAAACATTCATTAAAAGAGCAAAGATCTGCAATTATTGGTAGAAGTTTTTCAAATAGAATATTAATTGCATTTTTTACCATTAGAAAAAATAGGATAAGAATAATTTCAGTGAGAGGTGTAAACAAAAAGGAAAAGAATTTGTATGTACAGAGTATTTACAATTAAAATTTTTAGTGTTATTATTGACTTATGAATAAATTAAAAAGTATCCCAAAATTTAAAAATGAAGATGAAGAGTTTGCATTTTGGCAAAAGGCCGATTCGACTGAGTATTTTGATTGGAGTAAGGCTAAAAGAGGAGTGATGTTTCCAAATTTGAAATTGACCACTAAATCGATAACTATTAGACTGCCGTTGGGGTTAATAGAAAGGTTGAAGGTAAAGGCAAATAAAATGGATATTCCATATCAGGCATTGATAAAGCAAGAATTATTCAAAAGTTTGCAGTAGTTGGGCAGGGTTTATTTTATTCGGCTTGGATTCCTAATAGCCAGAGAACGGCTTCTTTGCGGTAGCGGCGATCACCTCGGGCGTTGATGCGGATGGCGGGGAGTTTACCTCGTTTACCCCAACGTTTGATGGTGAGCTTACTGACACGAAGAAGATCGGCGACTTCGGCGACAGTCAAAAGGTCGGGAAGATTGTCAATTGAAACTCCATTGACTTTTTTGAGAGTAGCTGGTTGTTTCACAAGGTTGTCTTGTGATGTACTTTGAATGTCCATGGTGTGGCTCCTCTTGTATCAAAATAATTAATAACTGTAATCAGTTAATCATATTGGATGTTTGTGTGTCAAGAACATAAAAATTTTTGATATAATTTGTTATGATTAGAGAGAGAGGTTCAGATTTATTAATAGAGACTAATTATAAAAAATATATTAGTTGTGGAATTAAACCGTTGGTTGATACTTTAGTCGGAGTGGAACAAAATCTTGTGTGGGAAATGAGGGGAGCAAAAATATCATCCGAAGTAGATAGAAATTTACGTGGAAAAATAGAGGAACTTTTTAGATTAAAAACACAAAAGTATTTGAGTCATAAAGAAAATTTAGATTTTGAAAAATTTTTGGACAGCTATAATACTTATGCTTCACCATATAGAAAAATGAGAAGGTATTTAGATAATATTGGTTTTGTTGGTAGTTTAAAAAATTTTGAGATGTATAAAGTAAATGATGATACTGATGTTTTTTTTATTAAAAATTCTGTGGATTCAGATAAATCTGTTTATGCTTTGTCGGCTGAATATTTAATAGGAGGTAACTATAAAGGTCGAGTGATGAGTTTTTTTGATTTATATTTTTTGAAATCCAGAGATTGGAGTAAAACATACCCAATGATGGGTGTATTTTCTTTTGTAGAAATGCAAAAGGATATGGAAGATATGTTGATAGGGGATAAATCTGAGAGTTATTTTGATAATAAAGTATTTTTTTATACGGGGATAACTTCAAAGAGAGGATAAATAAAAAAAATAAGGTAAAATAATATATGGATTATCGAGTTGCATTTTTTGGAGTTAAAAGTTGGGAGAAAGGAATTATTGAGCGGGAGATTAGTCGGTTGGATTGTTTTGGGGTGGGGATATTTAGCGAAGAAGTTCAGGACAAGTTGGATGTGGCCAAAAACTATGATATAATTTCGCCTTTTATTTATTCACAATTTAATGAGGAAATTTTAGGCCGGTTACCAAACTTAAAAATGATAGCGACTCGGTCAACTGGGATGGATCATATTGACAAAAAGGGGTGTGAAAAGAGGGGAATTAAAGTAGTAAATGTACCTGTTTATGGGTCGAATACAGTGGCAGAATATACGTTTGCTTTGTTGTTGGCAGTGGCCAAAAAGGTGGTAGTGGCTCATCAGTCGGTTGAAGAAGGAGAGTTTAATCCAGAGGGGTTAACAGGGGTGGATTTATATGAAAAAACATTAGGGGTGATAGGTTGTGGAAAGATAGGACAAAACGTAATTAAGATTGCCAGAGGCTTTGGGATGAAGGTTTTGGGGGTGGATGCACATAAGGATCCTTTGATGGAGAAAAAGAGTGGATTTAAATATACGGATTTAGAAACTTGCTTAAAACTTTCTGATTTTTTGACATTGCATGTGCCAGCGATTCCAGAAACTTTTCATATGATTAATAAAAAGAATATAAAATTGATGAAACCAGGAAGTATTTTGGTTAACACGGCTAGAGGAGCGGTGGTGGAAACCGAAGCAATTGTATGGGCTTTAAATAATAAAATTTTGGCTGGAGCGGGTCTTGATGTGACCGAGGAAGAAATGTTGGTGGATAGTATGAGTGTGGTGATGAGTAATAGAATAACAAAAGATGATTTACAGGAGGTTTTGAGCTTCCATATGCTTAGGGATAGAGATGATGTTGTCTTCACTCCTCACAATGCTTTCAACACTAAAGAGGCGATTGAGAGGATAGTTAAAACAACGATTGAGAATATAAATGAGTTTGTAAAAAGTTGAATTGGTATAATAGATTTAGGTTAAAAATTTTTTGCTTTAAGCAGGGGGATTTTTGATTATGAAACCAGTAATAATTTGTGGAGGGATAGGTTCAAAAATGTGGCCAATGAGTCGAAGTAGTATGCCAAAACATTTTTTACCATTGATTGGTGGAAAATCGTTGTTTCAATTGAATTACGAAGCTTTGAGAAAACGTTTCGAAGCTTCTGAAATTTTTTTACAAACAAACGAAGTCCAATCTCTTATTGCTAAGAGCCAAGAAAGCGAAATTCCTGAAGAAAATATTTTTGTCGAGCCGGAAATGAGAAATCAAGGACCAGCAACTGGATTTGCGGCGGCTCAATTGATTAAAAGAGGCTTTGGAGATGAACCATTTATTTTGGTTCAGACAGATGATTTAAGAGAACCGGCGGAAAAGTTTTTAGATATGATTGTTGAGATGGAAAAATTGGCTAGTAGTGGAGATAAATATATAACGGGAGGGTTTATGCCTAAGTCAATAGTTTCGGGGGTGGATTATTTGGTTAAAGGGAATTTAATAACTGAAGACAATGGGGTCAAGCTTTTTGAAGTAGCTGATTATATTGATCGGACCGAAGAAGAAAAGATTAAACATTTTTTGGGAACTGACAAGTTGTTGTTGCATACTAACCACACGACTATGACTCCGAACAATTTATTGAAAATGTACCAAAATTATAAACCTGAATGGTATCAGCCATTGGTAGAAATATCTAAAGGTGGTGATGTACCAACTGAATATGCCAAGATGCCAAAAGGGGCGATTGAGGAAGTCACTAAACAGGTTTATAAAAATGGTGGGGCAGTTGTAGCCCAATTACCCTTTAACTGGGTAGATTTTGGAACTTGGGAGTCAGTTTTTTACTATATGGATGATAAAACTTTATATTTGCCGGAAGATGTCTATGAGATTGATTCTAGAGATAATTTTGTTTATAAAAAAGACAAAAAATATATTGCCTTAATTGGAGTAGAGGATTTGATTGTGGTGGATACAGGGGACGCTTTGTTGATTGTTAAGAAAGATCAAACAGGGAAGGTCGGGCAAGTGGTAGATGTACTCAAAACTCAAGAAAGAATGGATTTATTATAAATTTAATATAAAAAAAATGACAGATGAAAGAATAAAAACAACAGATGTTGAAATTGTTGAAGGAAGAAAGTCAACAAATAGAATGGAAAATTCTGCTGCTTTAATTGAAAATCCAATTAGGGATGGAGAAATAGGGTGTGATAAGATTTATATTTTAGCATCTGAGGTCGTCCATCAGGGTTCAATTTGGACTATCAAAGTTCATGGTGAAGACCCAACCGTAGTGTTGGATGAAGCAAAAAAGGGAGAGTTTAGCTTAAAAAATTCTCCTGTGGTAAAAGAAATAAGAGGGGGAAATGGTGAGAAAAAATTGGTTTCGGGGGGTACTTGGATTTGGATTCGAGATAACGAAGGGCAGGAGTTTTTATGTTTAATGAGAAGAGATGACGGTGCTCCAGTTGATGCTGGTTGTTTGACTGGTCCAGCTGGTAGATGTGGTGAAAAATTGTCTAAAACTTCAGTTGATGAGACTAATCAAGAATTTGTTTTTGTTATGTCAGAGACTGATGGGAAGAATAAATTGTTGGCATTTTATAGAAATGATGAAGATAGAGAGGAAGTTATTAGACAAAAAATGAGACAGGTGGGTGAAGTTTATAATTCTTTGATGGAAAAATATGAAAAAACTGGGGATGAACAAAGTAAACGAGATGCAGAATTTTTAAGAGATAGTGTGAGAGATGAAAGCTGTCTTGAGCTAATCAAAATGGAACAAACTTCATCTGAAGGTCTTGACACTATTATTATGGAGATTGATGGAAAAAAGGTAGATAGGGTTAATGGGATAGCCTATATGGATGAGAAAAATAATACTTTGGAAGTTAGGGAAGTTGTAACAGTAAATTTACCGCCTGGATCAAGAATATCAAAAGTATTGGATGGAGAAAAATATTTAAGACCGACTGTTTTAGTAAAAAAAGAAGAATTGGGTGCTTTGCTTGGTGACAAACTTGTACCAGCATTAAGAAATTATATTGAACAGGTGAGTTAATTTATGTTGATATGTTTGTATTTAAAAAAAATCCCCCTAAACAGGGGGATTTTTAGTTTCTACAATAATAGAATTATTTTAATTCTACCTGTGCGCCGGCGGCTTCAAGCTTTGTTTTAGCATCATTAGCAGCTTCTTTTTTCATAGTTCCAAGAGAAGTGGGAGCAGCATCGACCATATCTTTGGCTTCTTTCAAACCCAATTCTGGTTTGAATTCGCGAACTACCTTGATGACTGCGATTTTGTTGGCACCACCAGAGGTGATGACGACATCAAATTCAGTCTTTTCTTCGGTCGCCGCAGCTGTGGGACCGGCTGTGCCGGCAGCTGGTGTAGCAGTGATAGGAGCGGCAGCGACAGCCTTGACATCAAATTTTTCTTCAAGAGCTTTAACTAATTGGGAAAGCTCGAGAACTGACAATTCGGCAACAGAATCGATTATTTTTTCGATTTT
>CAYXLS010000024.1:7744-9396 GCA_964464785.1 uncultured Gammaproteobacteria bacterium | reverse complement strand
TTTAGTTATATCGAACCTTTTACTAGTTATGGTTTTAACAAAGCTCATGCTGCTTCGTATGGTATGTTGGCATATCGCACTGCTTATATGAAAGCTAACTTCCCAGTTGAATATATGTGTGCCCTTTTAACGGCTGAATCTGGTGATTCCGATAAAGTTTCAACCGGTATTGAAGAAAGTCGTAAAATAGGAATAATCATTGCCCCACCAGATATCAACAAATCCAATCATGGCTTTGAAATGGAAAAAAATCCTGCTTCTCTTGAAAAAATCGCCATTCGATTTGGTTTTAGTGCTATCAAAAACGTCGGAGACGCTGCGATTGAAAACATAATAAACGAAAGAAACGAAAACGGACCCTTTATTAGTTTTAGTGATTTTTGTCTCAGAGTCGATAGTCAAAAGGTTAATAAACGAGTTTTAGAAAGTCTTATCAAAGTTGGAGCTATGGATCAATTTGGCGAAAGAAACGCTATTTTAAATTCAGTTGAAAAAATTAGAAATGACTGTGAAAAATTAACTACTAAAAAAAATAATGGCCAATTTGGGCTTTTTGATACTCCTTCACAAGATAATACCAAAATCATAGCTCCGCCAGACAAATTTTTAGAAGTTACACCAATGACCGAAAAAGAAAAATTATTAATGGAAAAAGAGTTAATCGGAATTTTTGTGACCGAAAATCCTCTTTACAAAATTCTTGCTCCTTATGCAACTTCAGGTCTTCCAAAAATTAATGAAATTTTGTCAAAACCCAATGATTTTTTAGTTAAAACAGTCGCTTCCATTAGAAAATTTAAAAATATCCTAACTAAAAAAAATAATGCCAAAATGGCTTTTATTACTCTTGAGGATGAAACTGGCATTATTGAGGCTGTTGTATTCCCCAAAACTTATGAACGGATGTCTTCCTTAATCACAGAAAATAAAGTTGTTTATGTCGAAGGAAAAATTAATATCCGAGAGGGAACCCCTTCTATTCTTATCGATCTTATTTCTGACGAAATACCGAAAACTAAAAATAAATACGATTTTGTTATTAATGTTCCCAAAACGGCTAGTCAAAATCAACTGATGGAGTTAAACACTTTATTAAAAAACAATCCCAATGGCCACCAAGGTCTAATAATCTTACCTAATGGTAAAAATTTACCTTTAAGTTATGGGGTTAATTATAACGAGAAATTGCAACAACTTATTGATACCATCCTCTTGTCAAACAAAAATTAGCTTGCTAGACTACCAAAGTTTATTTTGATATAATTTCAAAGCAAAAATTATAAACTATGGCTTTAAAAATCATTCATAAAGATCAAGAATTCTTTGTCGGTGATACCGTCAGAGTTAACTATAAAATTAAAGAAAAAGACAAAGAACGTCTTCAAGCTTTTGATGGACTTATACTAGCAATCCAAGGTACAGGAGAAAACAAAAACTTTATTGTCCAAAAGCATGCCAGTGATTCAGTCAATGTTGAAAGGATATTCCCCCTAAATTCTCCATGGATCGATAGTATCAAAAAACTTCGTTCACCAAAAGTAAAAATTCGACGATCAAAATTATATTACCTTAGAAATCCAAAAGCTAAAACTATCTAAAATAATCTCGACCAGGGTCTATAGCTCAGTGGTAGAGCAGTTGCCTTTTAAGCA
>CAYXLS010000024.1:0-7734 GCA_964464785.1 uncultured Gammaproteobacteria bacterium | reverse complement strand
CGCGGGTCCGAGTCCCGCTGGACCCACCAATATTAAATTTTCATTAATTAATAACAATATATACCAACTCTAATAAAAGTGCTATTATTATCTAATTATGGAAAACCTTCAAACTGACCATTTAGTAACTCCTACCAAAAATCAATCAAAACCACTAGTTTTGATTTTAACAATTTTAGTAATTGTTTTTGCCAGTTTATCAATTTTCTTTTTTATTTACCTAACATACCTTAACAAAACCAATACAGAATTAAATTCTTCAAATACTATAAATACTAATAATATAATCCCGACAGATATTCCAACTAAAACCTCATCTGAAAAACCAATCGAAATCCAAACTAAAACTGGACCTTATATTGAAAACAATTATTTTGTTATCCCTGATTGGGGAATAAAGTATAAATTATCCGATAAACTAACTGGCTATGGTTGGATAGTTAATATTAATGACGAAGAAAAGGGATTTAAGTATGGCCTCACAGCCGCCTTAAAATCAGAAGTTAATAAGGAAAAAACCAATTCATATCCTGGCCCAACGGCATCAAATTGTGCAGTTGGGATTGTAAGCCGAGACACTAAAACAGCCAACAGTAAAAATTTTGATTACGATTACATGGCTATTGGACCTCGCAAAACCATGGTTATGGACAACTACGTATACAGTATTGGTAACAACGTCGGTTATTGTCCTGGTTTCACAAACAATAATAGTTATCTAAAAGACCTATCGGAAATCATCACTGACATTTTATCTAAACCAGAAAAATTATAAATGTCCCCATACGGTTTAATTTTGGGTTTCTGTTTCGTCATCGGTATCAACTATTTTTATTCCCAGAATATTATTGTTCCCAAAAACAAAGAAAATTACTTCATCTTTTCTACCTTAATTTGGGGGATTATTGGTGCTAGAATCTATGGAGTTGTCGCTGCTTGGTCTTATTTTTCGGCAAACCCACTTGATATTTTAAACCTTCGTACTGGGGGTTTAGGCATTTATGGAGGGCTTTTAGCTGGAATTATTTTTGTCTATATTTTTTCTAAACTTAACAAAATAAAATTTTTAAACATCTCCAACCTATTAGTACCAATAATCCCACTTTGCCAAAGTATTGGTCGCTTTGGTAACTATTTTAATCATGAAATCTATGGCATCAACAATCAACCAATCTGGTTTTATGAATCAATCTTATTATTTGTTTTATTTTTAATTTTTAAAAAAATTAAAAGTCACCAAACAGGTATTTATTTAATCTATTATGGAGTAATAAGATTTATTCTAGAATTTATCCGCACTGATATAATTTCTTTGGGTTTTTTTAGTTTAGCCCAAATCACAAGCTTTTTATTTATTATCTTCGGTCTTATAATCATTAAATATGAAAGTACTAGTCATTAACCCTGGGTCGACTACTACCAAATTAGCCCTCTATGAAGATAAAAACCTTATTTTTGAAAATAAAATCGACCATGCTCAAGACCTAGATTTTCAAAAAAAATTTAGTCACCCTATTAATGTTTTAGATCAGTTAGACTATCGATTGAAAGAAGTACAAAAATTATTAAAAAATAATCACATTAATCATCTTGATGCTGTTGTTGGTCGGGGAGGCATGCTTCCTCCCATCCCTTCGGGCACTTACCTTATTAATTCCAAAATGATTGATGACTTATACCACCACTCCCTGGCCAATCACGCTTCAAATCTAGGCGCCCCTCTGGCCAAAGCCATTGCTCAAATTTTTAAAATCAAAAATAAATCTTTTATTGTTGATCCAGTTACAACCGATGAAATTGAACCTCAAAAAAAAATTACTGGAATTGCCGAAATTAAACGATATGCTGGTTGGCATGCATTAAACCAAAAAGCAGTTGCCCGCGAATATGCTTCATCGATCAACCAAAAATACGAAAATCTTAATTTAATCATCGCCCATTTCGGCGGTGGAGCTTCTTTTGGGGCTCATAAAAAAGGCAAAACTATTAATGTTATCAATGCTATTCCCGGAGAGGGACCTTTTACCCCCGAACGATCAGGTTATCTACCTTCACAACAATTAGTTGATTTGTGTTTTTCCGGCAAATTTACTCAAGACGAAATTCTTCATAAAATTTTAGGAGGGGGAGGGCTTTATTCTCTTCTTAAAACTAAAAGCGTATTAGATTTAAGAAAAAAATATTACCATTTACCCAAAAACATAAAAGACATCGTTGATGAAATGATTACTGGTTTTGCTCGTTATATTTGCACTATTATCCCTGATTTTGAAGGTCAACCAATTAACCAAATTATTATTACTGGGGGGATTGCCCATTGGCCTTTAATTTCAAAAAGAATCAAGCGTGATCTAAAACAAATAAACATCGGCATTACTGTAATCCCCGGCGAGAAAGAGCTAGAAGCTCTTCGAGACGGAACTCTTCGAGTCTTAAATAGTCAAGAATTGGCCAAAATATACAAATAATTTACCATACAATTGGTTTTTTATTATTAAATATCAAATAGGCATTTGTTTGTGAAAACGGTTTTGAGCCAAAAAAACCATTATAAACCGATAGGGGAGATGGATGAGCCGATTTTATCACCATATGTTTGTTTTCATCAATAACCAATCCTTTTTTTTGAGCATAATTTCCCCAAAGAATAAACACCAGATTTTCTTTTTTTTCAGATAATATTTTTACAACCGCATCGGTGAACCTTTCCCATCCCTTATTTTGATGTGATCCAGCTTGACATGATCTTACCGTCAATGTTGCATTTAACAAAAGCACTCCTTGTCTTGCCCAACTCTCCAAATTTCCACTTTTATTTTTAGTCTTTTGTCCAATATCACTTTCAATTTCTTTATATATATTTACTAATGATGGTGGTATTTTTATATCTTCATTTACCGAAAACGCCAAACCATTAGCTTGATTTGGTTGATGATATGGGTCTTGACCCAAAATCACCACTTTTACCTTTTCAAACGGAGTTAGTTCAAA
Source organism: uncultured Gammaproteobacteria bacterium (assembly GCA_964464785.1). Taxonomy (GTDB): domain Bacteria; phylum Patescibacteriota; class Microgenomatia; order UBA12405; family UBA12405; genus WARW01. The sequence continues at coordinate 4,743 of CAYXLS010000024.1, read as the reverse complement.
AGCATTAAAAATAAATCTAGCTGGTGGGTAAACAGTTGATTTTTGATATTCTAATTTCACAAAAGACACCAAATCTTGAAAATATCCTTTTTCAAACTCCTCATCCAAAACTTTTTTCCAACTCGATTCAATTTTTACTTTCATTTCTCTATTTTAATTTATCAATTCTTTTTCCCCAAAATAGCTCTCCTCAAAAATAGAACCAGCCCAACCTCCACAATTACCAACCATAACATCATCAATTTTGTCTTTTTACCCTTTACTTTCTGTTTTTCTTGGCTCTATCGGTTCTATCAGTCCTATCGATTCTAAATGACCATCACAATCGTTCTCTATCCAACCCAGAGTATCTAAAAACGCCCTGTTTATACTCGATACCTCTGTTAACCCAATATCACCAACTGGAACCGCTCCACTAGCCCTTGAAAGTATCCCCTCGTTTAATATTTTTCTAGCAGTCTCTAAATCCTTAAAAAGACACGGTCTCTCCCAAACCCAAATACCATCAACACCTCTAAAGTTTTGAAATGGAACAACTATTTTTTCATTAGACATATTTAATCCTTTTTATAAAATAATTAAATACTAACTTCAAGACAATTACCACTCATTATATCATGCAATTTTAATCAAATTCTTAGTCAAAACATGATATACTTTGATATGAATATAATAGAAAGACTATTAGGATCCAAAAAATCACTTAATCCTAAGAAAAGACAAGATATGAAAGGGAACATAAGCTATTGTGAAGAATGTAAAACAGAGTGGGAAAACGCTCAACCATTTAACAGATGGTCAGTTACCTTTTCCTCAAAAAAAGAAACCCCTCTTGAGAGAGAATATCCATATACAATTCCCTCCACCAGACCCAAAATAGATAATAACCCAGATCAGGATATTATGAATAACCCAAATAATTACTTTCCCATTAGCAAATTCAAAATTAGACTCTAAAACATATTTTCTGAAAATTTAAAATATTTTTTTCACCCAGTTCTTTTTCTTTTACCTCTTTCATTTTCTAGTATATCCACAATTTCTCCTTATCTATTTATTCCTAAACCATAAAAACCAGTTTTGACAGTATTTATAAACGATATATTTTAATTAAATACAACAATATGATACACTTTGATATATGAGTTACAATCAAAGAGAAACAAGTACCCCACTTTCTGAGAGTATCCAACGCCAAGAATTTGACAATCGAGTCAAAAAAGAAAAAAACATTTTAGATAACAAAGTTAGGCCTATTTTTAAAAAATTAATAAACGATGATGTTGTAAGATGGGACGACCATACTCAAGCCATAATCGGTGTAAGTATTAACAATTTTAATAATTTACCAAACCCAAAAAATGATCTTGTCTATATTTCCTTGTTTTTTGATAAAAAAACTAGACCTGTTGGTATCAATAATAAATTAGCAAATACTTGTTCAGAGATCAGAATTGCAATCCAAGATAACACTTTGAAACTGGTCACAGATCGTGGTTCAGCAGATTTTGGATTTTTCCCAATCGACGAAGATCAAATAGAGTCAACCATTAACCTATCTATTAATCATCCTCCTATTATAAAAACAATTTCATCAGATATTAAGGATTAACCCTATATCCAAAATACACTCCTTTAATATCCGCCACACCAGCCCAGTAAAATCTTAATACTTCACTTAAATATTTCTTTGTTTTTTTTAAATCTGGATTATTACCCTCGACTATAGTTCTATAAAAACCATCTCTATTGAGATTCCCCAAAACTATATCAGAAACATATATTTGAAGTCTTGGTGCCAATGGTTCCAAATTCTTTTCTTGAATTAAGTGGATAAAAACGTCTGGTTTTTTTATACTTTTCCCAAACCTTTCACTGTAACAATCCATAATCTCCTTCATTAGTGATGTAGGAGTCATCTTTTTGTCAACTGAAAAGTCTCTTATTTTATCCAAAATATCAGCTCTTTTAATATTTATCTCTGTTAAAGATTTCGAACCCAAAGGTACACTATCTGAATCCAAATATCTTTTCATATCAAATGGCCTTGTTACAATTTGATGTGAAATTTTAACGTTTTCGCCTTCTGAACTCATACAACCAAAGAATTATATCAAAAAGGTATTCGAATTAAACATAGAATTCCCCTTTTTTGTAAAATATGTAATAAAATAATTAAAAGATGAAAAAACTTGATTTTAATTTTTTTGTGTTAATTGTAATGTTGTTTTTGGCCGTTTTACTTCCTGTAGTTTCAAGACTAGCTACAAAAAAACAGGACACAAGAAGTAAAGCGTCAGAAAACGAAGAAATAAAGATAGGTTTCAAATTTGCTTTTAGAGGAATTACTCCAAAAAGTATTTGCAATAGAAAATTAGGAAATATAAACATTCAAGTGGTAAACATTTTAACAAAAAAGTCACAATCAATTAATTTATCGAACTACGCTCCTGTTGAAGGAGAAGTAAATAAATTTGGTGACCAAGTATTCGAGGTGAAAAACTTAACTATAAATAATTTGGCGATAGGTAGTCCAAGTTATATAAGAGTTAAGGGATTATTCCATACTGCAGTTAAATTTTGTACTGATAATCAATCAGAAAAAGTAGAAAATAACAGTCTTTGCAGTTTAAATTTGAGTAGTAATAAAATATATAATTTTTCTGATTATCCGCTAATCCCAGGAGATATAAATAAAGATGGTAAAGTAAATACTCTCGATTCTATGTTTATAAAAAATCAGGCTTCAAAGCCTGGAAAAGTTATCTGTAGTCAAAAAGGTGATTTAAATGGTGATGGTAGAATAAATTCAATTGATGTCGCTTTAGTTTTAACAAATTTAAATAAACGCGATGAGATAGCTTTGTTACCAGAATCAGAAGGCGTAAATTCTTTAGAAGCTTCTACCGGGAATTTTTCTGTTAACGACTACAATCTAGAAAATTTCGATAATGTTTCAAATTTTGATTCAGTTTTACTTAATCATGATTTATCAGCATACGGTTCTATTAAACCAACATTAAGCAAAGTAAGTAACGATGTTGAAAGTAACGATGGGATGTTGGTTTCATTTACACAAGCAAAAGAAAATAGTTATGCTCAATTATTTGCTTTTTCAAAAAATATTTTACCTGCTTTCAAAAATAGCACCGACAGTCATTATGTTCGGATGTGGTTTGTAGCTGATGATAATACAGATTATGATTTGACATTAATCTTATCAAGCCAAGATAATCAAAATTATGTTGATGGAAAAGCTGTAATATTAACTAATTTAGAAAATAAGCAAATTTCTCCAACAACTGGAAATAGTGCTGGATATGGAACCGATAGTTCAATTAGGGTTTCAAAAGGTTTTAAAGGATGGGTAAGTTTCCCTCTCAAAAATATTAAAATTGTTACTGGAAAAAGTAACTTGATTGTTTTAAAAGAAATTAGCCATATATCTTTAGACGTTAGACCAGTTCCACCACGTAAAAACAGTTATTATGTAGTTGACAATATACTATTAACCACTAAAACTGCTGGAACAACTTCAAAAACTAGATATGAACTATCATATAGATATGATCAAGTTGGAATTTATTACGCAACTTGGTTTGATTTATGGAGGACTAGAAATCCTCAGATATATAATATAACTGAGATACAAAATAATAATGGTCAGTATGGGCCGATAGGGTATTTTCATTATTGGAGTGAACCTCAGTTAGGATACTATGTCAGTTCTGATAAAGAAGTAATTAAGACTCATATGCGTCAACTAGTAAGTGCAGGAATTGATTTTTTAGTTATTGATAATACCAATTTAAGAACAGATCTTAACAATGACGATTGGAATTTGATGGTTACTAAACCAATGACGAGTTTATTAGACACTCTAGTGGAAATGCGAAATAATGGTGAAAAAACGCCTTATATTGTCAACTGGGTAGGAACTTTTGGAGATTTTAACGCCATGATGATGGGGCAGTTAGATTGTACTCAAATTGCATGTAACTGGGAGATAATCAATAAATTATATAATCAATTTTATACTAATGAAAAATATGCGGATTTGTGGGTATATTGGGATGATAAACCCTTTATGGGAACAACCACAAAAATTAGTAATCCGACAGTGCCAATTACTACTAGAACCATTTGGGCACTACAACAATCGACAACAAATAAAGAGTGGACTTTTAGACAACAGAACAATAATCTTATCTATGGAAAAGATGATAGTGGTAATTTGGAACAAATGTCGGTGAGTGCCGCTTTAGCTTTAGGATATTGTATGTCTGATCCAACATACACAATTGGTAGGAATCATGGATTAACATTTTATAATCAATGGTTGAATGCCTATGACAAACATCCAAAGGTAATTTTTGTTGGAACTTGGAATGAATGGGGAGCTCAAAGAATTGAATACCCAATGGCTACCTGTAAAGATAAGTGTTTTACTGATGAATATACTCAAGAATATAGTAGTGATATAGAACCAATGAAGGGTGGTCATGGAAATCAATATTATCAATGGCTAAAAAAATATATTCAAGATTATAAAAGTTACAAGAATTGTCCCAAATTAGTTGAAAGTGGCTATTAAAATATTTTTTGTTAAATAAAAGATTGGAATTCTTTACAAACTGTATCAGACAACTTAAAAAACTTGATGGTAATTTCTCACTTTAAATAACCATGGGTCTTGCATAGATAAGAATCTTTCTTTAAGTTAAACTTACCTAAATGCAGGCA
>CAYXLS010000023.1:624-10048 GCA_964464785.1 uncultured Gammaproteobacteria bacterium | reverse complement strand
TATTTGTCACCATTGGTTAATTCACCGATGTCGAATATGTATCGTAACTTATTCAAAAATGTCCCACCAAAAGTTTGCTTCAATAGTGACTTTTCCACGCTAGAAAAACGTGGGGAAAACCGGTCTAATAAAACGAATCTTAATAGACACAAGTTCTCCTTTTAAGAAGTTTAGCTAGAAAAAACATCTTCTTAAAGCATTGGCTTTTGATAGGACAATTAAGTCTAGCAAAAATATCTATAAATCAATAATTTAATTATTTTTTTTACGGTATAAATGCGAGGAATGAATTTTTAGAAGAAATATTTGAGGTATAATAATTTCTATGAAAAAACAAAAAATAGAAATTACTAAAGATATTTTAATTGGGGATTTGGTGGAAAATTACCCAGAAATTGGCCAGGTATTGATGCAAGATTATGGATTTCATTGTATTGGATGTATGGCAGCGGGAATGGAAACTTTGGAGCAAGGAGCACAAGTTCACGGGATGAATCAAAAAGAGATTATAAAGATGGTAGGAGATCTTAATAAATTAGTCCAAAAAGGCTTAAAATAAATCTGATAGTGGGAAACATAATTAAATTGATTAAGCTTCGACCATTGCTAACTGGCAAAAAGACAAAGAGTAATAATAAGACAATTCCATAACGGTCGAAAGCTTCAGACCATTTGACATATGATTGTGGCGGAAGTAAATTTAAGAAGATTTTAGATCCATCTAATGGTGGTATTGGTAATAAATTGAAAATAAAAAGAGAGACGTTGATTAAAATAAGGTAAAAAAAGATATTACCGACTAAAGATATGGGTGAGAAAAAATGAAGTAAAAAGGAACAAACAAGAGCTAGAGAGAGATTGCTCAGTGGTCCTGCAAGAGAGACAATAATTTCGTCACGCTTTGGGTGACGAAAATTGAAAGGGTCGATGGGGACTGGTTTGGCCCAACCGATAGTGGGGACACCAGTAAAAGCGCTCATTAGTGGTAATAAAAAAGTACCAAGTGGATCAGCGTGAGCAAGAGGGTTAAGGGTTAGACGTCCAAAAGATCTAGGGGTGGGGTCACCTAGTTTGTCGGCTGCCAAAGAGTGAGAAAATTCGTGAATTGTAATGGCAACAATCAGACATAAAAATGATATTAATCGAATAATAATATTTTCCATATTTCAAAAAATTAGATGTTCTGATATTATACCCTAATATGAGAAGATGTAGTTTATGTGGAAAGGGGACTGTTGTCGGGCGAAACCGATCACATGCCCAGAATCGAACTCCAAGGACTTTTAAGGCTAATATTCAAAAAGTATCTTTGAAAGTTGGAGAAGATAAAATTAGCGGGAGTTTTTGCGCTAAGTGTATTAAGAGTTTAAAACGAGAGGCTAAACAACAAAAAACGGCACTTAATTAAGTACCGTTTTTTGTTGAGTAAACATTTGACTATTTCTTTTTTGCTTTTTTCTTAGCTTTTCTTTTGGTAGTTTTTTTGGCGACTTTCTTTTTGACTACTTTCTTTTTTTTGACTGGCATTTTGTTTACCTCCTTTATATTAATTTAAAAGTTTTTTAGATTTTTTGTCAAATAATAAAATGCCTAATATATGGGTAATATTTAATTTGTATAAGCAAGTTTTTTGATAAATATTTAATTTTTTTAATTAAAATATTTCCCATTATATGGGAAAAACGTAGTTTGATTTATAAAAATAATTTTGATAATTAATAAATAAATTTAAATAAAATTTGCCTAAGGTAACAGAAAAACAGATATTGATTAATGATGATAAATACCGATAAAATTAAAAATAGTCTATAAATATGTCCGTAAATTAGGGTAATTATTAAAATTATTTTGAGATAAAATAATTAAATTTTAGATCTATCGATTGAATAATACTTGGAAATTTCGGGCCAAAATGTTCTTTTTTTTCCTTCAACTTGGACTTCATTAAAGTCTAAAGTAGAAAGTTTAAAGTTATAAGTTGAGGAGAAAATTTTCATTTTTAGTTTGTTTTCTTTTTGGTCGATAATATAGGTCCAGGCGATAGGCCAGGGAATAAGGGCGCGAATAAAACGACCAATCTTTTCATTGTCCCAATCCCAATTAATTTGGGCACTATCTTTGTCAAATTTGGGGAAATAAGATTTTTGGGTGTGGTCTTGGGGAGTTAGGATCCCGCCGTTGCGGGACAAGTTTAAGATATAAGAGCCAAGAATAGTAGCAAGGTTGTTGGCGGCAAGATTGAAGGCTTTGTTGTAGAAAGTTAGGGCGGTTTCGATTGGTGTGATATCAAAAGGGATTTGAGTAATTATTGGTCCATGGTCGGGGAGAGTATCTATTTGGAAAAAGGTAACAGCACTTTTAGTTTCGTTATTGATTATTTGCCAGGGTCCTGGGGTGGCACCTCTATATTTGGGTAAAGGGGACGGATGAATATTAACAATTTTATACTTTGGAAGGTCAATCATTTCTTGGTCAAAATAGGGTGGACCAAAGGCGACACATAAGCCAATGTCGGGTTTTAGATTGTAGATTATAGATCGTAGATTGGGGGTAAATTCTTCAACTTGAAGAAGATTAAGTTTTTGTTGTTTGGTAAAAAGGGCAACAGGATTGGGGATAATTTTTTGATCACGACCGACAGGTTTATCAATTTTAGTGACCACAGCCGAAACATAGAAGTCTTTTATTTCTAAAAGTTTTTTTATAATTATGACTGAGTATTCCGATGATCCAAAGAAAATAATGTTTATCATGTTGCTTTAATAGTAGAGACGTTTTGCAAAACATCTCTACATAATGTTAAATAGATTATATCTTAGGTTCAGTTTGATTTGTTAAAATACCTTATGACGAAAATATTGGTTTATCCAGACAAAATTTTGAGGAAAGTCTCTGAAGAGATAAAACAAGTTGATGATATTTTGTTAAGTCAAATAGAGATATTGAGAGAAGAGCTGATTAAGGGGGAAAATGCTGCTGGTTTGGCAGCAATACAATTGGGGATAGTAAAAAGGTTTTTTGGAATAAAGAAGAGTGATAAAAAAGTCGAGGTTTATATTAATCCAAAGATTGTTAAAACATTCGGAGAGAGAGTTTATCCAATGATAGTAAAAGATAAAGCCGACTACACTGACGCTACGTCGGCCAAGGAAGATTTTTTGGAAGGTTGTTTGTCGGTTCCAGATTTTTTTGGGACAGTAAAAAGATTTTTTAAAATAGAAATTGAGTGGAAAGAATTGAGAGGACAAAAGTTTATTTCAAATAGGAAAGAATTGGCCGGTTTTGAGGCAATTGTTTGGCAGCATGAATATGACCATTTGGAGGGAAAATTGTTTATTGACTATATTAAAAAAGAGGGAGGAAATTTTTTTAGATGGAATGGGAAGGAGATGGTTAAGGTGGATATTGATAGTGTGATTTATGGGTAATACTATTTTATGAAATTAGTATTATTAATTTCATCTAAAAATTTTTGGGCTTCGATATTGGTAGGGGCGTATTGAAGAGTTAATTCGAGATTTTTTTTGGCTAAATCGTATTTTTTTTGGTCATAGTAAATTTTCCCAATAGCAAAGTAGGCATGGTCATAATTTGATTTTAGATTGACAGCTTGTTGGTAATAGCGGATAGCATCATCAAAAAGTTGAGCTGATTCTAAAAATTGACCCAAAGAGTAGGGAATTTTGGCATCAGTTGGAGCTAAGTTGATAGCTTGAAGCATTGATTCAACGGTTTGAATGAAATATTGGGTATTGAGAGTAGAGAGGTAAAAATAGATTTGAGCTTGTTGTTTATAGTAATTGATATTGGCAGGGGAAATTTTTATAGCTTGGGAAGAATAATTGATGGCTTGGTTTGTATATAATTGTTCCTTGGTTAGAATGGCCATTTTGGCAGCAGCAGTAGCAAAATTTATTAAATAATTTGGTTCATGAGGTCGAAGAGAAACTGATTCAGATATATATTGATATGCTAATTGATATTCTTGGTGGCTGTTTTTAGATTCGTATTTAGCAAAATAAATATCAGCCATGTAAGAATAAATAATATTTTTGACTAGGATAATAAAAATAATTGAAATAATGGGAATAAAATACTTAAGTCGAAGGTGTGGTTTAGTTGGGTGATTTGGAATATCGTTGTTAATTAATGCAGGGATAAGGAAAAAATAAAGTGAAGTGATGACTACAGAAAAACCAAAGCCATTGGTGATGAGGATGGAAAAGTAGGAGCTAAGTAAGGCTATTGATAAAATTCTAATTTCTAATGTCGAATTTTTATAATTTTTAACTAGTATGAGTAAGGTGGCAAGGATTAAAATTATATAGGGAAGAAAGCCGATAATTCCGGTGGTGGCTAAATAATTTAGATATTCATTATGAGCTTTGTTGTACAAAAAATCCCATTCAGAGGTGAGATTGTGTTCAAGAGGCCTGGTCCAATAGTAAGAATAGGCAAAAGTTTCTACACCAGTTCCGAGAATGGGAAATTTTTTGAACAGGTCGAGACTGCCTTTCCAAACGATTTTGCGAATATCGCTTGAGGGAGTAATTAAGACTGTAGATGGTAGATTGTTGATTGTGGGCTCGCCAAAAGCTGGTGCATTTAGCTGGGTAAAAAAGACAATATCTTTGATAGGGTTTGATATGATTAGAGAAAGAAAAATTAATAATGAATAATTAATAATTAATAATTTTTTGGGAGAATTTTTCCTAAAAAAAGTAAAAACAAAGAATATTACATGAGAAATGATAGTGGCAAGAATTCCTGATTTGGATTTGGTAAAAAGCAAACAAATATAAAAACTACTGGAAAGTAAAAAGTAAAAAGTTGAAAGTTTTTTGGTTGGAGAGTTTAGAATTTTGTAAAGGGACAATGGTAGAAGGATACAAAGGTAGGCGGCAAGCCAATTGGGTTGGCCGAGAGTGGAAAATACTCGAGACTGGACATCCTGTACCCAAAGATTTTTATCGATTCCAAAATGTTCTAAAATTCCATAAAGAGATACTATTAAACCAGAAATTAGGGAAACATTTATAATGTTTGATTTTTGTTTGTTGTCAAGATATGGGGGTAGAAATAAATATAAAATAAAGAAACATAAAATAGATAGTAGTCCGCCATTGAGTCTTGAATAGTAACCGAAAAAAGACGTATGAATATCGATTGAGTTTAAGGTGCAAATGATTTGGGAAACTAAAAATAATAAAAAGAAGATGTTTAAAAAATTTTTTTTAAAAAGTGGGGTATTCCCATTTATCCAATTAATTAAATGGAAAAAAGTTATCAAGGTGGTGATAATGTAGACAAAATACATTTTGGGCATTTCAAAGAGCTCTGAATTGAAAAGAGTAAAGATAAGTGGAGTAATAAAAAAGAGAGTGAGGTAGAAATATTTAATTATTTTTGAAAAATTTTTCATGAGATTACTTTATTGTAACCCAAAAGTGAGCTTAAGTTGTTATAATTTTATGGTGAAGACTTTTGTAAAGGTTAAAAATAAGTTTTTTGATTTGACTAGTTTGTTTAGTTGGGATATTGGGATTGATTTAGGTACAAACAATACATTAATTTATTTAAAAGATAGAGGAATTGTTATTGATGAACCGACCATGATTGCTAGACAAAAAAAGAAGCGATGGACTGGGTTATCGGCTCCAAAATTAAAAGATATAAAGCCAATTGCTTATGGAAGCAAAGCAAAAATGATGTGGAATAGGGAGCCAAAACAGATTGAGGTGGTAAGCCCAATAAAAAACGGCATAATTTCTGACTTGGAAGGGTTGGAAAGTTTAATATCTTATTATTTGAAATTGGTCTATGAGGTCCCATCAAAATATCCTAAAATTTTCAAACCGAATGTAATTGTTGGGGTGCCTAGTTTTATTAATCAAGTTCAGAAACGAGCTATTAGATCAGTGATGATAGCAGCAGGTGCCAAAAGGGTAACTTTGATAGAGGAAGTTATTTTGGCGGCAATTGGAGTAAATTTACCAATCGATGCTGTTTCGGGTTTGGTGATAGTTGATATTGGTGGGGGAAAAACTGAAGTGAGTGTAATTTCTATGGGAGGGGTGGTAGTAGGTAAAGGGATAAAAACTGCTGGGTTAGAGTTGGATAATGCCTTGATTAATTATATTCGGTTAAAATATGGATTATTAATCGGACCAAATACTGCGGAAAAATTAAAAATTGGTAATGAAGAGAATGGACTGATACGAGGAAGAGACTTGGAAACAGGTTTACCAAAGACTATAAAGATAATTTCAAGTGAAGTTGAAGAGGCAATAGCCTTAGAATTGAATAAAATTATCAAATTAATATCGTCAGTGTTGGATGAAACTCCACCTGAATTGATGGAAGATATCTTAAAAAAAGGAATACTATTAGTGGGCAATGGGGCAAGAGTGAGAGGTCTAGCAGATATGATTGAATCTGAAACAAAGATTTGCACTAGAGTGGCTGCTGAGCCAGGATTGGCAGTGATCAAAGGATGTGGTCAATTGATAGAAAATAAAAATTTGTTGAAACAAGTAAAATTAGTATCAATACTTAAATAATAATGAAAGAGGAAGACGAAAATTCATGGAAATATTGGTTGTTAAAGTTTGGATTGATTTTAAGTTTGTCAATTTTGACGGTTAATTTGTTTAAATTGAGTTTAATTAGAGGGAAATATTATCGAGAGATTGCCAGAGAAAATAAGATTGTTGAAAGTAGTATTCCTTCAGCAAGGGCAGAAATATTAGATAGAAAAGGAAGAGTAGTGGCTAAAAGTGTTTACCAATATTTTAGGTTGGAAGACGGTAATAAGATTTATAAAGATTCGGGTGATTTTGATGGTTATCGATTTGAGGGTAAAGATTTGGCTTTTGAGGTAAAAAGGCAATACCTTTATGGAGAATCAATGTCGATGGTAACTGGATATGTGGGGAAAATAAATGACATTGAGATAAGAAACCAAAAATGTGGAATGGTATTGGGCGGAAATGATGTGGTAGGCAGGGGTGGAATTGAAGATTTTTTAGATTGTGATATTAGAAGCAAAAATGGAAAAAGATTAGTAGAGGTTGATGCTTTGGGAAACTATATTAGAGAGTTGGGGAGAGAAGAGCCGGAGATTAAAAATGATATTAATTTATCAATTGATGCCTATTGGCAAGATAAGATATATAAATTATTGAATGGTAAAAAAGCGGTGGTAATAATAAGTGAACCAAAAACTGGAAAAATAATTAGTATGGTGTCAAGTCCAGCTTATGATGCTAATGTCTTTTCTTTTGATCAAGATAATAGAAAAATTCAAGATTATCTGGATAATAAAAATGATTTTCCAATGGTGAACAGAGCAATTTCAGCAAGATATCACCCAGGCTCAGTTTTTAAAATAGTATTATCGACAGCTGGTTTGGAAAGTGGAGTAATAGAAAAGGAAACCTTGATTGAAGATACTGGGGTGTTAAGAGTCGGTGACTATTCTTATAATAATTGGTTGTGGACTAAGAGAGGTCAAACTGATGGATGGTTAAATATTGTAACTGCGATAAAAAGATCAAATGATATCTTTTTTTATAAATTAGGAGAGTTGTTGGGGGTAGATAGAATTAAAAGTTGGGCACTTAAGTTTGGTTATGGAGAGAAAACTGGGGTTGAAATTAAGGGTGAGGTTGAAGGGGTAGTGCCAGATGATAAATGGAAAAGAGAGACTAAAGGGGAGCCTTGGTATTTGGGTAATACTTATCATTTGGCTATAGGACAGGGAGATTTGGATGTTACTCCGCTTCAAGTTAATCTAATGACGAATATTATTGCTAATAGAGGGAAAAAGTGTAAGATGAGTATTTTGAAAGATACAAAAGTTGAGTGTGTTAGTGTTGGGATTAAAGATACAAATTGGAAAACTGTGGTTGAAGGGATGAAGTTAGCTTGTAAGACTAATGGTACTGCTTGGCCTCTTTTTAATTTTAAGACCGAGATAGCGTGCAAGACTGGAACAGCAGAAGTTGGTGATGGCAGTAAGGATACCCATGCTTGGTTGACGGCTTTTGCCCCAGCAGATGATCCTCAAATTTCAATTACGGTGATGTTGGAAAGAGGTGGAGAGGGGTCTGATGTAGCAGCTCCAATTGTTGGAGATATATTAAAGGAATGGTTTAACGAACCGGAAACATTGGTACCTAGGTATGATAAAAACAAAAAAGTGGTGTATGAATAATTTTTGGTTGCTTGACAAGGAGTGATAAGATAGAACACAATGAACAAGATGAAAAATTTGTTAATAGTAGAGTCGCCGACTAAGGCTAGGACAATTGGTAGATATTTGGGGAAAGACTATACGGTGATAGCTACAATTGGTCATATACGAGATTTACCCAAAAATAAAATGGCAGTTGATATGAAAAATGACTTTGCAGTGGAATATGAAATTGATAGTAAAAAAAAGAAGGTTGTGGAAGAATTGATTAAGGCTAGTCGAGAAGCTGATTCTATTTTGTTGGCGTCTGATCCTGATAGAGAGGGAGAGGCAATTTCTTGGCATGTAAAATGGATATTAGAGTCAAAAGATAGGAGTAAAAAATTGAAAGATAGAATTAGTAGGATAACTTTTCATGAAATTACTAAAGAGGCTGTTGAAGAAGCATTAAAAGAAGCCCGAAATATTGATATGGATTTGGTAAATGCTCAACAGGCTAGAAGAGTGTTGGATAGGGTGGTGGGCTATAGTTTATCACCGATATTATGGAGAAAAGTAAGAAGAGGATTGTCTGGGGGTAGGGTTCAATCGGTGGCAGTGAGATTGATTTGTGAGAGAGAAAAAGAAATAGAGGCGTTTAAAGCGGAAAAATATTTTAGTGTTGGGGCTGATTTTGAAAGAGGAGAAAAATTTAGTGCTAATTTGATGAAGATTAATGGTAAAAGTGTTAATTTGTATACAAAAATAAAATTATTTGATGGTGATTATACCTATACACAGTCAATTTTCAAACAAAAAGGTGAAGTTGATAAGTTTATTAAATCACTTGATAGGGATTTTGTGGTTCAAAATATTGTTGGTAAAGAGACGATAAGATCGCCGTTACCGGCTTTTACTACTTCAAAATTACAACAGGTAGCGGCTAGAAAAATGGGTTGGTCAGGGAAACAAACTATGAGTGTGGCGCAAAAACTCTATGAAAAAGGGTTGATTACATATCATCGGACTGATTCGGTTTATCTATCCCAAAAAGCAATTGATGAGTTTAGAAAATATATAGAAAAAGAATATGGATTAGAGTATTTATCAGAAAAGGTGAGGGTTTATAAAAATAATAGTAAAAATGCACAGGAAGCTCATGAGGCGATTAGACCAACTAGGGTAACAGTGAAAGATATTGGTGGGGCTGATTCTAGAGAAATAAAATTGTATGAATTAATTTGGAAAAGG
>CAYXLS010000023.1:0-614 GCA_964464785.1 uncultured Gammaproteobacteria bacterium | reverse complement strand
AGCAAGTGCAAAGATAGAAAACACGACGATTGATTTTTCCAACCCCAGCAGTGGCGGGGTAGACAAGAACAGTATTTTTCAATCTAAAGGAGTAAGAATGTTATTCGATGGATTTTTGAAAATCAATGGGGAAAAACATGAAGATCAAATTTTGCCACATTTAAAAATAGGAGAAAAAATTAAAAGTAAAAAAATATGGAATTTAGAAAATAAGACAAATCCGATGCCAAGATATAGCGATGCTAGTTTGGTGTCAAGTTTAGAAAAACAAGGAATTGGCAGGCCAAGTACCTATGCCCCAATTATTTCGACTATTATTATGAGGCAGTATGTCGAGAGGGAGGAAGGCAGATTTTATCCGACAGTTTTAGGCAAAGCAACTAATGAATTTTTGGTGAAGAATTTTGAAGATATTTTATCTTTACCTTTTACGGCAGAAATGGAAAGAGATTTGGATGAAATAGCTTTGGGTAAGTGGAATTGGAAAGAAATGATGAAAATTTTTTGGAAAAAATTTGAAAAGGAGATAAAATTAGCTGAAAAAGATGGAGAGAGGGTTAAAGTGGAGACAGAGAGTACTGGAGAAAAATGTCCAGAATGTAAAAAAGGAGAAT
>CAYXLS010000022.1:0-10088 GCA_964464785.1 uncultured Gammaproteobacteria bacterium | reverse complement strand
CCACAAATTAAAACAAAATTGATTTCCCGATTCTTTTTTATTAAATTTTCGATGTGGAATTTTTTTTTGATGTATCCACCATCTCAAAAATAATCTATTTTTCCACAAAGTATTAGATTTTGTAACAATAAACAAATCAATATCATCGTTCTTTTTGGGATGACCTGTCGCCACTGATCCAGAAATTCCCAAAAATAGAATTTCTCTAAATTTATTTTTTATTAAAGATGCCAATTTATTTGCTTTGACTATTTTTATCTTTTTCCACTTATTTTTTTTGTTATTCCAACCTAGTTCATAAATTTCTTTTTCAATTTGTTTTTTTGGGTATATATTTTTTGATATCAGTCTTTTTTTTATCTCGTTTGCGTTTATATGGCTGGCAAAACTATTAGCATATTTTATTGTTTTTTTTACTGCCAATTTTACTCCCATAATCATATTCTATCTTAAAAACCATCGTTCTTGGTATAATCACACTTAGCCAATGATTAATAAAAAATCAAAAATTTATCGTCTTTGGGAAATGATCCCCGGTTTTTTTGCTTGGTCAACCATTCTTTTCCCTATTTGGGGGTCAATTTTTTTACCCAAAACAGTCGCTTATTTTGTCATCGCTTTTCTAATCTTTTGGCTTTATCAATCATTTAAATCGGCTATCTTAGCTAGTGTTGGATACTTTAAGATTAAAAAAGCCAAAAGTACAGATTGGCAAGAATTATTTCAACAAAATTTTCGTTCATCTTGGTTAAAATATAACCAAATTAATCATGTAATAATTATTTCTTCTTACAAAGAACCTGTTGAAGTTATTGAAATGGCTATCAGTAGTTTAGCTGCTCAGACACAAATTAGTTTAAAAAAGATTCATATTATTTTGGGACAAGAAGAAAGAGCCGGAAAAGAGAACAACCAAAAAACTATTGACTATTTTTCCCAAAAATACAAAAACGTATTTGGTAATTTAATTTTTACTGAACACCCATCAAATATCCCTGGAGAAACCGCCGGCAAACACAGTAACGAAAGATATGCTGCTCAATATTTTAAAAAGCATTTTATTGATACCAAAAACCCTGACCGTCCAACAGGCGGGTTTGATATTAATCATTTAACCCTGACAAGTTGTGACGTTGACACTTTATTCAATTCAAATTACTTTGCAGCCCTAACTTACAGTTTTTCCTCTAACCCATTTAGGTATCAGCGGTTTTGGCAATCACCTATTTTTTGGCATAACAATATCAATCAGGTACCATTTTTAATTCGTATCATTGGAGTATTAGGAAATGTAATTCATATAGCCAACATTCAAGAACCCGATGGTTTATTTTTCAACTATTCTTGCTATTCATCATCATTTCATCTAATTGATAAAAGTGGCTATTGGGATCCTGATATGATTCCTGAAGATTGGCATATTTTTTTACAAGCTTTTTTTACCACAGGTGGCAAGGCAGCCGTCGAACCAATTTTTTTACCAACTATAGTTGACGCCCCAGACGGTAAAAATTATTTTTCTGCCTTAAAAAATCGTTATAGCCAATGTGTCCGACACGCCTGGGGAGCTATTGATATCCCCTATGCTATCGAACAAGCCAGAAATCATCCCGAAATCTCCCTACTTACTCGATCTTTACGAATTTTTAAACTTATTCAAACTCATCTAATCTGGTCAAGTAATTGGTTCATTTTGACATTAGGGACTTCTTTACCAGTAATTTTAAACCCAAAATTTTTTCAGACTACATTTGGCTATAATCTTCCTAGAATTTCCAATATTATTCTCACTATCTGTTTAATCCCTCTGGTAATTTTAATTATCCTAGATTGGAAACTTCGTCCTGATCGTCAAAAAAAAGGTTTTTTCAATATTATAAAAAATATTCTTCAATGGCCATTTATGCCAATTGCCACCTTGACTATGTCGGTTTTACCAGGGCTTCAATCTCATACTCGGCTTTTTTTGGGTAAGGGGCTTGTATATAAAACCACCAACAAAAAAGCCACCAAATAACTTAATTTATTAACGGTTATAATGAATTATCTAGTTTTATATATTTTTAACAAATAATTTTAAAAAAATATGTCATTTTTGCAAAAGATTTTTACACCGATTGCTCATTTGGGTCAGTTTTGGCAACAAAGTTTAAACAGTAAATTTTTCCGTTGGAATTTAGTCTTTGTAGCTATCCAACTTTTCGTTCTAATTTGGCAATTTAGTAACCTGCCCCAACAAGTCCCTTTGTACTATTCTCTTCCTTGGGGTGAGTCGCAACTTGTTTCAGCCTCAACTTTGTTTATTATTCCCACTCTTTCAATAGTTTTGTTTTTAGTGAACCATTTATTTGCCATAGGTTTTTCCCAAAAAAATATTTTATTATCAAAGCTATTAATATTCACCTCTTTAATTATTTCGTTGTTTTTTTTAATAACCTTACTTAAGATTATTTATCTAGTAATCTAGTTAAAGTTATGGCAAATTTTTTTTTCTCGATTTTAATTTCTCTAATAATATCTTTAATAGTTACTCCTCTAACCAGAAAGTATTTTATTTTTCGAGGTTGGGTTGAAGATCCTTTAGTTAAAAATAAAAAAACCAAAAATGCTACTGCAACAAGTCCAGTCCCACGGGGTGGGGGAATCCCCATTTTTGTTGCTATTATCTTAACTTGTTTGTTACTTTTACCATTAGATAAACATCTCAGCGGCATTATTATTGCTTCTTTTTTTAGTTTAATTATTGGAGTTTGGGATGACATCAAAGATATTAGTCCCAAATTTCGTTTAATTACCAATTTAATTACCGCCATAATTGTAGTTGGCTCTGGAATCGGTATTGCCTATATTTCAAACCCCTTTGGTTTAGGAGTCATTGATTTATCTTTTTTAAAAATTAATTTTAATTTTCTTGGACCCCATAGTATTTGGATAATTTCTGACATTCTTGCCATAATTTGGATTATTTGGTGCATGAATATTGTTGGCTGGGCCACTGGAGTCGATGGTCAACTTCCCGGTTTTACCGCTATTTCTGCCATATTTATCGGAATTGTCGGGCTCAAATACTCTTCAGATATTACTCAATGGCCAGTTATCATACTTTCAGGGGCAGTTTGTGGGGCTTATTTAGGATTTTTACCTTTTAATTTTTTCCCTCAAAGTATCATGCCTGGATATAGTGGTAAAAGTTTAGCTGGCTTTTTTTTAGCTGTTTTGGCAATTTTGTCTGGAGCCAAATTGGCTACGCTTATATTGTTACTGGGAGTTCCCATGATTGATGGTATTATCACGATTCTCAGAAGACTATTTAAGCACCAACCGATTTATCTTGGTGATGGCCAACATTTTCACCACCAACTTCTTCGTCGTGGTTGGAGTCGCCGCTCTATTGCTCTCTTTTATTGGCTTTTTAGTTTCATTTTAGGAATTTTGTCTCTTTTTCTAAATAGTTCCCAAAAATTCTATGTTTTTTTGGGTATTTTTTTATTGTTTATCAGTGTTTTTATTCACTTTTCTCGCCATAACTAGCCGATATCCAACCATTTTTCCCTTCACCCAAATCAATTTTGTACCAATCAGTATTTTCATCAATTAGAGGATAAGATTTACCAGGAACCACTCTAGCAACTTCTTTAGACGCGCCCGAGCTTGCTTCTCTTACCCGTAACCAGCCTGTTTCAGTCTCTTTAATTTTAATATTTACAGTGGAAATATTACCAATTTCAGTTGATATGCTTTCGGTTTTTTCTTCTTCTGGTTCAACAATTATTTCTTCTTGTGGTAATATTGCATCAACAACTAATTGATATTCCAACACTGATTTCATAAATATGTCGATAGTCTTGTGGTTTGGAAAACTAAGTGCTAAATGTTTATCACCTTCACCAATATTACTAATTCGAATAGGAGAGAGACCTTTTACTTCGTTATCAATTACCACCGTACTTTTAGCAGGAGTTGTATTTATCATAATACCGGCTTTATTTTTATCTCCTGTTTTTTCCAAATATAATATGTAACCACCACTAGTTTTATTGTCTTTCCCAAACTCCCAATCCACTACAGTACTGATATTGTTTTGTAATTTTATTTTTTTTGACCATTCCAAATCATTAGTCATCAATTTCACTTCCACTTCTTGCGGCAACAAAGATCTGTTTTTGTAAGGAGTCATACCAACTTCTTTCCCATCCAAAAAAACTTTTGCTACTGGATAGCTATTAATCTCAATGGCTGATTTTCTTGAAACCAACGAACAACCACCCAGAAATAAACTTGATATTATTAGTAATAAAATAGTTTTAAATCGCATGTGTTTCTAGTTTATCAAAAAAAATGTATATTAAATAAGTTTATGAAGACTAAATATTTGTTACTTTGTTTCTTAATTAGTTTATCTATTGCAATTGGGTTAAGTTTTCAACCAAAAGATAAAAAACCAAATCCTCCTCAAATCAATTATCAAAAACAAATACCACCCCCCATAGCAACTCCAACATCTCAATCTACAGTAGTTTTTGGCCTAATGGGGGATTTGGGTTTGGGCCGTCACATTACTTCAATTGCCAGATCAAAAAATGATTTTTCTTGGAGTTTTAAAGAAATTAATCACATTCTGCTTCAAAATGATTTCAATTTGGCCAACCTCGAAAGTCCAATTATTAAAGATTGTCCTAGAGGAGAAACCGGAACCTTTACTTTTTGTGGAGACTCCAGATTTTTACCACACCTTTCTAAAAATAAATTTATTTTAAATCTAGCCAATAATCATATTTTTAATTATGGTATAAATGGTTTTTCTCAAACAAAAAATTATTTAAATGATTATCAAATAAGTTATTTTTACTCTCACCTTGAAGATACTGAGTTTTTAAAAAAAGAAATCAATGGAATAAATTTTGGTTTTTTGGGCTTTGATTTTATTACTAACCCCAAGTTGAAACCCGAGACTATCATTAATTTGATAAAAAAGTATGATTATCAAGTAGATTGGTTAATAGTATCTTTACATTGGGGAAACGAATATTTACCTAGCCCTGAGCAGTGGCGAATTGACTTGGCTCACCAATTAGTCGATGCTGGTGCCGACATTATTCATGGTCACCATCCCCATGTGTTACAACTAAAAGAAGTTTATCTTCAAAAACCAATATATTACTCATTGGGTAATTTTGTTTTTGATCAAAATTGGTCTTCAGAAACTTCCAAATCAGAAATTATAAAATTAACCGTAACCAATACTAAAATAATTAATCAAGAAATTATTCCTCTAATAATTAAATACAACTCTCAACCACAACTGGCTAATTAAACAAATCCACCAATTTATTAAACAATCCTTTTTTTTCGATTTCGCCATCACCTTTTCTATTTTGAATTGTTTTTAATACCTTTTCTGGCGTCAACACAATTTCATACATTTTTTTTTCTATAGGGTCATAGTTAAGAGATTTCACCAATTCGTCAATTACACTATTCATTTCTTTTCCAAAAAATATTAAAGGTTCATGATGTCCAAAATCAAACTTCGCCATTTGCCAACATAAACCAATTTCTGATAAAGTTCCTACACCTCCATTAAAAATTACGAATGCTTCGCCCACTTCTATCAATTTGTTAAGTCTTTCTGGATAATTCAAAGTTGTATAAATTTTATCCGCTAAATCATGATTTTCTTTATTATATCCTTCAAAATTTGTTGGTTTATTTTTGGGGTCCAACACTACAATTTCAACTTTTCCTCCTCCGCTTTTTGCCCCCAAAGTTGCCGCCAACATTACCCCCCCACCTCCACCATTAACAATCGTGTAGCCGTTTTGAGCCAACAATTTTGAGGTGTTGTAGGCATCAATAAAATGTTGATCATTTTTTTTTGCCATAGCATCTCCAAAAATTGCCACTTTTTTTATTATTTTAGTAGTTTTCGCTAGCATATTCTAATTTTTTTATATTGTCTTCAACAATACCATTAAATATTGCTCCTCCGCAATAAGCAATCTCTGCACCTTCATTTTTAAGATGACCAATATTTTCCTGATTTACTCCACCATCAACTCCAATTTTAAAATTCAGCCTTTTTTCTTGTCTAATTTGAATAAGTTTTTTTATTTTTTCAAAAATTAATTGATTAAAGGGTTTTGGTTCAAATCCAGCTTTACGACCCAATAATAAAACCAAATCAACTTCTTGGGGAATGTCGTCAATTTTAGTCTCAATATCATAAGCCAATCCAGCCTCAATTCCCATATCTTTTATAGTTTTTATAAAATTATATTTATCCGACATCATTTCAACCTGCCCAGTAATTCGGCTAGCATTTATATAATCACATTTTTTAATCCAATTTTTTGGTTCTTTAACCATTAAATGAACATCCCACAAGATATTTTCTACCTGAGTTATTTTGTTAATCAATTCAAGTTCAAAAGTTTTTCCAAAAGAAAAAGTTCCATCAATTACATCTATTTGAATCCATTTAAAAAAATCCTTAACTGCCAAAATATTATCTTGGGCTTGAGTAAAGTTTTTTTCTAAAATTGTCGGAATTACTTGCATATCGCAATGGCGTTTTCTACTAGCCGGCAACTATAACCATATTCATTGTCGTACCAAGCCCCAATACTTACCATATCATCTGATATTACTTTAGTCATTCGAGCATCAATAACACAAGAAGCACTATTCCCCAAAATATCAGAAGATACCAATGGTTCATAAGATACTTTTAATTTACTGACCAATTCAGGTGTCATACTAGCGTCAGCAAATATTGAATTAATTTCTTCCACAGTTGATTTTCTTACCAGTTTAAATGTTAAATCAGAATAACTACCACAAATTACTGGAACTCGGATTGCCGTTCCTCCAAATCTACCTTTTGCTTCTGGATAACAAGCAATTACTGCTTCAGCTGCTCCTGTTGATGTTGGCACGATGTTTATTGCTGCTGCTCTGGCTCTTCTTGGGTCCTTACCACTACCATCAACAATATTTTGGTTGGTCGTATAGGCATGAATTGTCGTCAAAGTCCCTTCCTGAAAACCAATTTTTTGATCAATCAATTTCACAATTGGTGCTACGCAATTTGTAGTACAAGATCCATTTGATATTAATTTTTCATTATTATAATCAGTATCATTAACCCCCAGAATATAAATTGGAATCTTAGTATCTTTTGCTGGAGCCGAAATTATTACCTTTTTTGCTCCACCCTTTAAATGATCCAACGCTTTATCGTCAGTAAAAGCTCCAGTACACTCAAGCACCACATCAATGTCGTAGTCTTTCCAGTTTATTTTTGAAGGGATCATTTCGCTCAAAAAGGGGATTATTTTATCTCCAACAACCAATCTCCCAATTTCACCTGATTTTTGCGGTTCTTCATAGCTAATTTTTGCCGGAAAACGACCATACACCGAATCGTATTTAAATTGCATTGCAAAAGTTTCCATTTCATACTTAATTGTATTTATCGCCCCGACTTCTACATCATATTTTTCCATTAATATTGCTCTCAAAGCTACGCTCCCAATTCTCCCAAATCCATTTATTCCAATTTTTATTTTTTTATTTTCTTTCATAATTTCATTTTATACTATTTATTTAACATCTGTTATCTGACAAATTGAGTTACTGATAAACTAATTAACTAAACCCATGCCGGCAAATCTTCTTTTACCAACATCTCCAACATTACACCACCACCTGAGCAGACAAAATCAATTTTATCTTTAAGCCCTAAATTTTTTATCGACGCTCCAGTGTCTCCACCCGCAATAATCTTTTTTGCCTCTGTATTTGCCACCGCCATAGCAATTTTTTCAGTGCCATTACGTGAATTTAACGATTCATAAAATCCCATAGCACCGCTCCAAATTATTGTTTTCGAATTACTTATTATTTCAATAAAATTTTGGATATCTTCACTACTTAAGTCCAGCCTATCCTCTCTTAATTTCGCCACTAAAACTTTATTACTGATAGGCTGATTAGCTGACAGGCTGATAAACTTGGGGAGTTTTCCTCCCACCAATATTTTATCAGCAATTTTTTCTAGTTCTGCTAAATACTTTAGTTTGTCCTCCTTCGCTCCTCCCAAAATTATAGTTAACGGTTTTTCCTTTGTGTCCAAAATAAATCTAATTTTTTCTACTTCTTCCATAAAACTAAAACCATAATAAGTTTCCATTTCCCGATGAATTATTACTGAAGCACTGTTTCGATGGGCAACGGCAAAAGCATCGTTTACATAAACTGATATAAATTTCCTTATAACTTCAAAAAGCCTTGTTTCTCCTTTTTCTTCTTCTTCCCAAAATCTTATATTTTCCACAAAAACTATTTGATTATTTTCAAAAGCCAAAGATAACTTAGATTCGTTTTTTATGTCATCTAAAAAAACACTAGCCAATGTGTTTTGGCCCTCAATTTCTAACAATTGCATCAATTCTAAATATGCTGGTCTTAAAGATAATTTTTCATCAAAACCAGCGGGGCGACCAAGATGTCCTACTATTGCAATTTTGCAATTTTTTTCCAGTAAATACCTAATCGTTGGAATACTTTTTTTTAGTCTACTATTATCCAAAATTTTTCCTTCATCAATAGGCAAGTCAGTGTCCATTCTCAAAATTACATTTGTGTTTTGATTTATATCTTCAACTGATTTTAGAATTTTCATATTTTTTAATTTTGTTGATTCTTCTGATAAATCTCTCTTCAGTCATAAATATTGCTTCCAAAAATTCAGTTACAATTTCCAAATTATCTTCATCATTTACAAAATCAGTCGATAAACACAAAACATTAACATCGTCGTCTTCCCGAACTTTTCTAGCTTGTTTTTTGTTCATTGCCAAAGCCGCCCTTACCCCATCAACTTTATTAGCAGAAATTGTTATCCCTGCTCCTGACCCACAAACCAAAATTCCCAATGCTTTCTCTTTAACTATTTTTTCTCCAAGTTCAATTGAAATATCTGGATAGTCATCGCTTGGATCATACTTTTTGGTTAAATCAGTTATCATAAAACCTTTCTCTCTTAATCCTAAAGCGATTTTATCTTTCAACTTAAATCCTCTATGGTCAGCTCCAACATAAACAACCTTCATAAGATAAATATAACATTTTTGCTTTAAAATAGGTAACATGGCCACAATTTATTTAGGCGGGAAAAAATATTCTTATTCAATTGTCAGAAAATCAATTTTAGGCCTTAGATTGAAGCTAAAAACTTCTAAGTCATTTATTGTTTCTTGCCCTCGGCTAACCCCAGAATTTGTTATCAATCGATTTATCAAAACTAATCAAAATTGGATTATCTATCACTCAAAAAAAGTTCCTATAAAAAAAATATTTAAAAAATTTAAAAAAATAACAATTTTAGATCAAGATTATCAGCTCCAATATATCAACACCCAAAGAGATTCAGTAATTATCTCAAATCAGGATAAAAAAATTTACGTAAATATATCAAAAGATACCAATAAACATATCAGGGCCGTTTTAGAAAAAAAACTTCGGCCTCTAGCTTTAAAACTTATTAAAGAGGAATTAGATTTATTAAGATTAAAACATAATTTTAATCTTAATAAGGTTACTGTCCGCAACCAAAGTTCTCGTTTTGGATCCTGTTCGTCTCGAGGCAACTTAAATTTTAATTGGCAAATAATATTTTTTCCTCCTGATAAATTTCGCCATATTTTACTCCACGAACTTAATCATTTGAAAATCAAAAATCACTCAAGTGTTTTTTGGAATCAATTATCTATCTACGATCCAGATTATAAATCTAACAACCTCTGGCTCAAAAAAGAGGGAACCAAATATTTCTTGTTTTAGTTTTATTCCTAAATCGTAAATCTTAAATCATAAATCTATTTCTATCCCCACCGGACAATGATCCGAACCTTCAACCTCTGGCATAATAAAAGCCGATTTTAAATCCTTTTTTAGTGATTTATCCACAAAAAAATAATCAATTCTCCAACCCACATTTCTTTCTCTTGCTCTAGTGATTTGATCCCACCAACTATAATTTCCGCCTTCTTTATTAAATACTCTAAAAGTATCAACCCAGCCATTTT
>CAYXLS010000021.1:0-10461 GCA_964464785.1 uncultured Gammaproteobacteria bacterium | reverse complement strand
GTGGACCCAGGCGGACTTGAACCGCCGACGACTCAGTGCGACTGAGATGTTTTACCACTAGACTATGGGCCCGAAATAATTTGAGAAATTTCTTCAAATATTTTTGGAATGAGAGATTTTATTATAACCGATTCTGGTTTTGAAAAAGGTTTTAAAACATAATCTTCAGTAGAAGTATTCTCGGTGGTTTTGCTAATTCCAATTCGTATTCGATGGAATTGTTGGGTGCCTAAATTTTCTATTATTGATTTAATACCATTATGACCAGCTGAGCTTCGGTCAAATTGGATTCGGTAGTCTCCTATTGATAAATCTAGATCGTCGTGGATAATATAAATATTTGAGGGGGTAATTTTATAGTATTGTGAAATTTTTTGAACAGTAATTCCGGAATTATTCATGTAGTTGGTAGGGATGGCTAAGATTTTTTTGTCACCACTCTCTCCTATTTCAAAAATCTTGGCTGACAAAGATCTTTTTTCTTGAAATGATGAATTATAATTACTTTTGACATAATCAATAATTATTTTTTGACCCAAATTATGGCGAGTGTTTTGATATTTTTGATCTGGATTACCAAGTCCAACTATAAGTTTCATTGGTTTATTTTAACACCCGACAGTAATAGCGTTTGTAATATATATAGATATATATAATAGTATAAAGATATCTAATGATATTAAATATAATATTTTGATAGTTATATATATCCTAAGTGTTGGGAAAATATTTTTTTAAAGCAAAGTTAGCAGTCAAACTTTTAGACTGCTAATTGATTGAACTCTTGTTCTGAAATGATTTTAGTGCCTAATTTTTTGGCATTGACAAATTTAGCTCCGTCTTTGTGGGGTTTATTGGTTACTAAATAATCTGTGTTTGAGGTTATTGTGGTTGCTATTTTTCCTCCTAAAGAAATTATTTTGTTTTCTAACTCTTTTCTGGAAACAGAGAGAGTACCGGTAATGGCAAAATTCTTTCCAAAAATTTCTGATTTACGATTTAAGATTTTTGATTTATGAATAACAACATTGCCTAATATTGATTCGATAAAATCGTGACGGTCTTGGATACCTTGGTAAATTTTTTGAGCTAGAGTGATTTGAATTCCTGGCAAAGATTCGAGTTGAGGGATAGAAATATTAAAAATTTTTTCTGGAGTGTTAAAGCCAGAGTTGATAATTTGAATAATTCTTTGGGTACTGAAATTAGGAATAATGGCAGCATCCAAAACTTGTTTAAGAGATAAAGTTTTTTTGGCTTGAATTTCACGAATAATATTGGTACCTGATTTGGTTCCAAGGCCAGCAATATTTTCAAAATCAGAAACTTTTAAATTATAAAAATCACCAGGTAGTTTTATTAATCCTAAATTATAAAGTTTGGAAATGGTTTTGTTGGAGAGACCTTTAATATCTAGAGTGTCGCAAAATAATTTGAGGGAACCAAGAATTTGAGCAGGACATTTTTGGATATTGGGACATTTTAAAAATTTGTTTTCTTGAATTAGTTTGGTACCGCATGAAGGGCAATTAATTGGGGCAATTATGTGATTGGGGGTAACCTTGGTAATCACGTTTTCGATATGAGGAATAACGTCTCCTCTTCGTTGAATTTTGACAATGTCATCGATGTTAATATTTTTTTCTTTGATTAAATCGTAGTTGGCCAGCGAAGCGTAAGTGATAATGGCGCCAGAAATTTCAATAGGGTCGATTTGAGCAACTGGAGTGATTGTTCCCATAGGACCAACTTGCCAATTGACCGAAACAATTCGGGTTTGGCTGGTTCTGGCGGGAAATTTATAGGCTAATTGACCTTTGGGTCGATTGTTTTTTACTCCCAATTGATGTTGGATTGTTAGGTTATTAATTTTGATGACTAATCCATCAATTTCGAAAGGATACTCTCCCCTATTTTTATTTAAAAATTGTTGATAGATTTTTTCGATGTCTGAAAAATTTGAACAACAAATATTTTCAACGGTGACAAAACCGTGCTTTTGTAAAAAATCGATTTTATTTTTTTCAGTAGAGACTCCATATATGCCGTTTCTACAAAATAAGTCGACTGCATATAGACTACAATATTCTGAATATTTGCCATCTAATCTTTGAGAAATACCGGAAGTGGCATTACGAGAGTTAGAATATTTTTCTTCAGAAAGTTGATTGATTTTTTGAAAATCTTTTTCAAGCATGACTATTTCACATCTCACAGAACCGGAAAGATGGTTTGACAAACTCATTACTACGTTTTTCATTTTGACCACATTTTGGGTAATTACATCTCCGACTAAACCATCACCGCGAGTTATGGCTTCGATTAGTTGACCGTTTTTATAAATTATTTCAAGAGAAATACCGTCGCATTTAGGTTGAACTACCAATTCGGTTTTTGGGGGAATTTTTTTAAGTTCAAAATAATGAACTAAATTATCAAAAATATTAACTTTGTTGAGTGAGCCCATGGGCATAACATGGTGTTTTTTGTCAAATCCGGTGTCGAAGTTTGTGTGACCAGCCTTGGTAAAAATCCGATGATAAGGAAGTTTTTTGTGTAAAATTTCTTCAAGAGTATCGTAGGTGGCGTCATCCATAATGGGTTTTCCACTAGTGTAATAGGCTTTTTTGGCTTCGATTAAAATTTCACCAAGTTTTTCGGGAGAAGTATTTTTGAGCTCAGGGGAGTCGAGAGTAATCATACTAAATATTTACCAGACAATAGTAGGCGCCTTTGGTGGAGCCGCGTTTTTCGACAGCACCACTGTCGACTAGTTTTTTGAGATCGCGCCAAATGGTATCGTCGGATACCATGGGTAAAAGTTGTTGGGCATCGGGCATTCGAAGACCACCAAATTGTTGCATGTATTCGACTAGTTTAATTTGTCTTTCAGTTAAGTGGACTTGCTTGCCACCTAGTTTTTGTTTGAGTTTGATGTCTCGTGAGAGAGATTGAACTTTTTCTTTGACTCGAGACAATTCAATCGAAAGAGCTTGGGTAAAATAGTTTATCCAATTTGTTAGATCTCGTTTAAAAATATCTGATGATAAAAGATGAGTGTTTTGGATACTATTGTAATAATCTTCGGCATTACGATCAAAGTATTCTTCCATAGAAAAAAGACGACGAATGTCGTAACCTTGGGCATAAAGTGGTAACATAGCAAAAGCTCGAGAGACTCGGCCATTACCTTCAATAAAAGGATGGATGGCAACTAATATATATTGACTGATGGCTGACTTGATGGTTGGATGAATATCTTCTGATTCTGGATTGTTTAACCAATCGATTAAATCGGTCATTAAATATGGAACTTCAATGGCTGGTGGAGGTCGATGAGCAATTTCTCCGGTTCGGGTGTTTTTTAGAACTACTTGTTGATGACGATATTTACCAGTTTCAGAATCAGGAATAATTTTAGTGGTAGTTAGGGTGTGAATTTTTTTTATGATGGTTTCACTATAAAAAAAGGGTCGGTTTTTACCTAAATTTTCAGTGTTTTTTTCTTCTGGTAGAGGCATAGCGGCATCATAAAGCGACCAAAGTTCTTCAAGATATGACATAACGTTTCGATAATTAATTACTTCTTGAATATCACGTTCACCGGCAGAAATTTGATGTCCTTCGACAAGTCGGGCAACTTCTTGGAAGGTTAAATCGTTCCCTTCGATCCTAGTGCCATAATGGACTGTTCTGACAATTGCTTCTTGTTGAAATTGTTTCTCGTAAGCAGGGATAAGTGGCGCCTCGTCAATGATTGCCTTGGCGGCTTCTATATTACCGATATTTTTTAGAATTTGATTATTAATCGTAAAAACAGGAGAGAACATAGTTGGTGAGATTATATCATTAATTTCTAAATTGTTAAGGGAATAATGCGGAGATACAATAGTAACTCAGCTAGTCAGTTTTTTTGGTTAATCAACTAAGGTAAAAACAAATAATCGAGGGCGGAATGAGGGTCGACATTGGCTTCGATCATTTGGATTGATTTAAGAATTTTTTGGATAATTTGAGATTTTTGTTTGGTTGGGGTTTTTAAGATTAATTTTTGATAGATTTTTAATTGGTTTTTTAGAAATGGTAGTACTTCTTCTTTTTTTTTGCTCAAAGATTCGCTTTGGAGTAAATTTGTTTTTGTTTGATCGCTAAAAATAATTGGTTTTGATTTTTCTAGTGAAAAAAAATCATTTTTAATTTTGATTACAAGACAGCGAGAAATAATAGTATTGATAATTTTTGATGGTTTGTTGGAAGTAAGTATAAAGTAGTTGTTTTCGCCTGGTTCTTCTATACTTTTTAAAAGTGCGTTTTGGGATTCTTGGTTGAATTGGTCAACTTGATAAATGATGACAATTTTGTTTTGATGATTGAAGGGTTTTTTGGATAACCAGGTTTTTAAAACCCTAGTTAGTTCGATTGTCCAACCAGTATTTTGATCGATTACAAAAATATCTGGATTGTTGGGGTTAATGATGTTGTTTAATTGTTGGCAAATTTGATCTATATGGGGTTGAATTAGATTTAAATTTGACGAATTAAAAAGGGTTGATGGAAAAAGATTCATTTTCTTGTGTTGCTATAAAAAAAACTGTACTATGAATATAGTATTATGACCGATTTAAATCAAAAAATATATAAGAATTTAAAAGAAGTTTTGAAAGGTGATGGTTTGATTGATGAAAAAAAAGTTGAGGAAATAAATTTACGTCAATTGAAAACAGGAGAATCTGAAGAAGAAATTATTAGAGCATTGAGATTGGTGTCTGATCAAGATTTGGTAAAGGCTAAGGCAAAATTTTTGAAAGTAGAATATGTTGATTTGGAAAATATTGGTTTTTCTCCTGAGGCTTTGAGTTTGGTTTCAGAAAATGTGGCTTCAAAATACAATCTAGTCCCCTATCGCTTGGATCCAAAAACCAAAACTTTGTATGTAACAATGGTTAATCCGTTGGATTTGGAGACGCTTGAGTTTTTGGAAATGAAAACTAATTTCAAAATTAGTGCTGGGATGTCGACAGAAAAACAAATAACTAGTTTTATAAAAGAAAAATATATTCGGGAAAAAAGTATAACTTCGGAAGTAAACAAAGCACTTGATGAGAGAAAGGTTGATGAGTTGGTGGCCAAGCAAGCACGAGACAAAGTAGCAGTTGAGGCTCCTGTAGCTAAAATAGTGTCAACTATTTTGGAGTATGCTCTAAAAGCTCGAGCGTCTGATATTCATATTGAACCTCAAGAGGAAAATGTGAGAATCAGATATCGAATTGATGGTATATTGCAAGAAAAATATTTGTTACCTAGAAATGTACATGACGCCGTGGTGTCAAGGATTAAGATTTTATCTAGTCTGAAAATTGATGAAAAAAGAGTCCCTCAAGATGGAAGGTTTTTCTTCTCGGCCGAAGGTATGGATGTTGATTTGCGGGTATCAACTTTACCAACAACTTATGGTGAAAAGGTAGTAATGCGGTTGCTCAAAAAATCTCAAAAAGTACCAACTTTGCCTGATTTGGGTTTGAGAGGTTTGGCTTTAAAAAATTTAATGGAATCAATTCAGAGGCCTCATGGAATAATTATTATTTGTGGACCAACGGGTTCAGGTAAAACAACGACTTTGTATTCAATTTTAGATATTGTAGCCACTTCAAAGGTAAACGTGGTGACAATTGAAGATCCAGTGGAATACCAAATGAAAGGAGTTAATCAAGTGCAAGTGAATGTTCAAGCAGGATTGTCATTTGCTTCGGCTTTACGTTCTTTTTTGAGACAAGATCCAAATATAATTATGGTGGGAGAGATTCGTGATGCGGAAACTGCAGATTTGGCTATTAATGCGGCTTTGACTGGTCATTTAGTCTTTTCAACTTTGCATACTAATGACGCCTCCGGAGTACCTCCACGACTTTTAGATATGGGAGCAGAACCATTTTTGTTGGTATCATCTTTAAATTGTGTGGTTGGTCAGCGGGTGTTAAGAAGGGTTTGTAAAGACTGTATTTCAGAAATGGAAATGACTCCAGATCAAGAAACTGAAATTAAAACAACTTTAGGTCCAATTTATGACATGATTGAAGATAAATTTAAAAAAGAAGGGAAAAAGATGATGATCCCCAAAATTGTTGGTTGTGAAAAATGTAATAACACTGGTTATATGGGCCGGGTGGCTATTTACGAAGTAATGCCAGTGAATGAAAAGTTATCAAAATTAATTATCGAGAAAGCAAGTGCTTCAGAAATTCAGCGGACTGCTATGGAAGATGGAATGTTGTCGATGAAACAAGATGGTTATGCTAAAGTATTAGAAGGAGTTACTACTATGGAGGAAGTAGTGAGAGTAGCACAATATTAGTTATAAAGTAGAAAGTTAGAAAGTTATAAAGTTATAAAGTAAAAAATGCATACAAAACTAAAAGAATTATTGTCTTTGGCTTTGGCTAATAAAGCTTCTGATATTCATTTAATGTGTGGAACTGTACCCAAAATTAGAATTAGTGGTGATTTGATTAGTGCTCCAAATTGGACACAGGTTGAAGATACTTTAACTGTTGAAATGATTAATTCTTTGTTGACTGAAGAGCAAAAAGAAATTTTAAAGATTAATAAAGAACTAGATTTTTCTTTTGATGCTATTGATGCTCGGTTTCGGGCCAATGCTTATTGGCAAAAAGAAACAATGGCTTGTGCTTTGAGGATTATTTCTTCAACGATTCCGACTTTTGAAGAATTGAATTTACCAGAAAGCCTGAAAAATTTTATAAATCAAAAACAGGGTTTTGTGTTGATTACCGGACCGACTGGGCATGGGAAATCGACCACTGCAGCATGTCTTTTGGATCAAATAAATGCAAGTAGAAATGGGCATATTGTTACAATTGAGGATCCAGTGGAATATTTATTAAAACCGAAAAAATCAATAATTTCTCAAAGAGAGTTGGGTGGAGATACTAAAGATTTTAATGCGGCTTTAAGGTCGTGTTTGAGGCAAGACCCAAATGTTGTTTTTGTCGGAGAAATGAGAGATTTAGAGTCGATTCAGTTGGCTCTAACCATTGCTGAAACGGGTCATTTGGTGTTTTCTTCTTTGCACACAAATTCTGCTTCACAGACAATTGATAGAATTGTTGATGTTTTTCCGGCAAATTCTCAAGACCAGATAAGAGTGCAATTGGCTTCGGTATTTACAGCGATTATTTCTCAAAGATTAATTCCGGCAATTGGGGGTGGGAGAGTGCCAGCTTTTGAAATTTTGTTAAGTAATTCAGCAGTAAAAAATATTATTCGAGAAGGAAAGACTTTTATGTTGGACAATGTAATCCAAACAAGTGCTGATGTGGGAATGGTTAGTCTTGATAGTTATTTGGCAAAATTGGTAATTGACGGAAAAGTTACTGAAGAAGAAGCCAAAAATTTCGTAATTAATATGGTGGACTTTCAGTCTAAATTGAGGAAAAATAATATAGTAATATGAAATATAGTTTCAAAGCTCGAGATTGGAATGGAAAATTAGTCAAGGGGGTTTTAGATTTGCATGATAAAAATGAGGCGTTGGAATCGATAAAAAACAATGGATTGGTACCACTATCGATAACTGAAGAAAAAGAAACCGTAATTAAAGAGATATATAAAAATTTGTTTTCCAAAATTGGAATTAAACAAATTACTACTTTTACTCGACAATTATCAACGATGATGACGTCTGGTTTATCTTTGACCGATTCTTTGTCGCTTTTAAAAAATCAGATGGATAAGAAGACTTTAATGTCGGAAGTATTGGAATACACTCTTAATAATGTGCGTGGAGGAAAAAGTTTGGCTGATGGATTGAGAAAATATAAGAAGTATTTTGGTGAGGCTTATATAGCATCAGTGGAGGCGGGAGAAGAAGCTGGGGTGTTGGAAGAAGTAATGTCAAAATTGGCCGATAATTTAGAAAAACAAAGTGAATTTCAAGGAAAAGTAAAAGGAGCAATGATTTATCCAGTAATTGTGGTTATTGGAATGATTGCTGTGGTGATTATTATGATGGTTTTTGTGATTCCTAAGCTTTTAGGTCTGTTTAGTGATTTTGGAGCAGAATTGCCAGCGTCAACCAAGGCGTTGATGGTAATGTCGGGATTTTTTACCAAATATTGGTATATTATGTTGTCTTTAGTAATCGGTGGAATTACTATTTTAAAAATTGGTGGGAAAAACGCAAATTTTAGATTAAAAATAGATACTTTTAAATTTAAAATACCGATTATGGGGGAACTTACCAAAAAAAGTCTTTTGGCTGATACAATTAGAACTTTGTCGATGTTACTATCGGCTGGGATTCCTTTGGTTGAGGCTTTAAGAATTGTCTCAAATGTGGCGGGAAATACTTTGTATTTAAATTCTTATTTACATATTGCAGAGCGGGTTCAAAAAGGATTTAGTATTGCCAATTCTTTTGAAGAAACTGGAAATTTTCCGGTGATTGTCAATCAAATGGTAGCTACAGGTGAAGCAACTGGGAAGTTGGATGAAATTTTGTTGAGAGTGTCGGATTATTTTTCAACTGAGGCGGAACAATCAGTAAAATCTTTAACATCGGCAATCGAACCAATAATCATGATTATGTTGGGGTTGGGGGTGGCTTTTTTGGTGGTGGCGGTGATGATGCCAATCTATAACTTGACATCACAATTTTAATGGTAAATAATGAATGTAAGATAATTATTAATTAAGAATTAATAATTAAAGATTAATAATTAAATAAAAAATGAAAAAAAGGAAAATTTTTGAAAAGGGTTTTACCCTAGTGGAACTGTTGATAGTTATCGCGTTGATTGCTATTTTGTCGGTAGCAGTATTGGCTACAATTAACCCAATTGAACAAACAAATAAAGCACGTGATGCTAAATTTAGAAATGATGCAGCTGAAGTTTTAGCGGCTTTGGAGAGGTATTATGCATCACAAAATGCTTATCCGTGGAACACTGGGGTTGGAGAGACTATAGCAGGCGCTGTGGACCCGGGGACTGAAATAGCATTGGTTAGTAATACAGAACTTTTTGGGGTTAGACATGGAGATGAACCTGGGGTGTTGATTAGTACTTCAGAATTAAAATCTTCTTTTACTGGTAAGGAACCTTTTCAGAGTGATGCAACTAGTATTGATTTGATGTATATGTATCACAATGGGAGTGATTCAAACTATGTTTGTTTTGTTCCAAAAGCAAGGGCAAATCGTTATACTGGGTCAGGTCCTAATCCTGCATTAAAATGTATAAACGTTGCTTCAGGTGTTAATGCGGCTCTGATTGATCAAAGTAGTACTTGTGTGGCTCCAACTGAATGGGACGAATCTTCTGCTGATCCAAGTGCAACTGTTGCAAATTTATTGTGTGTACCAGAGGGGATGTTGGGAGTTGTGGGAGTTGGTGGTACGTGAAGTATATAAAGAATATTTATGCATCAAACCCTCTTTGTTTTTCAAAGGGGGTTTTTGGTGGGATCAAATCTACCCCTAAATCCCCTCCTTTGAAGAAAGAAGGGGAAAAAGTAAAATAGGATATGAATATTTTAATATTAATAATTATTTTTGTTTTAGGATTGTGTTGCGGGAGTTTTGTAAATATGCTTGTTTATCGGGTGGCGGTAAATTATAAATTGAAAAACCCTCCTTTGCCAAGGCTTCGGAAGGGTGAAAAAAGAAGTTTTTGCGATTATTGCGGTAGACAACTAAGTTGGTATGAAAATATTCCAGTAGTATCTTGGATATTACAAAAAGGAAAGACGAGATGTTGTGGCAAAAAATTACCAGTCCTCTACTCTATTGTTGAAACAGCAACAGGGTTGCTATTTTTGATTTATGAATCAAGATTTATGATTTATGAATCTAATATTTTTATCTATTTAGTTGGTTTGGTGGTAATTGTTTTTTTGGTGTTTAGTGGGGTGTTTGATTTAAAATATATGATTTTGCCGGATTTTTCAACAGGAATATTGATAATAAGTGCGTTGTTTTGGTTAATAGTAGGGGCGATTCATGAATCGCCCCTACATTTATTATCGGCAGTTGGATCTTTTTTGTTTTTATATTTTTTGTATTTAGTAACAAAAAAGAAAGGGATGGGGTTTGGCGATGTAAAATTGGCGATTTTTATGGGTTTATTTTTAGGTTATCCGAAAATAATAGTGGCTTTTTATATGGCTTTTGTGGTTGGGGCGGTATTAGGATTGTTTCTTTTAATTTTTAATAAAAAAGTGAATAAAAAAACTCCAATTCCTTTTGGTCCTTTTTTGATTTTGGGGACATTGGTAGCTTGGTTTTGGGGTGAACAGATAATCAACTTGTCAGTTTTTCAGTTTGTCAAATAAAAAATTGTGTTTGTAATTTATGAAACTAGGTTTAAGATTTATAAATTGAATAAGATATTAGTAAATATTTAAGATAAAATATTATTATGATTATTTATAAAAAGAAAGATATAA
>CAYXLS010000020.1:0-11374 GCA_964464785.1 uncultured Gammaproteobacteria bacterium | reverse complement strand
TATTAATTATTTAATTGAAAACAACCTAATGTCGAATAAGTCCGTGACTAGTACATAATATTTACTTTAAACATAAAACATTATAATATCTAGGTGATTCTTGTTCTTAAATTATTTGTTAAATAAAAATATATGCCAGAAAGAATGTTAGACACTAGGGGAAACGGACCAAAAGAAACTCTACTAGTAGACAATTTGGATTCAGAGTTACGGGATGCAACTCAAAGAGAAATGGAAGGTGTTTGTGACAAACAAGAGATAGCCAAAAATGATAAAACAAGAAAACTTTATATACTATTAATGGGATTATCAGGAAAAGAACGGGATACAGATGCAATAGATTGGTTATATACCGGGATATCAAGTAAAATTACACCAGAACAAAGAAAAAAGTTTTTAGATTCAGAAGATCCTACTGTACGTGACACAATGGAATATCTTATAAAAAAAGAAAAGCAACAAAATCCTTAAGACAGATTCAGCGGCAATAATTCCTACCAAAAAAATAATAAAAATCATTTTTTTTAATACCAATATAATAGATAATAAAATTAATACTGTGTTAGTTCAAAAAATAAATCAATGTGTGGTCGCTATAATTTAAATTTAAATCAAGATTTTTATAACCAATTTGGAGTTGTGAACAAACTTCCATCTTTTCCCAAAAATACCCAAGTTTCACCCAGTCAAGTTGAGCCAGTTATCATTAAACAAGATGGGCTAACTTTAGCTTGGACAATGAAATGGGGTTTAATTCCTTTTTGGGCCAAAGATAAAAAAGTCGGCAACAAAATGTTTAATGTCAGATCAGAGTCCCTTGCTACCAAAATTGGTTTTAGAAAATCTTTTCAAACCAAACGGTGCCTAGTCCCGAGCAATGGTTTTTACGAATGGAAAACCGAAAATGGAATCAAAATTCCCTATTTTATTGAAGTCCAAAACAGACCTCTTTTTGCTTTTGCTGGCATTTATGATTTGTGGCAAGAACCAGTCAGTGGCCGAGAAGTTTATTCTTTTGCCATAATCACCACCCAACCCAACTCGATTATCAAACCCCTACACGACCGCATGCCAGTTATTTTGCGACCCGAACAAGAAAAAGTCTGGCTCGACCACTCAGTTTCTACTTCCAAGCTAGACCCTTTGCTCCGCTCATCATCAGAAAATTTGATAATAAAGACAACCCAAATTTAAATAAGTTTTTTGGACTATAATTAAGTCAGTTATACATTAAATACAATATGTCATTTTTCCCTATTCTTATTTTTTTTATTTTTATCCTAATCAAATCTATTCGTCAAATTAACCAATACGAAAAAGGAGTTAAATTTAGTTTTGGTAAGTTTGTTGGCATCATGGAGCCTGGTTGGAGGATTATTTTACCTATAATTCAAAGCTACCAAAAAGTTGATATTCGGGTTAAGGCCGTTGATGTTCCCGACCAAAATGCTATTACTCGTGACAATGTTTCAGTCAAAGTAAATGCTGTAATTTATTACAAAGTAAGTGATGCCCCAAAGGCAATCATCGAAGTTGAGGACTTTCGTTATGCCATTTCCCAATATGCTCAAACTACCATGAGGAATATTGTCGGCGAAGTAACACTTGACGAATTGCTTTCTAGTCGTGAAAAAATAGCCGACAGAATCAGAGAAATTGTTGATATTGAAACCGATGCTTGGGGTTTAAAAGTAAATAATGTTGAATTAAAAGACGTTAGTTTGCCAGCGGAAATGGAACGAACTATTGGTAAACAAGCTGAAGCTGAAAGAGAAAAACGAGCCGTCATTATCAATTCAGAAGGGGAACTTGCCGCTTCAGAAAATATTTCCAAAGCTGCCAAACAATTAAGTGATATCCCTGGTGCTCTTCATTTACGTACCCTTCAATCTATAAACGACATGTCGTCTGATCAATCAAACACGGTAGTTTATATGGTTCCCATCGAAGTACTAAAAGCTTTTGAGGGTTTTGCCAAAACTGGTAAATTATTTAAGAAATAAATAACTAGCAATATTGTTTGGATTATTTATCATCAAACTTTTTTGACATTGTAAAGTATACTTGACATATTGTAAAGGATACTTTACAATATGTTTATGAATTCAAACAAACACTATCAAATAAATCGCAGTATTTTAATATTCATCGTCTTAACCATTTTGGTTTCTATTTTTCTCAAAATTTATTTATTAACTGCACTCACCTTACTTACCGGGATTTTATATGTTTCTTTATTTCATTCCAAAAACAAAAAAACTTATGACGAAAGAGAACTCAATCTTCGTCAACAAGCGACCGATTTTACTTTTAGTCTTTTTGTCCCCACCTTGGCTATAAGTACTTTTTTATTCTTTTTTCCCTCACTCAGCCAATTAGTAGTATTTTCTAATGGTCAATTTGAATATCTTGAATCAATTGGAGTCATTTTTTCCTATTTAGTTTTATTTCTTATTTTTGTTTATACTCTGGCTTATTTTATTCTGCTACATCAAACTGGAGATCATCGCCATGAAAAATAATCTTAAAATTTATCGATTTAAATACAATTTAACCCAAGAAGATTTAGCCAATAAAATTGGGGTTAGTCGCCAAACTATCATTGCCCTCGAAAACAATAGATACTTACCCTCAATCAATTTAGCTTTTAAATTATCAAAAATTTTTAATATCAAAATTGAAGAATTATTTATTTATGAAAAATAATATGAAATTATTTTCAAAATTTAAAAAACCCTTATTATTTCTTCTATCATTAAGTTTAAGCCTGTTTATTTTATTTTTTATCGTAACCTCAAGTTGGATTGGTTATGATATCAAATCGAAATGTCGAGAATCCAAGGCAGATTATGGTGGTAACTGCGCTCAAGCATTCATTTCTCTTTTAAAAGACGAAAATCGTAGTTTTAATTCTCGTAATACTGCCATCTGGGCTCTTGGTCAAATAGGGAATCCTTTAGCCCTCCCTGTTTTACAAAGTTTTTATACTGGTAAGATCCCAGACAGAGAACCTTTAAACAAAACGATTAGTCAATATGAACTTAAAAAAGCCATTAATCTCGTTAATGGAGGTACCAATCTTGCCAGTATTTTTTGGAAGTACAATTTGGATTAAATATAATTTTTTCTTCGATTAAATTTTGACTTACTCCATATTAACTTTTAGAATATTTCCCACTAAAAGTGGTACAATTTTATTGTAAAGGGAAAGGAGGTGAGGTATGTGTTAAATAAATTGAATAAAAATATAAAAAATTTAGATATATGGGACATGGCTTGTACCAAATTGGCAGTTATGTTTTTTGTCATGTTTTTGTTTATTATATGGCCTTCATTTAGAGAATTTATTGAATCTCTTGGACCTTTAGTGTTATTTCTCGGTTGGCTAATTTTTGCCATCAGACCACTTTCTCGATTTTTTGCCAAAAAATAATTAATAATTTAACCAAAAAATTTGACATCGTTGAATTTAAACTGCATACTTAATATAATTACAAATTAAAAAATAATTATGAATCTAAGCCCAGTAACTTCTCTTATTTTTGGAATTTTGATTCTTGCTTTTCCAAAGTTAATTAATTATCTCCTAGCGGCTTATCTAATTATTACTGGGCTATTAGGGCTAGGTATATTAAATCTAAGTACATTTAATCTTTAATTTGTTATATTTATCAAATCAATTTTATGAATAAATTAAGAGGCAATAAAGCTGCTCGACTAGTTCTAATTGGTTTTTTGATTCTTCTGGTCGCTTATATGTTATATTCCATCTGGTGAACAATTATGGCAATACCAAAATTTAAACCCTTAGCCGATACTTCTGAAAAAACAAAAAAATTTTTAAAACCACTCTTAATTGGAGTTGGTGCATTATTACTGGGTGCATTTGGGCTTGAAGCTTCCAACACTGATTTTGATTTGGGAAAATTGTTTTCAGGGTCATCTCTTGAAGAATCAAAAGTAGCCCGAGACGATTCCGGCAATATTCTTTACGACAAAGAAGGAAATGTAGTTACCGACTCAACTCTTGGTAAAAAAGCTAGTGATTACAACTGTGACGATTTTACTACCCAACCCGAAGCTCAAAAATTCTTTGAAAAAATGGGCGGAGTCGACAAAGATATTTACCGACTTGATGGCAACAACGATGGTCAAGCTTGTGAAGCTTTACCTCAAACCAAAGAATAATTTTTGTCAATAAATCAAATTTTGTCTATTTTGACCCGGATTGTTAGGAAAAATAATAATTTTTACTTCTCCAGCAATTAGTTTTATAGTCAATTTGCCTTGTTCAAATTGATAATCATCACTTTTTTGCCCACCAGTCAAACTATAAACTAGAAGTGGGTTTTCTTTTTCTTCAATTTCAGTCGAAGTAATCTCGTGGCTTATATTGATTGCCATTATTGCTTTTTTACTCAATTCTTTTTTTGTGACTTCAATCAAAATTGAATTTTGATCATAATTTTTTGACCGAATTATTTTAATTTCCCCGGTTTGAAACAATTCTGATCTTCTAATCAACATCAAGTCGTCATAAAACTTAACCATACTTTCATTAACATCTTCTTCCCGGTATCTTGATACTTGCATTGCTGGTCGACATCGACAACCAATTTCCTGTCCTTGATTAATCATCAACATTGAATTTTTCCCCATCGCCAACAATACTACTGCCGTTTTTGAAAAAGTTTCCCCCATTTTTTCCATTGATCTTGGTTCATCATGATTTTCGGTATATACCAACCAGCGATTTTTTGTTTGATCAAAATTTTCCATAAGATCAAAAAAATCTTCTTTTATTTTATCAGTCCACCCATTATTTAAACCTCTAGAAA
The DNA here is from genome assembly GCA_964464785.1 of uncultured Gammaproteobacteria bacterium. Classification (GTDB taxonomy): domain Bacteria; phylum Patescibacteriota; class Microgenomatia; order UBA12405; family UBA12405; genus WARW01. The sequence goes on along the minus strand of CAYXLS010000020.1, from coordinate 6,536 downwards.
TGTTCTCATACAAATTATGGTTATAAACAAAATCAAAATAATCTTCTATTTCCTTTCCTCTCTCATAGGCTTCAGCTATAAATTCAATGTTTCTGTTATATTCTTCAAATACCCTTTTTTTAATTTCAGGTATTGTTTTTGCCCAAAACAGATTTTCTCTTATTTTTTTTATTTCTTCATTATTTAAATTTAGACACCAATTCCAACTTCTAAAAAATGTTTCTGGATTGACCAACATCGCCATATCGCATCTAAAACCATCAGCATGTTTAGATAGCTCCATCAATTCTTTTCTCATTTTTTCTTGAAGTTCAAAGTTGGCGTAATTAAGCTGAAGTGTATCAACCCAAGGCTCTTCAAAATTTGGATCTTTACCATAACCAAAATATCTGGTTTGACCCTGACTATCTGTTATTGGTACAAAATTATTTGTGATATTAAATAAATTTTCGTTTCCTTGGACATAGTATTCAGAGTGACTCTTTACCCAGGGGTGATCCAAGGCGGTATGATTTGGCACAAAATCAATAAACACTTTTTTGCCTTTTTGATGTAGTTTTTCTACCATTTGATCCCATTCTTGCCAATCTTTAGCAATAATTGGGTTGGGAGAGTATTCTGGTATGGCAAACGGTGAAGCGACAACGTCTTTATCTTCATCAAAATCGGGTAAATACGTTTTATATCTGTAAGAATAATTTTTGGCCACCTCTTGACCTTTTTGACTTGGTTTATAAATCCCCATAAACCAAAAATTATCGTATTTATCAAACAATTTTTCCCATTCATTTTCTGGTACGTTACCAATAGTAATCACTTTACCATTTTTTTTACTCAAATCATCTAGCCACAACCGAGTATTGATTAGATAAAGACTTTTTAATTGTTTTTCTGACGATTCCCTCGGTCCAAGATATTCCACCCATCCACCAACATTTTCTCTTACTTCAAAACCTTGAGACTTTTTTTCTATAAATCTTTCTGTCATAGATATTAAACAAGATCAATTCTTTCCCCAATTTTTGGTGAATTTATATCTACATATTCACCAAACTCTGTTAGTCTAATCCCATTCTCCATTGATTTTATCGAAAATTTACTTCCATGGCCAAGATCAATAATCTCTAATTCTTCTAAATTAAATCTTCTTAGATATCCAAATATTTCCTCTGGTCCAGTAGCGTGACTCGAAAGGCCTTCCAATTTTACTATCCTTGCCCCTTTATAACCTGGTTGGTTATAGGCTTTTAATAAATTAGACCCAACTGTCCCATCAACTTGGTAACAACTAGCAAGATATGTATTATCAGGATTATTCATAAAACCACTGTCAAGATAATTACATACTCTACCATTTTCTCCCATACCCCCACTGGCAAATACTATTGCCTTTTCTGGGTGATAAGCTAGTCTCTCTGCATTAGCTAATGATACTGCATGTTTTTCAATCCGTTTAAAATTTTTCAAATTAAATCTAGACCTGCTGTCTGCTGTTGTTTTGTAATAAAAAGGATTATCTCCATACCTCGTTGTGAAGTATTCTACCCCTAACCCCTCATATACACTAAATACAAGATCTAAAGATGGTCCGTCTCTAAAAAATTTTATATCTTGCGGCAATTTGCCTTCTTTTTGACTGTTATGAATCATTTCTACGACTTCCATATATCGGTCTCCTATACATGGCATTAATACATTTCCTCCTCGCGCAAAAGTATCCAAAATTTCTTTTTGTAAAAATGACAATCTCTTACTAAAAGGGATAGGTTGACCAGCGTAACAAGTTGATTCAACTACGGCCACATGAATTGGAATATCATATGGATACTTTGATGAAAATCTATTGTACCCTCCATTTATAGATTGATATGGTCGTCCAATATCCCCAGTAAATAAAATATTTTTTCCACTAATTTTTTCCCTAATTATTATCGATGCACTTCCAGGGATATGCCCATTTGGGCAAAATATGGCATTAATATTTTTGTCACGAGTAATTGGTATTTCTTCAAAAATTTCAACTGATTTAGTATAAGCTAATGCTCTTTTTGCATCATCAAATCCGTAAGAACTACCTCTAACCTCACCTTTATCCTCAATCATAGCCGAATAAGGCCAAAGTTGTCGAATAAATCTTCCAGTTATTTCAGTAGTGTAACCATTTGGTTTATAACCATGTGTAAAAGCAGTTGGTATTCCATTCCCATGATCTGCATGACGGTGTGTTAGGGCAAACGATTCAGTCCCTTCCCAAATTTCATCAACCATATCTTCACTTCCTTTCGCATACTTCCAAAGAATAGATAAATCTTCTTTCCCTTGATATATACCACAATCAATTACTAACTTATTGCGTTTTTTTCCATATCGACTTTCAAAAACGTGACATGAACCAGTTACTTGTCCCTCAACACCGCCATAAGAAGTAATCGACAATTCTGGTGTCACCTGCTCACGCGACATCGTTAAATAAATCTTCAAAAACAAACAACATAACCTACATTATATTAATTTATAAAAAACTGCAATATAACATTCTAGGTCAAATTTTCAAGCTAAAATCTTCATAAAAAACGAGTGGCTATTTCAATAATATCAGATAAAATTATAAATTGTCAACATAAAATATTGACCTATATTTATATATTTATTTGGTCAAAAAAGTTATATTTTTTATGTTAAAATCAATAGATTAAATATAGGCAATCACGATTAAAATTCGTAGCTGTGCCGCAACTGTTTAGCCAGAAAACTATATTTATTCAACTTATTATTTAGTCCCGCGCAGGAATTATGAAAAATAAAAAAATTCTTTCTCTCTCCGTTTTTTTAGTAGTTATTCTATTTGGTGTCTATTTATTAAAGCCCCAAAAACAAGTCACCCCACCTCAAGATAAACCCAGCTCAATTATTACTGTTTCTCCTACCCAAAATTTATTATCTGATAAATTTGAATATCAAGGTCAAGAGGGAGTCGATGCTCTCACCTTACTCAAACAAAAAACCACAGTCGACCAAGACTCAAGCGGCATGGTAATTTCAATTTCTGATCGTCAAGCCGACAATAATCAACGTGAATTTTGGTCTTTTTATATCAATGGAGAGCCAGCCCAAGTCGGAGCTGCTTCTTATATCACCAAAAATAATGATATTATTAGTTGGAAAATTGAAAAATATTAAAATTATGAAAAAAATATTTTATCCTCTTATAGTTATTGCCATTGCTACTTTTATTCGTCTTCTACCTCATCCACCAAATTTTTCTCCCATCGCCGCCATGGCCTTATTTGGCGGTGTTTATTTTAGTAAAAAATATGCCCTAATTGTTCCTATTATTGCCCTTTTTATTTCTGATATTTTCTTGGGGTTTCACCCAACTATCCCTTTTGTTTATGCTAGTTTTTTGATTACCGGACTTATTGGTTTATGGCTAAAAAATCATCGAGATTTTAAATCAATTGCAGTGGGGACACTTTTATCTTCAGTTTTATTTTTTCTAATTACCAATTTTGGTGTTTGGTTGGTCGGGAATCTTTATCAAAAAAATATCACCGGTCTAATTCAGTCATACATTATGGCAATCCCATTTTTTAGATATTCTCTTATTGGCGACCTGTTTTATACCGGTATTTTCTTTGGTAGCTATCAAATATCGTTTCATATTCATAAAGCTGGATATACAAATAAATAAGTCTTTATAAATTACTCAGTCACATAAAAAATATCAGCCACTTTCCGGGCTCCACCAGCAATTCTCGTTACACTTCCAGCTCCTGCAGGTTTAAAAACCAATCTAACTGATGACCCACCATCAAAATTAACTGCTTTCCAACATCCTAATCTCTCTAATATTTGTGCCAACTCTATAATCTTTTTTCCATAATCTCCATCAGGTATCATATACAATATAAAATTGTTTTTATCAATTTGACAGAAGGCTGTATGACCACGGGGACTATCTGTTGTCATCCCATAAGCTAATTTACCATTATTTTTTTATGAGTTATATTATTTCCTTTGATAGTCAACTCAATATACTGTGCCGGATCATCTACAACCCAAGGATATTGTGGAAAATGCCTCACTCCAGCACCTAAAATTGACCCTGCGATAATGTGACTCACCCCGTCACATGTCCACTTATCTTTGAATCTATGAGTATGTCCAGATAATGCCATTTTTACTTTAGAATTACCAAGTGTTCTACTCAACCAGTTCCAATCAGCCAAAATTTTTTCAGGATTTACTTTATTAATTTCCCATCCATATGGTCCTTCGCATATCGGAATATGGAAAAAAGCAATACAGATCATATTTTTACAATTATCTAAAGCTGTATTTTTTATCCAATTCTTTTGGGAATCCGATATCCCGCTTATTTGATCATGATTATTAATCAAAATTAACTTAACATTACCTCGAGTAACAGTCCGATATGTCCTACTAAAAAATTCATTAAATAAAGCATAAGTTCCCCCTCCATCAAATTCATGATTTCCAGGTACCATATAATACTCTAACCCCGATTCATCCAACAGTTTCTTACCCTGAGTTAATTCTCCTCTAGTTCCAAAATTAACCAAATCACCATTAAAAATTAACAAATCATATTTCTCAGCTTTAGCTTTATTTAAAGCCTTTTTTAGATTAGACAATCCTTGAGAATGCCCAATGTGGCTATCTGCCATCACTACTATTCTCAAAGCTGTCTCAGTTGGTGTTGGAGTTTTGGTCGGTGTTGGAGTTTTGGTCGGTGTGACTGTTACTACAGTTGGAGTCGTTATTACTGTAGTTGGCGTGACTATTACTGTCGGGGTTGTAGTAACAGAACCAATAACCTCAATTTCAGATTTAACTTCTATTCCGTTAACTGTTTTAGCAGTGATGGTGGCATTTCCTAATGCTATGGCAGTTACTTTTCCTCGAATATCAACGGAGGCAACATTGGCGTTGTTTGTTGACCATTGAATTGAATAGTCTTGAACATAAACTGGTTTAATGTGTACTCTTAATTGTAAAATTTCATTTAATTTAACCTTGGCCGAAGTATAATTTAAAATTATACTTTCAGGATAAGGAGCGATATTAGTTGTTGGGATAGAATAAGTTGGTAAAGGAGTGGGATCCATTTCCCCATGAACATTAACCTTAATATTTGTTGTTTTATTGTTAACTGTTCGTGCGGTTACAGTAGAATTTCCAGTATTTTTGGCAGTAATTTTACCGTTTTTATCAACAATTGCCACCTTTGCCTCACTTGACGACCAGATCAATGTTTTGTCAGTCGTATCATTTGGTTCAACTCGATATTTGACATTGTAAGTCTGATCGATAAATAAATTAAGTTCGGTTACATCCAAACTTACCCCAGTAGCTTTTATTGAATTGTCTGGGGTAGGGGTAGCGGTTGGAACTCTAGTTGGAATACGAGTAGGTTTAATCCTTATCGTAGGGGTTGGTGTTTGGGTTGGTGTTAATGTGGCTGTTGGTGTAGGACTGTTGGTAGGAACAGGAGTATTAGTTGGGGTTAATATTGGTAAAGGAGTGGGGGTAGGAGTATTAAAGACTATCTCTTCTTCCTCATTTTCAACTACTTCAAAATCCAAATTAGTAGAGTCTTGATTTGTTTCAACGGTTTTGGTTGGTTTTTTATTCAAAAAAATTATGCCTAATAATAAAGCTAGGATAATTCCACCAACAATTAATAAATTTTTTTTACTTAACTCCACCCATTTACTTTAACAGAAATAATAAATAAAAGAAATATGATTTTCTAAGTTAACAACAATAAACAAAATTTATCCAATTCAAATATACTACACTTCAGGTGGTAAAAATTCTTCACCATTGTCACTAACTGTTTGCCCTGCTTTTAACCACAAAACATAGTCACAACCAGTAGCTTTTTTGGCCTCTTTGTCCCACCCCGAAGTTGAACATTTCTTCATCTTTTTACCATTTGCTGTTGTATACAAAACCAGTTTTTCACCACATTTTGGACAATTTTCGTCCAATGGTTCTGAAGTTCCATTTATCCATTCAATATAATCGCAACCAATTACTTTTTTGGCCTCTTTGTCCCAGCTGCCAGCACTACATTTTTTCATTTTTTTACCAAATCTAGTTACTTGTAATACCAATACCGCCCCACATTTAGGACATTTCTCATCTAGTTCGACTGGTTCAACTTCTAACCATTTAACGAAGTCGCAGCCCTCATTTTTGTGAGTTTGTGGATTCCACGATCCTTGACTACATCTTTGTAATTTTCTTCCACTCGAAGTCTCAGTAACTGGACTAAGCTCGGCTCCACATTTTGGGCAAATTTTGTCATTATTATTCATATGTTAAATATACTAGCATTTTATTAACAATATGTTTACCCTCAATTTTTGATTTATTTATTTAGTAGTGTAAATAAGCTAATTTTTCGTATATCAGAAGTTCCAAAAATATACTGCATCACTCTTTCATTACCAATTCCATATCCAGCATGAGGACTCGCTTTTTCTGACTTGATAATATCTAGATACCAC
>CAYXLS010000019.1:0-11428 GCA_964464785.1 uncultured Gammaproteobacteria bacterium | reverse complement strand
CTGGTTCTTGGCTTTCTGCTGCTTCTTTCCAACAAACTACTAGTATTTTAACTGAAGCATCACTTTTAGCCGAAGTTGACGACTTGATTGGTCTTAAGGAAAATGTTATTATCGGACGTCTTATTCCCGTCAATAAGGACCAATAAAAAATTTATGCCAACTTTTAATCAATTAATCAAAAAAGGCCGAGTTGTTAGAATTAAAAAACTCAAAACTGGGGCTCTTCGAAATAATTTTAATACTATTACCAATCGCTTTGCCAAAACAATCAATCCAGTAAAAAAAGGTGTCGTGACTGTGGTCAAAACTATGACCCCAAAAAAACCACATTCAGCCTTGAGAAAAATTTGTAAAGTAAAACTAAGTAACCGAAATTTAGTCACGGCTTATATCCCAGGCATTGGTCACAATTTAGCCGAACATAGTATCGTCTCTATCCGTGGAGGTAGAGTAAGAGATTTACCTGGGGTCCGTTACCATGTTATTAGAGGAAAATTCGATGCCAGCGCTGTTGTTGGGCGTCTTCAGTCACGCAGCAAATATGGTGCCAAAAAACCAACCATCAAAGCAAATTAATTATTAACTTGATAAATTTTATAACTTTATAACTTAAATATGTCCAGAAAAGGAATTAGTAAAATCAGAAAAGTAGAACCTGACACTATCTACAACAATGTTTTAATTGCAAAGATTATCAATATCACTATGAAAGATGGCAAACGTAACGCTGCTGAAAAACAAATTTATCAAGCTTTAGAATTAATCAAAAAAGATTTTCCCAAAGAATCAGAAATCGATGTTTTTCAAAGGGCAATGGAAAATATTAAACCCAAAATTGAAGTTCGCCCCAGACGTATTGGCGGCGCTGTCTATCAAATCCCAACTCCTGTTCGAGGTAATCGACAAAATTCACTTGCCATTAGATGGTTAATTTCTGCTGCTCGAGCTAGAAGTAACAAACAATATCATACTTTTGCTCAAAAGTTTGTTGCCGAAATTTCAGATGCTCTTAGTAATAGTGGTGCCGCAGTATCAAAAAGAGTTGAAGTCGAACGTATGGCCGATGCCAACAAGGCTTTTGCTCACCTACGTTGGTAAGTGGAAATATTTATAATCAACTAAGTTTTGCGGGTGTTTTTGGTACTTGTAAAAAAAAAGTAAGGTTATATTATTTAATCAATGGAACAGTCCAATCACTCACAAACTGGTATAGCAAACCTTGTTATTTTGGGTATTATGGCCTTTTTAGCCTTAAGTATTCCCACCGCCACCAAACTTGTCCAGCAAACTCAAGAAAATAGAGGTAAAGCAGCTGAAGAAAACTATCCATTTACTTGTGATATTTTACGAGAAACAGGAAAATATTATTTTGAAGTATGTAAAGATTATGACAATATTTGTTTTAATAAAATTAATGGTGAACATCAAGGCTGTAGTAGTATTAATGAAAATAACGGGGGAGACTGTACAGATCCCAATCACAATGTAAATGCCACCAGAAACATTCTTTGTTCCATAAAAAGCAACACTTCTCTTTCTTGTGACACTCTTTATGAAAAGAAACAAAAATATTTTGCAACCTGTGCCGAGGGTAAATATACAGGAGCTTGTTTTAACAAACAAACCGGAGAATTTAGGGGTTGCAACAAAGGTAATGAAAATAATTGCCAAGATACAACCTTAAATATTAACGATCAAAACAAAATTTTTTGTTCAGTGAAAGAAAATGATTCTGATTTATGGACCGACGAAGCTGGTTTATGTGGAAGTGCTCATGGAAAAACTTTTGAAGCAACCCCAACTAATAATCTATGTCAAAAGGGCAACGTTTCCAGAAACTATTTTGATTCAAGTAATCACCGATATGTTTGGCGGTGTGGTAATGTAGAGAAACTAGGTAATCAAACTGCTCTTTGTTATGCTTTTGTTAACGGAATCCCTGGATCATCAAAAATATCGTTAGACAAGAAAGAAATAAGTTTAGGTGTTGGCCAAAGTATAAAAATTAATGTAACACTTACACCTCCTGATCCTACGGAAAAAATAACATGGACCTCAGATATGCCAGATTTTTTCTCAGTTGATTCAAACGGAGTAATAAAATCCTTAAAGGGAAGTGCTTCTGGTGACATTACCGCTATGACATCAAAAGGACAAGGGGCATCTGTTCGTGTGAACACATCAATTTATAACGAAAAAATTGACGCAAAATGTGGATCCGCCAATGGAAAAACATTTACTTCTATCCCAGATAATTATTTATGCCAACAATCATCAGTATCTTATGGTCAATTAAAGGGTAACAAATATCATTGGACCTGTATTGGTGAAAACGGAGGTTCTTCTGCCGAGTGTGAGGCAACCATTACAAACGGTGTGAACCAAACTTCAACACCCTCACCAATACCAACATCAAGCGCTTATCTTTATTTCAATCCCCAAAATCAAAATCAAAAAATCGGCGATACTTTCCAAGTAACTGCTGGGGTTAACTCTTTATCAAATATAATTGGCGGAGTTGATGTTGTTGGAACCTTTGATTCATCAAAGCTGGAATTAATATCAATTAACAAATCTTCGTCGATGGTTTTTAACAAAGGAGATTGCTCTATTTTAAAAAAAGACAATATTACTGGTAACTTTTCTTTATCTTGCTTTGTAGACAATTCTTCACAAGTTATGGCTGTAAAAGGAAACTTAGTAAATTTAACCTTTAAAGCCAAATTAGTCGGATCAGCAAAAATACAATTTGTTTGCAAACAAAATAGCCTCAACGATTCAAATATTGTTAATTTAAGTGACGTTAAAGACTTAATTGCGTGTGATAGAAATATAAATGCAAATATTGTAATTACATCAGGATCAGCAACAGTCAACGGTGCTTGCGGTGATATTAAATATAGTCAATTAACACAAAATAGTCCCAATGATAAAAAAATTACATTATGTAAGTCAGGTAAGGTAACTGATTATAAATCGGGTCAATCATTTTATACTTGGACGTGTACAGGAGTTAATGGTGGCAAAAGTTCTAAATGTGCTGTTTCACGATGGATTACACCACCTACACCTAATCCTATCAACGGTGCTTGTAACACTCCTAAATTCGAACAATTAACTAAGACTACTGACAAAAATAGCCCCAAATTATTATGTAAATCAGGTAAAGTATCAGGGTATAAAGGTCTTACTCGTAACGCTGGTCCATTTCACGCCACTATAAACCCAATCTCATCTTACTCTTGGACTTGTTTAGGAACAAAAGAAGGTTCTTCTGCTAAATGTAAGGCGACTCCAACACCTTCTCCAGTATTTATCCCGGCTACCGCAATTGACGGTTACAAAAAAGAAGATTTTCAAAATCTAAAAATTGGAGAAAGTAAAATTTTTAATTGTGTTTTAACTCCAAGAAATACTACTGATAATGTTAAATGGTCAACTTCAGGATCAGGAGAAATAGAAATTAAAAAATATTCTTCGCCAAAAGGAATACCCGCTGCTCCTCCTCCAGGAATGAAACTTATCCAAATAACGGGCAAAAAAGCAGGTTCCGTAACAATTAAATTAACGACAGACAGTGGTAAATCAATGATTTTAGAAACAAAGGTTTCTAATCAAAAAATCCCAACACCGTCACCTATACCAACAAAAAGAATAAGTCTATTTCATAATTTTGCCCCAAAATACTATGGTACAGACAGAAAAATAGGTAAAATTTTAACAAATGATATTGTGATTCAAACCGGTGGTAAAAAGATTGATTCAGCTACAATTGTGTATTGTTACACAGATTTGTTAAAACCTAACCTAAATAGTGTCAAAAGTAATCAATTAGCTAAAGTAATATCCAACAAAAATATTGGTAATAATTGTGCCCAATTACAGGTTACGTTTAACAACAAGCTAATGTCTGATTCTATGTATAAACAATATTATGATTATGTTTTGAGTTATCAAGCTGAAATTATTAAATATGGTAAAGGTACTCTAAAAATCGATTGTAATAAGTCTAGTTTATTTGGCATTGACGGTAAAAAAATACAAATTAATGATCCTAATTGTGGGTATAACAATGGAACACAATTTACTCTAACTGATCCTCAAGAAATTTCTCCTACTCCCACTAAAACCGTATCTAAAATTGACGGTAAATGTGGTTCAGCCAATGGAAAAAGAAGTCGTACTAAACCTAATGCTACCAATTTATGTAGTCGAGGTAAAGCCACACAAATACTTACCATTAAGTCTACTTGGAAATGGGTTTGTCAAGGCATAAATGGAGAAAATGCAAATTGCTCAGCTCCAAAAATAATAGATGGTAAATGTGGAGCAAAAACTAATACCTGTAGTTATGGTGTTTTATACAGTGCTGCACCTGATACTGCAGCCAAATACATTTGGTTATGCAAAGGAATAAACGGGGGCAAAACAGTTAAATGCTCTTCAATTAAACCTACTTCTCGTTATAAATATTCTACTCAATAATATTTTTTTTAACTTTAGAATTAGAGTTTAAATAATAAACAATAAGTGGTTATTATCAGTTTGATAATGTTTTTTTTATTGATAAAATTAATTAATGTCATTTTTTAATAAACCGAAAGTAGTTATCTGGCCTAAAAGCAAGTCTTTAGAAATATTTTTTGAGCGCAAGGAAAACAATTTTTTTAGTCTTGATGTAAATCTGTGGGATAAGAATCTAGACGAGAAAGAATTAGATAGTTTCTTGTTTTTTATTAATCAAAATAAAATCAAAACTTGTTCCGTCTTAGTTCCTGATGATATTGCCGTTACCAAATCTTTTGTCTACGATACCAAAATTGATAGTATCGACAAAAAAGAGGTAATTGGTTTAGCCATAGGTTGTGTCAATTTTGAAATCAATTCTGATTCTATTGAGTATTCTTTAGTCCAGCAAGACAAAAAAACCATAATCAATGCCATAATCTTTGACAAGTCTAAACTTGATTCATTAAAAAATAATTTAACCAAAACCGGTTTGGATATTACCTTTTTTAGACCAGTTTCTAGTGCTATTACCAATGTTGTTTCCAGTATTTATTTAAGCGAATTTTTCTTGATCTATCCGCTAAATAGTCATGAATTTACCTTATTTTTAGCCAAAAATAATCAGGTTTATTTAAGCACAAATTTCAAAGGGCCAGTATTTGATATCCAAAAAACACTAAACTATGCCCAACTGTATTTTTCAACTCCAGTTAAAAAACTTTATATTCCAGAAAACAAGGAAATCGAAATAAGTAGTACTTCAGAAATTGAAAAAACTACCTATAATGAGAGCCAAATTGCTCAAAGTCTTAACAAACCAGCCAATTTGCCACTTCCTGTAATCGGTTGTATAAATGATATAATTAAATCATCAAAAGATATTAGTTTAGTATCCAAACCAAAAATGAATAACAAAAAAAATATTCTACCCATAATAGCTGTCGCTGTTTTATCCTTCGCTATTGTTTCATTTATTGTTTATAGTATTTTAAATAACAATAAAGAAGACATTGTCAATACTGATATCGCCAACAACATCCCTACCTCAGCTCCAATCGTTACCGAAATCCCCAGTCCTACAATCGCTCTAATTGATAAAGATATTAAAATTCAGGTATTAAACGCCACTGATATCAATGGTCAAGCTGCTACTTTAAAAGCCAAATTAACCGTTCTTGGATTCGAAAATGTTTCTGTTGGTAATGCTTCCAAAAACGCTACCGAAAATTCAGTTCAAGTAAAAACCGATAATGTTTCGGCCTATTTTCAATCAATTTTGGCAACTGAATTTCCCGCAACTTATACCACAGACCTAAAAGAAACTTCGACCTACGACGCTATTTTTATTATTGGTACAGATATAAGTGGAGGTGCTGATGCTATTATCAAAACCGCCACTCCCAGTGTCACAAAAACGGTAATTCCTTCTGTAACGAAAGAAGTGACTCCATCCACAACCGAAGAATAATAATAATTATTATTATTGGTTTGTTTTATTGTCTGTTTTAGATTAAAATTATTTCAATATGAAATTATTAATAACTGGCGGTAGCGGTTTTATTGGTTCGAATTTTATTAAACATTGGTTTGCAAATCACCCAGAGGATTCTATTATTAATCTTGACAAGATGACTTATGCGGCCAACCCGAGGAATCTAGTTGAGATTGAAAACAATCAAAATTATAAGTTTATTCAGGGTGATATTTTAGACGAAAAAATAGTTGACGACTTAGTTTCTCAAGTAGACACTATTGTTCATTTTGCTGCCGAATCTCATGTTGATCGATCTATCGACGACCCTTCTCTTTTTGTTCGCACTAATGTCTTGGGTACCTACAATCTTTTGATGGCAGCCAAAAAATACCAGAAACGTTTCCATCATATTTCCACCGACGAGGTTTTTGGTACCATCGAACTTGACTCCAGTGATCAATTTAATGAAGATACTCCTTATAATCCTTCTAGCCCTTATTCCGCCTCCAAAGCTTCTTCTGATCATCTAGTCAGATCTTTTTATAAAACTTTTGGTTTGCCCGTCACTATCAGTAATTGTTCCAACAATTACGGTCCATATCAACATCCAGAAAAAATGATTCCTCGCTCTATCACAAGTTTATTAAATGGTGGTAAGATAAAAATTTACGGTCAAGGGTTAAATTTTCGAGATTGGCTCCATGTTGAAGATCACTGTCGTGCTATCGAAATGATTTTATTAAACGGAAAAATCGGAGAGACTTATTGTATTGGTGGATTGAAAAAGGGAACTAGTAATATGGAATTGGTTAATATGCTGTTAAAAATAATGAATAAGGGCCAAGATTCGCTTGAATATGTTACTGATCGTCCTGCTCATGATAATTACGCCGTCAATTGGGAAAAAATTAATCGCGAGTTAGGTTGGGAACCAAAATATGATTTTGAATCCGGACTCAAACAAACAGTCGATTGGTATACCCAAAACACTTCTTGGTGGCAGGAAACCAAAAAAGAAGCCGAAGAATTTTACATTAAATTAAATAGTCTCAAAAAATAATGAGTATTAATTTAAAGTTTTCTCCCTTTTCAAAGGGGAGACATCACCAAGTGACAAAGGAGTATGTTCGATGATTTTTACCAAAACTAAAATCGAAGATTTAATAATTATTAAGCCTTCAGTCTTTTCCGATGAACGTGGATTTTTCATGGAAAGTTATTCAAAAAAAGATTTTAGTGAAAACGGTATCAGTGTTGAATTTGTTCAAGACAATCATTCGCGTTCCACCAAAGGTGTTCTTCGTGGTCTTCATTTCCAGAAACCTCCTTTTGCCCAAGATAAATTAATTCGATGTACTCATGGAGAAGTTTTAGATGTAGCGGTTGATATCAGAAAAGATTCTCCCACATTTGGTCAATATGAATCAATTATTTTAAATGAAGAAAATAAATTTATATTTTTTATTCCCAAAGGTTTCGCTCATGGTTTTTTGGTGCTTTCTAATATTGCCGATTTTCAATACAAATGCTCTAATTTATACAATAAAGAATCTGAAGGTGGAATTTTGTGGAATGACCCAGAAATTAAAATTGATTGGAATATCGGAGGGTATCAAGGCTCACCTATTCTTTCTGACAAAGACAAACTCTGGCCATATTTTTCAGATGTAAAAGAAAAACTCTAAATGTTATAATAATTAAATTAATAATTAATAATTTAATAAAAAAAATAAAAAAAATGACTGAAACAATGCCAACAATAGATATCCCAAGATCGTTAACAAATGTTGAGCTATTTACTCGCCAAGGTGAGCTGATGAGAGACAAACCTTTTTTAATAGAGGTAGCTTCTGCTTGTGATCAATCATATAGAGATTCTGAGATAAATAGAATAAATAAAGCAAACGAAACTGCCGAAGTACAACAACCAATTGCAGATTACCTAAAAAATTCGCTTTTTTCTACCGAAGAAAAAGATGTATTAGTCTCGGGACCACAAGAGGGAAATTTAGAACAACAAAAAATGTATGATAAAGCTCAACAAAAACTAGCTATGAATTTAGCTGGATTTTATGCCTTATCAGAAGGTCTTGGTATGATAGCTGAAGAAAATCCAACAGATCAACATGCAGCCAGTAAACTGCTTGATAGTATAGTCAACAAAACCGCTGATCAAAAAAATTTAAACAAAATGTGTAGGCTCGCTCACGCTACTTGGGCGGCTGGCCAACCTTATCGAAACAGGGAAACAAGAAAAGTTATGCAACCTTGGGATACCTTACCAGAAGGTGAAAAGCTTAAGGATATGGTTCAGATTACAGCTGCTGCAGTAGTCTTAGAAAGAAGAACCTCCAAGCCTTAAAGATAAAATTTAGATAATTAAAAATTATTTTGTAACAACCTTAGTTTTTGTTAAGCTTTTGTTGTAACATGTTGCACTATGGGGAAAATTATAGGTACTGGTCTAAGTGGTTTAGTTGGATCACGAATTGTTGAGTTGTTAAAAGACAAATTTGAATTTGTTGATTTTTCACTGGACACTGATGTTAATATTTTAGATAAAGAAAATCTTACCACTGCTTTTGAAAAAAATAAGGATGCCGTTGCCGTTTTGCATTTGGCTGCATTTACTGATACCAATGCTGCCTGGGAACAAAGAGGGGACAAATCTAGACTTTGTTATCAACTCAATGTCGAGGGAACTCGAAATATTTTAGAATTAGTCCAAAAATATAATCAATATTTCATATATATATCTACTGATTTCATTTTTGATGGCAATAAAACTACCCCTTATACTGAAACCGATATTCCCGCTCCCATTGAATGGTATGGTGAGACTAAATATTTAGGTGAAAAACTAATTTTAAAATCAGGTTATCTTAATTACAACATTTCGCGGATTACTTATCCTTATCGTGCCAATTTTGACCCCAAAGTTGATATTATTCGAAAAGTCTTGACTAAACTACAAGATAAAGAAGAAGTAAAAATGTTTTCTGATCAAATTTGTACCTATACCTTTATCGACGATATTGCTTATGCTTTAGGATATTTTTTAAAAAATAAAAATACCGGAATTTATCATTTAGTTGGCTCATCTTCTCATTCTCCTTATGATATGGCAAAATTAGTTGCCTCAATTTTTGGACTTGATCAAAATTTAGTCAAACCTTCTAGTCTGAAAGATTATATTAAATCTCAACCAGAGGGAAACCGCCCTTGGCAAAAATTTCTCATCACCTCAAACCAAAAAGTAACCAATTTAGGCCTTTCATTTAAAACACTTAATCAAGGTCTCGAAGAAATAAAAAAGCAATTAACTTAAATCTTGTTTTTTCTACTATTCATCATATACTGAAAGTATATGAATGGAAATAATATATTTGGTAATACGAGTTACGTTTCTTTTTTAACAAATTTCAAGAAATTTAAAATACCCATTTTTATTTTTGTTGTCTTTTTAATTATCTTTTTTTTATATAGTTCTTTTAAATCCAGTCAAGTAATTTCAACAGTCTCAGTCACTGCCACCGCCGAAATTACTGCCAAGCCAGATACTGTTAGTTTTGTTGTCACTTTTATTAATAATACTTCTGACACTATTACTGGTATTAATTCTAGCGAACTAGTTATTAATAAACTAATTGATATTATTAAAAAATTGAAAGATGACAAATTAGAAATCAAAAAAACCTTCTATCAAATAACCCCTCAAACATCCGGGTTTACTATCGCCAGTGCCTTTAGTGTTAAAACTTCTAATTTAGAAAATTTAGATAATTTAATTAAAGAACTCTATTCAAATGGAGCCACCAGTGTTTCTAATGTTACCTTTAAATCAGATGATATTAAAAATGTAGAAACTCAACTAAGACAAAAAGTCTTTCAAGATGCCAAAGACAAAGCTAGTCGGATTGCTAAATCTTCTGGTAAACGTTTGGGTAAGATAATCTCGATTACTGATGATGGAACTTCTAATACCAGTACCATTAAAGACATGCAATCTAATGAAGAAATGATTAGTATTTCTAAATCAATCTCGGTTGTCTATCAGCTTAAATAAAAATTTTAAGGATTACCCTTTGTGAATGACATAAGGCAACTTAGACTAATCAAACAAACAGGAGCTATATCTCTAGCCATTGTTGCCTTGGTTACTTTTCTATCTTTAAGTTTACCCCTGACCACTAAACTAGTATTACAAAATCAAGAGAACCGAAGTCGAGCTGAGGATACTTCTTGTTCTTCAGTTGGTGATCGAGGTAATAGATATTGTAAAAGTAAAACAGAAGCGTGTCTGTGTCTTGTTTATACAAATACTGATGGTAGTGTTAAAAAAGCTTATTGGAAATGTGCAGAGTGTGATTCTGGATGGAAATGTGGCAGCTCTGGTAGTTGCATAAAATCAGAAGACCCAAAGATATGTACTCCAGATAAATGGAAGTGTGTTGGTAATGCTAGTAAAAAGTGTAATAGTAAAGGAACAGGCTGGTCTGAAAAAGATGATTGTGGATCAAAAGGGTGTAATGATCAAACAGGAAAGTGTAATACTGAAGATTTATGCACTGACTATACCTATTCTGTCTGGTCTGCCTGTGGAACAAACAATCAGATGATAAGGTCAATCAGTGGCTACACTCCTAAAGGTTGTGTCGGTCAACCAGCAAAGTCTCCAGAACCTCTTTCAAAGAATTGTACTCGAGTTTGTAACCAAGACAAATGGACCTGTGTTGGTAATAGTGAAAAATTGTGTAATTCAGATGCAACTGGTTATTCTAAAGATAATGATTGTAAAACTAAAGGATGTGACCCTAATACCGGAAGATGTAATTCAGAACCTACCCAAACTCCCACTCCTAAACCTATCAACGGTTACTGTAATAATGATGTTAAATATGATTGTCAATCAGGAACCATTAGTGATAAAGATAAATATGAAACAGATACTCTTTATATTTGGGTTTGTAGAGGTATAAATAATGGTAAGGATTCTAACACTTGTATATTAGCTAAACCCACCCCAAACCAAGAGTGTAATTTTACAGGGATACAATGTACTACTGATACAGTATATAAATTTTGTGAAAATGGAGTGTTAAAGTATAAATCATGTCCTGATGGCCAAGAATGTAAAAATAATACTTGTGTGGCTAAATCACCCCCCACTCCTAAACCTATCAATGGTTATTGTAACAACGATGTTAAATATGACTGTCAATCAGGTACTATTAATGATAAAGATAAAAAAGAAACTGCTACTGACTATACCTGGATTTGTCGGGGCATAAACAATGGTAAAGATTCTGATACTTGCAGCTATCCCAAACCAATAAAATCAAAACCAAAACCTTGTACCCAACGAACCTATTCTGATTGGGGACCATGTATTGATGGCAAAAAAACTAGAACACATACTGGTTATTTACCAGAAGGCTGTAGCCT
>CAYXLS010000018.1:0-11805 GCA_964464785.1 uncultured Gammaproteobacteria bacterium | reverse complement strand
CATCAAATTTTTGACATTTTTCCTCAATCATTTTTGTATCTAGTATTTATACAGTTATTCCGTCTTTTTTCTTTCATAAGCCTTCATTAGACACATTCCCTCAACTAATTCTAAATTGTAATTTAAAGCTATCTCTTTAGTTTCAATATCAAAAAATCCCTCTTGTAGCCACACAACTGGTTTTTGACCACTCTTTATAATCTCAAAAACTATTGGCTTTACTTCACTTTCTTTTCGAAAAATATCCACAATATCAATTTTAATCTCTTTTGAAATATCACTTAGGTTTTTGTAAGATTTTAAACCAAACACACTTTCAATATTAGGGTTAACCGGAATAACTGTCAGCCCCAAACTCATTAAATATTTGGCCACTTGGTTACTTGGCCGCTCAATCTTGTCCGACAAACCTACTATTGCAATTGTCTTTGGTGGGGTTAAAAGTTTATAAACATCAATCATTACCTATTATATCCAAACCTCATTTTCTTGAGACATTTTATCAATGCTATACTTACTTTGGTTAATATTTTCCCTACAAATCATGATCAAAACAAAGAATGTCAGACTAAATAGTTATGCCATTGGTGGAGGTGCTTTTGGTGACGAAGGCAAGGGAAAATTTACTGATACTATCGCTACCAAACTTTTCAAAAAAAACCCTTTAGTTGTTTATCGGGTTAATGGAGGAGCCAATGCTGGTCATACCTTAGAATTTAACGGTATTCGAATCGCTCTTCATCAAATTCCTTCTGGAGTATTTGTCAACGGAGCCACTGTTGTTTTGGGAAAAGGCATGGTATTACATCCAGACGATTTATTAGAAGAAATAAAATTAGTCAAAGAGGCCTCAAATAATAAAATCAAATCTATTATTAAAATTGATTCTATGGCTACTTTGGCTCTCGATACCCATCGTGCTTATGAATATGTACTAAAAAAATGGCAAACAGGCAGTAGCGGAGCCACTGGTCGAGGAATTGCTCCTGCTTATGCTGATATCACCTTGCGTCAACCGCTACGGATGCGCGATTTACTTGAGAAAGATTGGGACAAATTTTATCAACATTATGATTTGTATAGTAAACAAATCGCCGGTCTTAATGAAGACATGTCTTCAATTAAAGTCCCGACCTTAAATAAAGGTATCTTAAAAGTCGGCACCAAAGATCAATTTATTAGTCATTTAAAAGAATCTCAACTAAAACTAGCTCCATTAATTGAGGATGTTTACGACTTTATTAAAAGTACTTGGAATAATAAAAAATATGCTTATATTTTTGAAATGGCTCAAGCCGTTGGTCTTGATCCTCGATATGGAGTTTACCCTGATGTCACTGCCTCTGATACTACTTTTGCCTCAATTACCGCTTCAACCGAAGGTATTGTTGATTTCAATATTATTCAACACCGAATTTCGACCATAAAAGCCACTTATATGTCTAGCGTTGGTAGTCGCAAATTACCGACACTTTTTACTAATGATCTTGCCACAAAAATTAGAGATGATGCCAAAGAATATGGTGCCACTACTAAAAGACCCCGTGACATTGCTTACCTTGATATTCCAGCCCTAAGATTTTATCAACAGGTTGGGGGAGTCAACGAAATTGCCATTACCCACATGGATATCGTCTACCCAAATACCCCCATTAAAATTTGTATTGATTATCAAATCAATGGTAAATCGGTTGATTATCGACCAGATCAAAAGTGGCTTGACCTTGTTACCCCAATTTATATAAAGCTCCCTACTTGGGATCAAAATAAAATATCTTCAGCCACAACCTATAATCAAATCCCTCCAACAGCCAAAAAATATCTCAAATTTATTTCTCAAGAATTGAAATCTCCCGTAACTATGATTAGTAACGGTCCTCGCCGAGAACAAATTATCGAAATCTAATTAAGTTAAATGATTTATAATCATTTAATGAACATTAGAAAAATTTTTTTTGTTACTCGACTTCTAACCATCGGATTAATATTCAATATTTTTCTTTCATTTTTCAGTCATCCTGTTTTCGCTACTAGCTATGAAATTACCAACTTTGATGCCCAAATTATTTTAAATCAAGATTTAAGTCTTACCATCAAAGAAACAATTGATGCTAATTTTTTAGTTTCCAAACATGGAATTTATCGGGTTATTCCCTATATTTATAGCCACAATGGCAAAACAATAAAATCGAAATTTAAGGTCTTAGGAATTACCAACGCTCAAGGTTTACCTGTTCGGTTTACTGTCGAAAATTTTAATCAAAGTAAAAGATTAAAAATCGGTGACTCCAATCTCACTATTACTGGCCCCCAGAAATATATTATCGAATATCAAGTCGACAACGTTGTCCTTGATTACGGTCAAGGGCCTGAAATCTACTGGAATGTCACTGGTACCGAGTGGGATGGTGCCATCATTCAAAAAGCTCACGCCACCGTTTCTTCTCCTTTTGGTGACATTACTAAAATTGATTGTTTTGGTTGTAAAAGTAATTTCATCACCGACCAAGCCGAGTTTGATGGTCCAATGGGGTTAACTATTGTAGTTCAAATTAATCCCACCAATAATCTAATTTCACCCAGCAAACTTGAAAAAACTATTGACTCTATTATTGATAATTTTGGTTATCTACTTGCCATAATCCCGGTATCAACCATGGCTTATTTGTGGTTTACCAAAGGACGTGACAAAAAATATCTTACTGAAAACGTTTTTTATGAACCAGAGAGTAAAGTCACTAAATCTGTTCCCTTATTTCATCGTCCCCACTTACCCTTGGTCTATTCTCCCATCGACAATCTCACTCCCGCTGAAATCGGTACTATTATTGATGAAAAAGTTGACACCAAAGATATTGTCGCCGAAATCGTTGAGTTAGCCCGTCTCAAATTTTTAACCATTAAAAAAGTTGAAACAAAAGGTTTTTTTGGGACTACAAAAGTTGATTATCAATTAATTAAACTCGACAAACCCCTTGATACCCTTAATCCTTTTCAAACCAGTTTATTGTCCAAAATTTTTGATACCCAAAACGATATTAAAATATCCGAATTAAAAAATAATTTTTACAAACACCTCCCAGGACTTAGAGAAAAGTTATACGATCAACTTGATTCTAAAAAATTAACTCAAGGTAATATTGACAAAATTAGAGCTAAATGGATGATTTTAGCTTTTTTGATAAATTTTGCCACTATTTTTGTGACAATTTGGCTTGCCAATTCACGAACCCAAAATTTTGTCCCCATGATTATTGCTTTTATAGGTTTTATCCCAAGTTTATTTTTTGCCTACAATATGCCTGCAAAAACCGCTCTCGGCTATAATCTCCACCGTCAAGCCGTCGGACTTAAGTATTACCTCACTAAAGGTAAGTGGCGAGAGGAAGTCATGGAGAAAAATTTATTTTTAGAAGAAATGTTGCCCCTAGCAATCACTTTAGGTGTGGTCGACAAACTTGCCAAAGATATGAAAGAGTTAGGAGTAGAGCCACCATCCTATATGCAAGGGTTAGCCATTCATACCTTTGCTTCCGATTTGAATAATTTTAATTCATCTTTAGCTAGTAATCTTACCTCTTCACCTTCGGGTAATTCCAGCTGGTCTGGCGGCAGCGGTTTTAGCGGTGGCGGCGGTGGCGGTGGTTTTGGCGGCGGTGGCGGCGGTAGTTGGTAAAATTTGATTTTATTAAATTTAGTGGTAAAATAGAACAAATGTTTTTAATAAGAATATGATCGAAAATAAAGTTCAATCTGAATTTTTATTAATAATCGGTTCTTTAAAACCCAAATGGGACAACTTGTGCCAAAGATTAGAAATTCCTAGCTCTGGTTTTGACGAAATTATAAATCGTTATTCTGAGCCTCATCGTTTTTATCATAATTTAAACCATATTAATCATTGTCTTGAAGAATTAACCCCAGTTAAACCACCTCTTTATATACCCGAAGCTGTTGAATTGGCCATTTGGTTTCATGACATCATTTATGTCATTGGTAATAATGACAACGAAGAAAAAAGTGCTCAAGTGGCTAAAAATTTTTGCCAAAAAAATATTTCAACTCAGGCTTTTTCACATCAAGTCGAATCTCATATATTAGCAACTAAACACGCTTTTCCTAGTGAAAATTCTGATTCGCAATATGTCGCTGACATCGATATGTCTATTTTAGGCCAATCACCAGATGTTTTTGATCGATATGAATTCCAGGTTTACCAAGAATATTCCTCCTTTTATTCGTTAGCTGACTATCAAAAAAATAGAATAAGTTTTTTAAAGACAGTATTAGAACACCCAATTTATTCAACTGGTTATTTCAAAAATAAATATGAGCAATCAGCCAAAATAAATATTCAAAAATCAATTCAAAATTTAAAAAAACAACTACCTTAATATCGGGCATCTAGATTCTCTAAAACCTTACTTTTTCTCGTCTCGTTTTTTTTGTAAATAGACTAAATAACGATTGACATTTCAAACTATATAAGATACTATCCAAATATATTTATATACATATATATAATTTAATATATGGCAAAAAGTATCAAAAGTAGAAAAAGCAAAGATAACGGCTATAATTTTTTAATTTCTGCCAATTTAAACAAGAAAAAACTAATTAAAAACATCGAAAAATCAATTCTTTCCTCTCTAAACAACAAAAATTCTTTTACCCCTCTAAGTAATTTAACTATTACTATTGATGGAACAAAAAAAACAACCCCCAATTATTGGAAAACAGCCACCATTCTCTTATCGCTAGCTATTATATTTGGATTAGTATTTCTTTTTAAGTTGTTTAGTTACAAAAATTTATCTCCAGTTTCTCAATCACCAACCTTAGAAATTATTACTATCACTCCCACTACTACCCCAACTCCAAAAATAATTAACCGTAAACTCAATATTTTAATATTAAATGCATCCCGTTTTCAGGGTATAGCTTTAAATCTTAAAAAGAGTTTAATTCAAAATAAATTTGAAAATGTAACTATTGGCAATAATAAGCAAACAATAGATTCTGTTTTGATCGAATATAAACCCGGATGTGAATTTGAGGCCAAATATCTCAAAGATAATTATTTAGGATTATCTAGTGCAATTTTATCTGAAATCAAAAATACTAATCCATCTCACGATCTAATTATTATTTTAGGAAAATCATATATTTCTAAATAACGATATGAAAGTATTAAAGGCAAAAAGTAGTGGTAATTTTAAATTTGGCAAATATATAGTGAAAGTATTTGTATTAGAAAATGGTGACTATGTCCTTTCAGAAAGAGATATTTCTTTGTTTATTGGTGGTCGTGGTGGTTCTAGTTTTAACCGAAAAGCAAAAGACACTCACCATAGTCAACATATTAGCTTATCTGCTCCAAACCTAAAAGAATTTATCCCTCCCACCTTAGAACAAAAATTATCCAATAGAATAAAGTATTTTAATAGAAATAAAAATACCTTAATCTATGGCTATGAAGCAGCAACAGTGACAGAAATTTGTTGGGTTTGGTTAAGAGCCAAAGAGTCTGGAAAATTGCTAAAAAGCCAAGAAAAAACCTATCAAAGAGCCAATGCTTTTTTCCGAGCGCTATCAACTATTGGCATAATTAATTTAATCAAAGAAGTTACCACCCCAGCCATCACTCCACCAGTCGACCCTAATTTTTGGAATTCCATCAAGACTAAATGTCAATCACTAATCACCAATATTCGTTTTGTCCCAGAAAAGAACTATAATTAATTTTACTGTCTTTATCTAAAACCCCAAACCTTTCCAGTTTTTAGCAATAAACCAGATAATATAAACCAAAATCAAAGGAAAAATTATATATTTTTCCACCCATTTCCCCGATTTGATCCTTAATTTTTTAATTGGTGGTATCCCAAATCTCCACTTAATTGGAAATAGTAATGGTAAACCCTCTTCGGTAAACAAATCCAAAAATAAATGAGACACATAACCAATCATCAATGATCCAAAAACCAACCCAGGGTTTACAAAAGATGGATTAATTAGTTTAAAAATCAGCCATTCACTTATTTTATAAATTATTATCAATCCCAAAAATGAATGTGACAAAGTGCGATGTGACCCAAAAAGTTTATTCAAAAATTTACTAAAAATTCTATCTGCCGGCAACAATTCCCAAAGTTGATTTGAAGCTTGATCAATATCGGGGAGCAATGCTCCAATTTGATTGGCTATCAAACAAGCAACAATTGTGGCCATTGGCACTGGTCCCAGTTCTAACCAAACTGCTGTCGTCAACAATAGTGCCACCGCTCCCACATCATGAGTTCTAGCTATCATAAATTAAGTATATAACAGTTGAATATTTCAATATTAATCAATCAAAAAATTATTTATATTTATATTCGTCTCTTCAAAATTATAGACATCATTATGACTTGCTCCTTCAATTTTGATAAAGTCTTTATCAATTGTTTTAATCTCATCAAAAAGCTTATTTGCTTGTTCAATCATAATTATATCGTCATCAGTTCCATGAATTATTCTGATTTTATCAGTCTTTGATTTGTTAATTAGTTGACCATTATTGTAATTCTCTTTAAGAATTAATTTAATTGGGTAAACCCCAAAATTGTTTTTAGCAATATCTTCCATTTTATAAAAAGGAGAAATTAATAATAATTTATCAATTTCTATAAGTGTTGAATGGTAAATTGCTAAAGCATTACCTAAACTTTCTCCAACAATTATTATTTTTTTAAAATTTACTGTTTTTATAAATTGATTTATATTTTGAACATCATTTATTAATAATTCTTTTGTTGGTTTTTTAGTATCATTTGAAAAACCTGTGTATTCAACAAAAAGAGTCGAAAATCCAAGTTTTTTAAATTTATTTTTAAGATAATCTCGATCGCAAGCTGATCCAGCATTTCCATGATAAAAAATTATTAATTTATCAGAGTTATTTTCAAAATAAGCCCTTGTTTCGTTAATATTAATTTTTTCACTTTCCTCAAAAGCAGGACAATTATTAAAATCCTGATTAGTTGGAAAATAAACAAAATTACTTTGGTAAAAATATAAATATATTCCCAATCCCAAATATACTAAAATAAATATAATAATTATCTTAAATACTTTCACTATTTTTTAGTATAAACCAAAACTTCCCACCAATTGAAACCAATTAAAGTAATCAAACAAATACCTAGTTTATAATATCCAAATGAAAGAAATTTTTCTAAACGCTCTTCAAGGGGAAATTAATGGAGTCAAACAATTTATTCAAGATCAATCACAAAATACTGACATTTTTTGTTTCCAAGAAAGTTTTAATTTTTCTCAATCTAAAATATTTTGCCAAGATTGGTTAAAAAAAAATTATCAATCATTTTCAAAAAATAAACTAGTCGGTCAAAAAGATAAATTTTTTAATAGTATTTTTGTCGACCAAAAATACTCAATTATCAATTCTCAAACCATTGGTCAAGAGGATTTGGATATTGGTCTTGGTCTTTATAGTCAAATCCAAATTTCTGAGAATAAAATTATTCATCTTGGCAATATACATGGCCATGCTCGCCCAGGAGATAAACAGGATAATTCCACTCGTATTCGTCAATCTCAATTAATTATCGATTTTTTCAAAAATTTATCCGGCCCCAAAATTATTGGTGGTGATTTCAACCTAGATTTAAATACTCAAAGCATTCAGATGTTTGAAGACAATGGCTATATCAATTTAATCAAAGAATTTAGTATCCCCACTACTCGAAACGAAATTGCTTGGTCAAAATACAAAGATAAACAACTGTATGCCGACTATGTATTTGTCAGCTCTGATATCAAAGTTATCAATTTTTTAGTTCCCAATATCGAAATTTCCGACCATCTTCCTATGATTCTGGAAATTAAGATATAAATTTCAAACATTTTCATTTTCGTAACCGCAATGCTTAGAGTAGAATAAATTATGAACATTTTTAAAAAAAATATTTTTGTTTTTTTGATTTCTTTTTTTGTTTTTCCGTTGTCTGTCTTTGCCTTTGACACCAACAGCTCTATTGAAGCTCGAGTTACCAAAATAATTGAAGAAAAACAAATTGAAATAATGGAAAACTCCCAACTTTATCAAAAACTTGAACTAGAATTATCCACTCCCGACAAAAAAATAATTATTATTGAAAATGGCCACCAACCATTAGCCAATGTAATTAAGTATTCGGTTAATGATAGGGTATTGGTAAATATAAGCCAGGGGATAGACGATCAAGAGGAATATGTCATTGTCGATTTTATTAGACGCGATAGTCTGGTTCTTTTGTCAATAATTTTTGTAATTCTTCTATTGGTCGTTGCCAAATGGAAAGGTGTCTTTGCTCTTTTGGGAATGTTTTTTACTTTTTTTGTTATTTTTGCTCTTGTTTTACCTCGACTTTTAGCTGGAGACAATCCTATTTTTATCGCCATTATTGCCTCCCTAATTATTATCCCGATTTCTTTTTATTTAGCTCATGGGGTTAACAAAAAAACCACTATTGCCATAGTTGCATCCGTTATTAGTTTAATTATCACTGCTATTTTGGCCTCAGTTTTTAGCTATATCGGTCACTTGACCGGTTTTTCTTCAGAAGAAGCTTCTATGTTGTCTATAAATCTTGGCAGTTTAAATATGAAGGGGATTTTATTAGCTGGAATTGTCATCGGAACTTTGGGAGTTCTTGACGATATCACCATTTCTCAATCAGCCATTGTCGACGAATTAGCCACTAGCGCCAAATTGACCAAACCCAAAGATCTCTATACTCGATCTATGGTTATTGGCAAAGACCATATCACCTCTATGGTCAACACTTTAGTTTTAGCCTATGCCGGCGCTTCTTTACCGCTACTTTTAATTTTTACCCAAAATCCCCACCCATTTTCTGAAATCATCAACTATGAATTTTTAGCCGAAGAAATTATTCGAACCCTAGTTGGCAGCATTGGCTTAATTCTGGCCGTTCCCATCACTAGCCTCATTGCCGCCAACTGGTCTAAAAAGTAATTATTTTTTCTTTAGCGCTTTTTCTACTTCTTGTTTTGATAGTTTTTTGGTACAAAAAAACCAATCATAACACTTCATTTCTTTTTTACTTTCCATTCTCTGTTTGGCTACTCCACAAGAGCCTGCCGTTGGCACAATTACATCATCACCTGGTCGCCAATCTGCTGGTAAAGCTACAGAAAACTTATCAGCTGTTTGTAATCCAATCAAGACTCGATACAGTTCATCAAAATTTCGACCCATACTTAAAGGGTAGTAAATGATAGTTCGAATTATCCCTTTCGGATCAATAAAGAATACTGCTCTTACTGCCTTGGTGTTACTTTCCCCTGGTTGAATCATGCCATATTTTTTGGCTACTTCCATGGTTATATCTTCGATCAAAGGAAATTTAACTTCAATATTTTTCATTCCCTTATATTCAATTTTATCTTTAATCGTTCTTAACCAAGCGATATGGCTATAAATTCCATCAACTGACAATCCAACCAATTTACAATTTGCCTCATTAAATTCTTTTTCCATTTTGGCAAAAGTCATAAATTCTGAAGTACACACCGGGGTAAAATCTGCCGGATGGCTAAATAAGATTACCCAACTTCCCTTATACTGTTCAGGGAAATTAATATCACCTTGAGTAGTTACTGCCTTAAATGATGGTGCTTTTTCGCCAATTCTTGGCATTGATAACACTTCTGTTTGAACGTTTTGATTTGTTTGTTCCATTTTTTTTAATTAACAATTAACTTCTAATATTTACTACTAACTTAAAGACACATCATTTCATTTGATGATGAATTTTGAGAGTCTTCTAATATATCATTTTTTATAATCGGATCATAGTCTTCCATTGGTTTTTCTGGTTTAGGTTGAACATAATTTACTTCTTCGTTGACCGGAATTTCCGAATTTTTCATTTTAATAATATTTTGTTTACCAACCCACTTATCAAAACCATTCCAATCTATTGAATCCAAAGCTAAAGCTTTTTCGTATTCCTGCCACCATTCAAGCCTAGTCCCTCCCAAATATGCATGGGAGACTAAAATCATATTTGTTGGTTTTTTAGCAATACTTTCATTAAATATTTTTCCAAATTCTTTGGCATTTGCTCCTCTAGCCCACAAACTATAATCACAAAGTGAACCTCTTCCCATCGGCTCACCCACATCAACATTAGTAACCGAAATAATCTTTGTTTCATATTCTTCTGGCTGATAAATAGTTGCTTCTACATCATTAACCCCCCGACCCAAAATGTATTCAATTCCTAGATCCTGAGCCGCTTTCAAAGTCGTTTCATCATAAGCAAAATATCGACTTCCAAATACTCTCATTTTCTTTCCAGTAACTTTTTCTACCAAATCTTTTGAAGCTTTTAAATATTTATATTGCTCATCATAAGGCATATCCCAAAAAGGCGCTACGTCATAGCCACCAGCTATTTCATAACCCTTATCTGACAGTCTTTTAAAAACCTCAGGATTTTCTTCAATTACATTATCTTGAACTTTAACCAAAGCAGTCAAACATCTTTTGTCTAATTCTTTTTCCCATTGAACTACTCCATCAATTTTTTCAAACTCAATCAACATCAACATTGTGTTTATTTTAAAATCCTTTTTCCAATCCAATTTATTGTTAAACAAGCTCAATACTATAACCACACAAAATACAATAGTAAAAGCTAATAAGATAGTAACAAAATTTTTTTGATTATTTTTTTTCTTTTTTATATTCATAATAGTTTTAATAATCGTAATTATGATTATTTTTTTTAACAACTATATTCCCTATAATTATAACCAATTAGTATTACTTAAACCTATTCCAAAACACCTATTTTTTATTTTTTTCTTGGTTTAAAAAGCTCGTTATTTCGACCTAAAAAATCTTCTCTCCAATATCCCATTCCTGGACCTCTTCCCATTCCTGGACCTCTTCTTATTCCTAAACCTCTTCTTGTTCCCAAGCTCATCCTTTCTAAATTGTTTTTATTACGGTCAAGAACGTCCTCACCACAAGGACCTAATCCTCGACCAGTCAGTGGACCTAACCCTTCAGGTCCAGTTCCATTTCTTCCTGGCATATTTTCTCCTTTTGTTAATTAATAATTTGTTTAAGCCTTAATTATCTTTATTGCCTTTCCTTTAATTATTGCTACTGCAATCTTATTGTAAGCTTTACCAATAATTCGAGCAAAAGTGGGTTGTGAAATATCCATCTGTTTAGCTGCTTTAATCTGATCCATCCCGTCCACTTCATATAATTTTAAAGCCTCCAACTCATCAGTTAGCAATACAATTTCTTCTAAAGACGACAAGGGCACACCTCGAGGTTTAAAATAAACTACCTCAGGATTAAATTCTAAAAACCTTGGTCTTTTAGGCCTAACCATAATTTATTTTAATTCCTCTTCTTGTTTTTTGACATCCTCAAGCTCTTCTTCCAGAGCTTTTCGATAATCAACCAAAGCTTCAGCTTGTTCCTCTTTGGTTTGTGGTTCGTTCCAGCCGTAGTATCGTCCTAGTCCACGACCGAATCCTCCTCGACCACGACCAAAACCTCTACCGAATCCTCGACCACCACCACAAGGTCCAAAGCCTCTACCTGTTAATGGTCCTTGACCCATTGGTCCTGTTTTATCTCTATTTGGCATATTATCTCCTTTATAAACTATTATAATGAATACATATTCATTATAATCTTTTATGTTTATTTGTCAAGAGTTTGTACTAGTCACGGACTTATTCGACATTAGGTTGTTTTCAATTAAATAATTA
>CAYXLS010000017.1:11737-11963 GCA_964464785.1 uncultured Gammaproteobacteria bacterium | reverse complement strand
GAAAACAAAGTTGAAGAACAATTAGGTCTAAAAAATAAAAAAGACATTGAATCTATTGGTATAAAAAAATATATTGATGCCTGTTATTCTTATGTTCAAAATGTTTCTCAAGAATGGCCCTGGTATATTGACCATATTGGTCGATGGGTCGACTTAGATCACGCCTACAAAACCATGGATTTAAATTATATGGAAAGTGTTATGTGGGTTTTTTCTGAAATTTACA
>CAYXLS010000017.1:0-11727 GCA_964464785.1 uncultured Gammaproteobacteria bacterium | reverse complement strand
AAAAGTCACCGAGTTTCTTTGTTTTGTCCTCGATGTTCCACTCCACTTTCAAACTTTGAAATTGCCATGGACAATTCCTACAAAATGGTTAATGATCCAGCAATTTTTATAAAATTTAAACTTAAAAATCAAGATAAATATATAGTAGCCTGGACTACCACTCCTTGGACACTACCAGGAAATTTAGCCCTTGCCATCAACCAAAACGAAACCTATGTTGAAATTGAAATGAACAATACTCATCTAATTTTTGCCACCGCTCGTCTTAAATCAATTTGTCAAACTAATCCTTATAAAATTTTAAAAGAATTCAAAGGTACCATCCTAATTGGTCAAGAATACGAGCCACTTTACAAATACTACGATTCCAACAAACTTGATTATCATATTTATCACGGCGATTTTGTTACCATGACCGATGGTACCGGTGTTGTCCATATTGCTCCTGGTTTTGGAGAAGACGATGCATTTTTGGGGAAAACCATTGGTTTATCAGTTATTAGTCATGTCGACGATGAAGGCAAAATTGATCCAAAAGTCACTCCTTTTGCCAATTTATTTATCAAAAAAGCTGACCCGTTGGTTATTCAGGATTTAAAAAATCGAAATTTAATTTTAAAAGAAGAAACAATAAGCCATAGTTATCCTTTTTGTTATCGTTGTGGCACTCCATTAATTTACAAATCCCAAAACGCCTGGTTTTTGAATGTTCAAAAAATCAAAAACCAAATGAAATTAACTAATAAAAAAATTAATTGGGTGCCCAATCACATTCGCGACGGTCGTTTTGGACAGGGGATAGAAACAGCTCCTGATTGGTGCCTGTCTCGATCTCGATTTTGGGCTTCACCAATCCCAATTTGGGAATGTGAATGTGGTGAAAAATATGTACCATCAAGTATCACCGATTTAGAAGCAAAATCTGGTCAAAAAATTACCAATCTCCACAAACCAGAAATTGACGATATAACTATCACTTGTGATAAATGTGGTAAAAAAGTCCATCGAGTACCCGAAGTTTTAGATTGTTGGTTTGAATCTGGTTCCATGCCTTATGCTCAACTTCACTATCCTTTTGAAAATAAAGATTTTTTTGATAAATCATTTCCTTCTGATTATATTATCGAATACATAGGCCAAACTCGAGGATGGTTTTACACCCTTCATGTATTATCAAACGCTTTGTTCAACTCCAAATCATTTAAAAATTGTGTCGTTACCGGGGTAATTATGGGAAATGACGGCCGTAAAATGAGTAAACTTTTCAAAAATTATCCCGATCCCAAAATGGTGTTACAAAAATATGGTGGAGAAGCTTACCGTCTTTATCTAATGAATAGTGTTGTTATGGTCGGAGAAAATATTAATATTGATGAAAAAGAGTTTGACAATCAGATAAAAAATATCTTATTGCCTTTATGGAATTCTTTTAAATATTTTCTAACTTATGCCAATCTTCATAATTGGACACCCCTACAAACCTCATCAGATTCGAAAAATCCTCTTGATTACTGGATTCAAAATAAAACCAATCAGCTAACCGAAAATATTAGCAAAAATTTAGAAAAATATAATATTCCAGAAGCTACCAGGTTAATCGAACCCTATGTCAATGACCTTTCTCGTTGGTATATCCGTCAATCACGAGACCGTTTTGTTTCTGGCAACCAACAAGCGCTTCAAACACTATGGCAAATATTAATTCAATTTAGTCTTTCCACTTCACCAATAATTCCTTTTATTACCGAATATTTTTGGCAAAATTTAGTTGTCCCAATCGACAAAAACAAACCTGAATCAATCCATCTTGAAAATTATCCAAATATTAACCCGGTTGACCAAAAAATTATTGATAATATGAATTTAGTTCAACAAATTTGTGAACAGGGAAACATGATCAGAAAAACAAAAATCATTAGCACTCGTCAACCATTAGCAAAACTTACTGTATCGACTAATCAAAATATAAATTTAGATCAAAATTTAGTTGAAATAATTAAAAATGAATTAAATGTTAAAAACGTCAAAATTATAAAATCAAAAAATACCTTTCAAGTTACTTTAGATACAAATTTAACCCCCAAATTAATCGCCGAGGGCGAAGCCCGTGACCTTATTCGTTCAATTCAAAGTTTACGAAAAGAAGCTAATCTCGATTTACATGATAAAATAAAAATTTTTTCTCCAGAATGGCCTGCTAATTTTGAATCTGATATTTTAACCAAAACTTTAGCAAATAGTATTGAAAAATCAGATAGCCTCAAAATAGAAAAAATCAGCTAAAATTTATTAATGTCAAAAAACCCTTGGTTACCAGTAGTAATAAGTCTGGCCTTTCTGTTTTGTATAAATATTTTGATGATTAGCTCAATAGCTCCTGATTCAATTTTTAAACAAATACTTGCCTGGATTTTTGGACTCATATTATTCTTTATGGGAAAATTTATTAATCCCAAACAAATCACTTCATCAAAATGGATAATTTTTATCATATGTTGTCTATTTTTATTTACTCCAATCGCTCTAAACAATATTACCCGAGGTTCTCGTAGATGGATTGATTTAGGCTTTACTTCAATCCAACCATCAGAATTTGTTAAACCCTGGTTATTATTATTTTTGGTCAACACCGCCATGCCCCTACTTCACCTTATTCCTGTTGGAATTATTATGCTCCAGCCAGACTTGGGCAGTGCCTTGTCTGTTTTGTTTTTATTAGTACCCTTAATTATTTACAACAAAAAAATTTTAAAATTTTCAATTATTATCGGGTTAATCGTTCTTACCCTTTCTCCCTTTATTTACAAATACGAGCTACTTGATTATCAAAAAGAACGAATTGTAACCTTTCTAAACCCTCTGTCAGATCCTTTAGACAAAGGATACAACGTAATTCAATCGAAAATCGCTATTGGTTCAGGCGGTCTATTTGGAAAGGGCTATAAAAAAGGAACCCAAGGTCAACTTCTTTTTTTACCCGAAAAACACACTGATTTTATGTTTGCAACTACAGCCGAAGAACTAGGTACAATCGGGGTTCTAATAATTTTAGCTAGCTATTATCTTTTAATTTCAACTTTATTTAAAAAAGCATTTCTTATTAAAAACAACCGAGCTTTGTTTCTTTTTACACTAGGAATTTCTATCCAAATTTGGATGCAAGTTTTTGTCAATATTGGCATGAATTTAGGTATCCTACCAGTCACCGGAATTCCTTTACCCTTTTTATCAGTCGGTGGATCGTCAATCATCACCTTATTGTTTTCTTTAGGAATTATTTACTCATCGTAACTTGTTGTCATCTTTCTTTACTATGTTATAATCGACAAGTATGAAATACGCTGTTATTGCCATCTCTGGCACCCAATTTAAAGTAGAAGAAAATCAAAAAATATCAGTTGACAATTTAAACCTT
This sequence comes from uncultured Gammaproteobacteria bacterium, assembly GCA_964464785.1. Taxonomy (GTDB): domain Bacteria; phylum Patescibacteriota; class Microgenomatia; order UBA12405; family UBA12405; genus WARW01. The sequence goes on along the minus strand of CAYXLS010000017.1, from coordinate 8,312 downwards.
AAAGAGGGTGAAAAAAGTACTACCGATCAAGTTTTACTTACTGTCAACGAAGATAAAATAGTAGTTGGTACTCCCATAGTCAAAGGTGCCCAAGTTGAATACCAAGTTTTAAAAAATTACAAAGGTAAAAAATTAACTGTCTTTAAATACAAATCAAAATCGCGTTATCGCAAAACCACCGGTTTTCGACCCCATTTAACCGATATTCAGATCACCAAGATTAATTATTAAATTTATAACTTTAAACTTTATAAACTAAATTATGGCACATACCAAGTCACAGGGTAAAACCAATCAAAAATCAAATCGACCAGGTCAAAGAAGGGGAGTTAAAAAATTTGGTGGACAAAAAACCGAAGTTGGCCAAATAATTGTTCGACAAGTTGGTTCTTCTTTCCATTCCGGTTTTGGCACTAAAACTGGAAAAGATTTTACCATCTACGCCATTCGACCAGGAATAGTTAAGTATTTCAAAAAGTTAGGTAAAAACATAGTATCCGTAATCAAAGCTTAAATCTCGACTGACGTATTTTGATTTAGTTTTTCCTCCTTTTTTCACGACCCTTTTCATAGTAAGCTTGATTCATGATGAAACAAGTGACCCAAATACCTACTAATCAATTAGAACCCAATCCACTTCAACCTCGAGGTATAATATCTCCCGAATCTGTCTCTGAATTAGTTGAATCAATCAGAGAACACGGAATTCTTGAACCTCTAATTGTTGCCAAAACTCCCGCCGGATTTCAAATAATTGCTGGCGAACGTCGCTGGCGAGCCGCTCGAATTTTAAAACTTGAATATGTCCCCGCAATCGTCAAAGAAACCAATCCTCAACAAATGCTAGAAATGGCTATTGTTGAAAATATTCAAAGAAAAGACCTTAATCCAATCGAAAGAGCTAAGGCTTTTTTACGTCTAAAAGATGAATTTCAATTTGACAACCACCAAATTGCCAAAAAGGTTAGCAAAAGTGTCCCTTATGTCATCAATTGTCTTAAGCTTTTAACTCTGCCAGATGCCCTAAAAGATGGTTTACTCTCTGGACTAATAAGTGAAGGCCATGCCCGAGCTTTATCAAGCATTGGGGATACCAGGCTCACCATTGAGGCATATAAAATTGTTCTTCGAGAAAAAGCATCAGTTCGTCGAGCTGAAGATATTGCTCGCCGAATGCGAAAAAAAATAGAGGAGGGGACTGTCCCTATTACCAAAGAGAATCTCCCCCAATTCTTAAAATCAAAACTAGACACTATCAGTACCGATTTTAAGGATTTCTTTGAAGACAAAACTACTAATGTAAAAATTACTCAAACAAACGTTGTCACCCAAGTGACATTTCAATTTAAAGGGACAGTTGACCGTCGTTTTGCCAACCTAAAAGAACTCTACAAAAAAATTTGTGAAAAAGACTTAACCAATATTAATAATTAAAAATTTACCTTTGGAATTAGTCCAATTTTATTAACCGGCCAATATCTAAAAAACGCCTTACCAATCAATAAATCCTTCCCAATTGGTCCAAATTCACGACCATCTCTTGAGTTTGGTCGATTATCTCCAAAACAAAGATAACTATTCTCTGGAACAACAACCTCTTCTCCTTCGGCACAAAAATCTCCCGAGCTCGAATATACCATCTCCGGTAAAAAAGATTGATCCAACCTCTCTCCATTCAAATACACATCTCCCTCTTTAACCATTACCTTATCGCCAGGAATACCAATAACCCTTTTAATATATTCACAACCATCAACTGCACAAGGTTCTCCTGCCGGAGCTTTAAATATCACTACATCACCTCTCTGGGGAGTTCCAAAACGATAACTAATTTTTTCTGTCAATAAATATTCTTTATCAACAAAATTTGGATACATCGAACTACCCTTTACTTCATTAGGCTGAGCCACAAATAAATACAACAATACAAAAACAGATAAAGCTAATACTATAGATTGGATAAATTCCAACAAAAAACTTCCAATACTAAAACCCGCCTGTTTATTAGTGTAAAATTTTTTCATACTTTTTAATTGTAGCTGATATAATTACGAAATACCAGGTCGCTTAGCTCAGTTGGTAGAGCACCGCATTCACATTGCGGTTGTCACAGGTTCGAGTCCTGTAGTGACCACTTATGAAACAAACTAAAGTTGTTCAAATTGGTAATCTAAAAATTGGTGGTGGAAACCCTATTTTAATCCAGTCCATGTGTAACACCGATACTCGTAATGTTTCTTCTACTGTCAAACAAATTCTTGATTTAGAAAAAGCTGGGTGTGAAATTATTCGAGTCGCTGTGCCAGATATGGCAGCCGCCAAAACCATCAAAGAAATTAAAAAAAATATTCACATTCCACTCGTTGCTGACATTCATTTTGATTACAAACTAGCCTTAGAATCAATCAAAAATGGAATCGATAAAGTTCGCATTAATCCTGGTAATATCGGTAAAATGGAAAATGTTCAAAAAGTTGTTGACGCTTGTAAAGACAAACAAGTTCCAATTCGCATCGGTATCAATACTGGATCTCTTGAAAAAGAAGCCGAAAAAAAATACGGTCGCACTGCCAAAGCCATGGTAGAAAGTGCCCTAAAACACATCCAAATACTTGAAAAACTACATTTTTACGACATTGTTATATCTCTCAAAGCTTCCGACATTCAAAGAACTGTCAAGGCTTATCGATTACTATCTCAAAAAGTCGATTATCCACTTCATTTAGGAATTACCGAAGCCGGTACTATAAATACAGGAACAATAAAAAGTGCAGTCGGTCTCGGAATCATGCTTTCTGAAGGACTTGGAGATACAATCCGTGTCTCTTTAACTGGTAATCCAGTCGAAGAAATTAGGGTTGGTTGGGAAATTCTAAAATCTTTAAAACTTCGAAGTAGGGGAGTCAACCTAATTTCTTGCCCTACTTGCGGTCGCACCGAAATTGATTTAATTGGATTAGCCAATAAAGTTGAAAAAGTATTAATCAAAGTAAATAAACCAATTACCGTCGCCGTTATGGGATGTGTAGTCAACGGACCAGGAGAAGCTAAAGAAGCTGATATCGGTGTTGCCGGCGGCCATCACACTGGAGTAATTTTTAAAAAAGGTCAAATTATCAAAACCGTACCTGAAAGTAAAATTTTAGATGAACTAATTTCCGAAATTAAAAAAATGTAAGATTTATATTATAAATTTCCAATATTTGTGAGATAATAACACCAGTCTCATCAAGAAATCAATCTTATGAAAGAAGAAGGAGCAGCAAATTGCTCAAACGACTGTAAATCAATTTTTCGTGGCTATACCGATAATAAACAAATCGAAATTATTTCTTCACCAGATGCTAAAGTAACAATTGATCAAAAGCTAAAAGATTTATCATCAAATTTAAATTTAAGTGAATATGATCAAAAAATCATCCAAGACATAGTCTTCACTTGTCTTGACAAATTAGATCAAAATAGAATCCTTAAAGGTCACATTAGAGGAATTACTGAAGGATTTATCCCAGCCCTTATAGAAAAAAAAGACTGTGTAAAAAGTTTTTATGATCCTAATGCTTTTACTAAAGGGTTCGATCATGAAATAGATGAAATTAGTGTCAATGATTTTATTTTTCAATCTCTAACAAGAAAATGTAAACCCACTAATCTAACTAGGTTAGTTTATAGATCAGAAGGAATGCCAACCATCGACAGTAGAAAAATTCTCCAAAATAGAACAGACGGAGTAACTTTGGGCAGAGAAGTTGGATTTAATGCCCTAAGAGAAATGATTCACGATCAAAAAAATGCCGGACTCCCCACCGTTACTGCTATGATTTTATTTTACGAAACGGGAGATAGTTCTAGTCTAGAAGAACAAATTACCTCATGGAAAAACAGATACCCAGAAGATGATATGTCTCCTCTTTTAAATCGTCATCTTTACGAAAAAACCTTTCTTGAAAATAATCAAAACCCTCATTCTCCCAAAATTAGAACTATTGACGTTTTATATCGACTTCAAGAAAATTTATCATTTATTGGGTTTGAAGCTCCTTCCACTCCCAACCAAGAACTCAACCAAGCCTTAGAAATAACAAGTGCTAATTTTAGTCACCCCTCAATTGAAAGTCTTAACATCTACGAAAAATCCCTAACTTTATTAAACGAAATTTTTATCTCTGCTATTCAAAAGGAACAAATCGGCATTGATCCCAGTTACATTGCCACCACCAATTGGCTACGAGAAAGAATTGGCAAAATTTTATCCGAATTACCTTTCGAAGCAATTGAAGAACTATACACCAAAAATTGTCTTAAAGAAATTTTAAGATTAATGGAACTAACCGCTAGCTCAAATTCATATGACCAAAATGAATTTGAATCATTTGTTCAACAATATCAAAGTAAAAAATCATTTCAAGAAGCATATAAATTAATATACAAACGATCGGTCTCACGACAAGCAAAAACATACTTATATCTTAAAGAAAATGCTAGTTGTGAATATCTTTTTGGAGCAAATCTAACTATTAACGAACTAAATAATACTAATCGAAACATAGAAAGCCAATTAGCCTCGCTCGGAGATTTAACCACCCACAAACCAACCACCAACAAGGGCAGAGACCGTTATCATCTTGCTCTGGGAATGACTTAACCTAAAAAAACTTATAAAAATATTATAAACATCTTAATTTTGTTTTACTTAACTAATTTCCTTATAAAATGTTTACCATACTATTGTTTATTACTATAAACTAGATCAGCTTCACTACAAATGGATCTAAAAATGAAACTAATAAAATTAATAGGTAAAGAGGACAAATGTCAACTGTCAAAAAATTTTCAATAATTATCATCACTTACAATTCAGAAACATGTTTATCTAGATTATTAAAATCTATTCAATTTATTAATTTTTATATCAAAGAAATAATCATTATTGATAACAATTCACTAAAATTCAATCAAAATGAAATTCAAAAGTTGTCTCCAAAAATTAAAATAATTCAAAATAAAAAAAACGTTGGTTTTGCCAAAGCTGTAAATCAAGGAATAAAAATATCTAAATCTAAATACATCCTTCTTTTAAATCCCGATACTTATTTAATAGACGATTCTACAAAAAACTCTTTCAATTTAATTCTAAAAGATAAAAAAATTGGAGCAATTGGCGGAAGAATACTTACCGAACAAAAAATCAACTCTTATACGGCTAACTCCAAACCAACTTTTTTAATTGGATTGTTCGAATTTACAAACCTAAAAAAAATCTTTCCAAATAATAAATATTCGAATCAATTTTGGATAGAAAAAAATAAATTAATTCAAAAACCAATCAAAGTATCTTCCTTATGTGGTGCTTATCTAATAATTAGAAAAAAAATAAATAACCAGTTAAATTTATTTAATGAAAAATATTTTTTATATCTTGAAGATATAGATTTCGGGATTAAAGTAAATAATCTAGGCTATAAAGTGATTTTTGACCCTAATTCCCAGATTGTTCACATTGGAGGACATAGCACAAATAATAAATACAAAACTGATTTAAAACACTGGTATGAATCAAGGGAAATTTTTTTTAAAAAACATCTAAACTTTTTTACATCTATAATACTTATATCAATATTTAAATTAGAAAAAAATATTCTATACTTACGTAATTTAATTAAATATGAAAAAAGAAAATAAACCATCTATCACCCTTCTTCTTCTCACCAAAAACGAATCAAAAAATATCGAAAAAAACTTTCGCTGGTTATCAAATTGCAAAACTATCAAGGAAATAATCGTTGTCGACGATAATTCAAGTGATAATACGATTGAATTGTGTCAAAAATTAGCTTCAAAAAATCGAATCGTTCAAATTTTTAATAGGGAGCTAAACAACGACTTTGGATCACAACGTAATTTTGCTATTTCGAAAGCTCATAATAATTGGATTTTTTGGATTGATGCCGACGAAAAACCAAGTAAAAAATTAATCCATTTTCTAAATCATTTTGATAGTCATCAATATAAGAATTATTCCTTCAAAAGACGAGATATTTTTCTCAAACACAAACTTAAACATGGTGAAACCGCTCACCTAAACTTTATTCGACTATTCAACAAAAAATATGGACAATTTAGCGGTCAAGTACATGAAAATTGGGAAACAGATAAAACTATCAAAAATACAAAATATCTTATTTACCATTACTCACACTCAACTATTAAATCTTTTATTCAAAAAATTAATTTGTATTCAGATATTAGGTCTGCCGAATTATTCAATCAACAGGAAACAACCAATATGTTTGAAATAATCTTTTTCCCAATAGGGAAATTTATTCAAAATTATTTTTTACGACTTGGCTTTTTAGACGGAACTCCAGGAATCATTATGGCTTTATCTATGAGTTTTCATGTATTTTTGAATAAAGCAAAATTATGGCACTTATACAAACAACAATCTTAATTTTTACATTCTTTTCATTTTTTATTGGTCAAATTTTTCGTTTAAAATTTTTAAATATATCTTTTCCCCTAATAGATGTAGCAATTGTATTATTAGCCTTGATTAACATATTTCAACACTTAAAAAATAAAAAAATAAAATCCAAAAATAAATATTTTTTATATTTTTTAATTTTTAGTTGGATATTTATACTAATAAATCTTTTTAGATATCAAATTTTTTCTTTAAAACCATTTCTTTATTTAATTAGATTGACTTGTTTATTGTCCTTAATAATATATCCAGTCGAAATTTCTAATAAATTTAAAAAATATTTTGAAATTTTTATTATCGCTAACATTATTTTTGGACTAATTCAATATTTTTTTTGGCCTGATTTTACCTACTTTGATACTAACAATTGGGACCCACATTTATATCGCCTTGTTAGTTCTTATTTTGATCCCACCTTTACCGCTCTAATTTATCTATTTTTTATCATAAAAATATTTTTAAACAAAAAAAATAAATACCGTTGGCCAATTATTTTTTTTTCATACGTTGCTATGGCTTTAACTTATAGCCGTTCAACCTATTTATCATTTTTAGTAGCTTTTTCTTTTATCGCATTCAGTAAAAAACAAATAAAAGTATTTTTATACAGTATTTTCATTGTTTTATTTACAATTTTTGTATTACCACGTCAACCAGGTGAGGGGACTAAGCTAGAAAGAACTTCCTCAATTTTTGCTAAGATAGAAAATTACAAAGAAGGTTTGACTTTGTTTTTAAAAGCTCCTCTAATCGGCCATGGTTACAACAATTTGTCCTTCGTCAGAAATTCAAATCAAGACTCACATGCTATTTCCGGATTTGATGGCAGTTTATTAACTATTCTAACAACGACTGGAATAATTGGTTTTTGTTTATTTATATCAGGCATTTATGTTTTTTATCACCAATCTAATCTAATAAAAAAAACTATGTTAATTAGTCTTTTTGTCCATTCCTTATTTGCCAATTCTCTCTTGTACCCCTATATTCTTTTATCTCTTATCCTTTTTTAAAGACTATAGGTAATAGAAATAGATTTTTTTGTTTCATTACCAGCCAAATCCCGAGCAATTACTTCTAAATCATTTTTACCCATATTCAACTGCCATTTTTCTTTAAATCCACCATCGTCACCAACTTTAACAATCCTCCCATTAATCAACACACTAGATCCTTTATCGGTCACTCCAACTATATCAAAATCAGAATAATCAACCGAAAGACTATCTTCACTCGGATTTGTAAGAGTTAACGAAGGAGCTAAAGTATCATAAATAATATTAATAGTTTCAGACACATCTCCCCTTCCCGATTTTTCAGTACTCGCAATAGCACTAAAATAATTATCTCCCTGATCAAGAGGTATTTTATCAAACAAAAAATCACCATTTTCTGACACCTCAGTAACCCCAATTGATACATCATTTTTGTATAACTCAACCGTTACCTTTGCTTCAGCAAAACCTTTTATTTTTATTTGAGCACTATTTGTTGCCTCAAAATCTCTTATGATTCGTGGAGCCAATGGAGGTAATACTTTTTCTTCAGTTTCAACATTCTTTTTATTTTTCCCCTCACCCAAAAAAATTGAAAATTTTATCAATAAAGGTAATCCATACAACAATACTAACACCCCAAATATAATAGTTATTAGACCCAAAAATACAGTTTTTTTTGTAATTTGATCGTTTGTTTTTCGATCGAGTCTTGATCTCTTAAATTCAGCCATAATACATTAAAGTATAACATTTATATCGTCTTAGTTTTTCCAACGATCTACTACTAATCATTAGCATTTCAAAACCAATAATCTATTACAAGAGCCGAA
>CAYXLS010000016.1:0-12346 GCA_964464785.1 uncultured Gammaproteobacteria bacterium | reverse complement strand
TCTGTGCGACCCCAGTGCTAGTCAAGTATTTCCCCAACCTGTTGGTGTTTATTCTTCAAAAACAACATTTTTCGGTAAAGTATCCTGTAACACTGGTATAATTAGTTCATTGTGCATCAATCAAAATCAGATTTATTGGATAAAATTTTTGTATTAAACAGCAGTAATCCGCGGCTTATTGCTTCAAGGGAATCGGCTTTTCTAGATTTTAAGGCAAATTTTAATTTGGCCAGTATGACTGATTATGGAAAAACAATGGCCTCGTTTGCCAACAAAGATGGCGGTTATATTGTCTTTGGAGTAAAAGATAAACCAAGAGAAATTGTTGGTATCGACAAAGCAAAGTTTGACGGTATAGATCCAGCCAAGATGACTGAAACCCTTAACTCATATTTTCAACCGGAAATAAATTATGAAGTAGATATTAAAGATTGGAACGGAAAGAGCTTTGGCATCATTTACACATTACCATCACAACAAAAACCGATAATGGCTATTAAGAATTCAAGTGATCTAATTAAAGATGGAGAAATATATTATAGGTATGGTGGTAAAACAGAGAAAATTAAATATCCAGAATTAAAAAAGATTCTTGATGAAAATATTGAAAGACAGAATGATGCTTGGATGAGGATTTTTCAAAATGCTGCGAAAAATAATCCAATTAACACGGCAGTGATGAATACTCTTTCTGGAGAAATAACCGGGAAAGGTGGGACCGTTGTGATTGACGAAGCATTAATACCAAAATTGAAATTTATTCGTGAGGGTCAATTCTCTGAAAAAGATGGTGCTCCCACTTTAAAGTTAATTGGAGATGTCCAGCCAATTCCAATGGCAGTAATTAAAAAAGAAAAAATAGTTGTTGGGGAGGATATATACAAATATCGGGCTACAGCCGTTGCAAATGAGGTTGAGAAAGTTACTGGAAAAAGGTTTAACACCCAACTACATGTAAAAGCTTGGAAAAAGTACAGACCAAGACCATCAGAAAAAATATCTGGACATAAAAATGAATATTGTGAATACAAAATGGCAGAAAATGACTATAGGTATTCTGCTGCCTGGATAAAATTTCTGATCCAAAAATTAAACGACCAGACCGAGTACGATATGTTGTTAAGTTTTAGGGTCTAATACTAAGCTGTTTATTGTGGAGAATAAATTTTGTTTTGATTGCTGACATAATTTGGATCCTGTCTTCAGCAGACCCGGCTTTTAGGACGTGGAGTAAGTATTCTTTGGCGGCATCTCTGTCGAGTGGTATTTTTTGAGGGTAATCAAATTGGTTTAGATTTCCGGCTAGGAATTCTTGATGAAGAACCTCGCCCCTGAGTGAGTGGAATCTTTCAATCTCTTCTCTAAGTTGAGTGGTTAACAGTTTTTCATCTAGTTTTATTTCATCAATGTGGGCAATTAATTGTTGGATTAGATCTTCTTCACTGATGTATGGCTCGTCGCAGTCGTAATCTATATGTCTACCACAGTGGTAGTAGACATATTTTTTAAATCTTCCATTATTTATAAATAAATATTGCTCTAATATGGCCGCCAGCGGATTGGAATTATTCTAAGAGTCGGGGAAAATAGCCAGTCGATATTCACCAGCGTCAAGAAGCAATCTTCTAAGAAGCAACACCAATCTGTACAAGAAATTGTCGAAGTACAGTCAGATTACCCAGGTATTAGCACTAAACTAATTTTTTTAGAACGAAAAAATAGTTTTACTTACTCTTGTCAAAAATTATGTAACAACTTTTCCTACCAGTCATTTTTTGTAACTTTAAGTTTTGTTTAGCCTGTAAACTATATCAAACTACCCAGTTTTAAATATACTTCTCTTAAAATAGGTCGAATATAAAATGAGACTAATGGTATCCGAACTTCATTTTGAAGGATTTACTCGAAGCATCTGGAGGAAAATTTGATGGATTTTTTTCATTTTTGTCATTAATCCTTAGTGAATAAAACCAGAACAGATCACCCATTGTTTTTAACTCATCTGCAGGAAAAAATCTTTCTTCACGTTTAGTAAGGCCTTTTATCATTTTGATCTCATCCATATAAGCATTCCACATTCTCCATTCTGGCACGTCACGAATCTCGTTGTAATTATCGATAATTAGTTTCATCGCCAAATCAATTAATTGGCTGAATTCCTGTTGATTATACAGACAAAGAGGTGGACCAAAGAGAAGCCTAAAAATTGAATAACTGGGCTTTTCAGATACTCGCAAATAAAAATCGATATCTTCTTGGGTAATAATTCGAATATCGACTGGTATCTCTGAGAACTCAATAAATTTCGTTTTTAGATATTCGTAGATTTCAACTGCAGTATTTTTTATATTTTCAGAGTTTGATTTAACAATTATTTCTAAATCAAGATCTGGCATAACCATTCCAGTCGGAGTAATTCTTAACCCAGATAATGTATGTTCTTCTGTCGGAACGTATTCAAAGACAATTCTTTGTTGTTTGCCATTTTTGCAATATCCGCCCGAAACCGATCCAACAGTATATGCCGTGACAATATCTTCAGAATGTCTTCGACCAATTTCATTTATCAACAGAAGCCCAAACTTAAGAATTATATAGCTTACCTCTTTTCCTACAGGGATATCTAACATTTCAAAGGTTTTAATAATTTCAGCTTCACTTTTATCCTGACAATCCGCAATTAACTTTGTGGCAAGTCTGGCATAAGTTGGATCATTTCTTTCTTTTGATTGTTCAATACATTTATTTAGATCATTAATATTCATCATAATTATTTATTAAGTGATAATACTCCATTTTGGCTTAAACTAACTTTTTTTAGTAACAATTGTAAATTCACTAGACCACTTTTTTCTAAATCAATTTCACTGTTTATAATTTTATCTATAGAATTAATAGCGCTTAGTAAGTGGTATTTTTGACGATTATATTTAATTATATTCTCTTGACGTGATAGCTCGGAAGAGCAGTATCCAACATAAAGCAAATGAACGAACAAACAACAAACGTCGTATATATACGACAAACACTCAGTATTAGTTGTTGATAATTTTTGGACTGAGTTATCGTAAATATCATGGATAAAATTCTTAAATAGTTCAAGTTCATATTGTCTACTAAATATATGTAGTTTTTCGGAAAAAACGGTGGGTGTCTCTTTAAAGTCAGTACCGTTCCTTGTTAACTTGATGAGGTCAAATATAGGTGAACATTTGAAGAGAACTTCAAAGTCAATATTAAATAATTGTCCTGTTTTTGAGACAAGAACATTTCTTGGGTTTCTATCAGAATATATTCCCGGATAGTTGGATGCTATATCTTGGACAATGTCATCAACTTGCCTATATGCTCTATACAACTCGTCTTTGACCAAACTACTTCCTTGGATATTGTCAACAAACTCTTTTTTAAACCATTCTCGAGTTGATATTGTTACAAGACCACTTTCTGTAATTGACTGAGTTTGGGCGATATTTTTAACTAATGTTGGGTAGTATTTTTGACCTAATTCTCCATTGTTATTCTTTGAGTACAGTGACTCGCCATCGATAAAATCATAAATTATATAAAAATATTCCTCGTATTTTGAAAAAAATGTCTTTTGGATAAATTTGTGATTTTTGTAGCCAACAAATCGTAATTTAATACCTCATTCTTAAAATCACTTTCTCTAGTCCGATCATAAATCTTAATAAATAGACTGTTATTTTGGCTTGTGATTTTATAATAATAAGCACCCGGATCACCTTGAAAATCTATCTCATGATAAGAATCAACTTTAAATGGAATGGATGGTAAAAGTTTCTTTATCACAGTTCTAGACAGCGAGTTGTCCTCCATCTACAACTACACAGGTACCAGTAATAAATTTTGCGTCATCGCTGGCAAGAAAAAGGAAAGCCCCAGCAACATCTTCGACTGACCCTGATCTGTTTAAGGGTATATTCGCTTTGACATAATTATTAACGAATTCTTCGCCATCCATTTTTACGGTCGCCTCAGTTGTAATATACCCGGGACAAACAGCATTTACTCTTATTCCGTATTCAGCGAGATCTAACGACATGCCTTTTGTGAGTAAGGTGACACCACCTTTGGATGCGTTATAGGCAATATAATTTCGTTCACCAACTAATCCGTTGGTTGACGACATATTAACAATAGATCCTTTAATTTTATTATTGACCATAATTTTTGACACCTCTCGACAAAACAAGAACGTGCCAGTCAAATTCACAGCCAAGGTTCTGTCCCATGTAGATTTGTCCATTTCAAGAATTGAAAAAGTGGGCTCGTAGATACCTGCGTTATTGACTAAAATGTCAATAGTTTTATGTTTACCATACAAATCAATAACGGTATCTACTACGAATTTTTCATCAGAAACATCGCCAATATATTGATAAAGTTTGTACATCGATTGGTCAAATTCTTTGGTGAAATTTTCTAATGCATCTTTGTTCTTATCAACCAAAGCCACAATAGCATTTTCGTGTAAAAATCGTCGGGCAATTTCTTGCCCAATTCCTTGAGCTGCACCAGTAACTATAACTACCTTGTCGGTAAAGTTGTATTTCGGATTCATAGGTTTGTAAAATAATTGTAACTATTAATTGCATCGGGTATATTGGAATAGTCACGATCATCAACCTCAATTAGTCCCATAGTCACGTCCTTTTTAATATCTACCCAATTAATAACACCTTTACCAAGACTTAAGGCATTGTCATTGACACCATCTGTATCGGATAGATGAAAATAATATGCATGTTTCTTGCACTTATTAAAATTAGTAATAAACATTTGTTCATTTGACGATGCTATTCGCAAATGGCATACATCAAGTACGAATTTAAATCCTGTTTTTGATAATACCGTATCAATATTGTCTGATGTCGAAAAACATCCGTCCAGTTCGTTTTCCAACAGTAGGTATTTTTTTAAATCTGGTAATTTATTTAGATTGGCAATTAGCTCGTCAATGTTTTTATAACTAGGATCTTCAGACCAGTAAGGGTGAGTTACAAACCCAAGCATTCCATATTTTGTTGATAAATCGTTTAATATAGAGAAACAATCAAGTGTATTTGTTAGAGTGTCCCTATCTTTTGTCGCTAAATTTAAAAATTGATTTTTATATTTTTCAGGCTGATGAATTGAAAGCTTTATGTTGGGAAAATTTTCAACAAAGTTTTTTAAACTAATATTTATTTGTGGCAATTGAGTTTCAAGATCGGAGTTTGAGAGAAATATTTCAATTAGATAAGGATTTAATTCAATTCTTTTTTTCAATTGTTCATTTGTCCACTTCGATTTCAATCCTAGTTTCATTATTGTGATTTATTAAATTACATTTCTAAGTAATACAAAAGCTTCAGCACAATTTATACCTGCTTCCATACCTCTTTTTTGGGAATATACTTTCAAACCCTCAGCTGAACGAGGATGTGGAAAGGTTCTAATTTCCTTTTCATAAGCCTTGATCGCAGATATTTTTTTATCTAAGTATTTTTCAATATCTACATAATAATTTGGGGAGAACCTTTCATGTGGCATTGTCTGATTAGCATCAGTTGAAGAGGGTACCTCGTAACACAATAATGTCTTCGCGCAATATTTTCCGATTACTCTGAAAACTACCAAACAAGCTGAATACACAGCCTTGTGATCTTGGTTAATATCGCCTGAGTAGGGAATATAAACAGTATCTGGTAAATAATCACCCAAACTATTTTCGACTGCCGAAATTATGTTGATCAACTTTTCATCAAGTTGTTCATCATTTAGTCGTAAGAACGATATTTTATCCACTCCAAGAGTACTACATGCTTTCAAGCAGTTTGCCTCCTCATTTTTTATAACTTCTGGATCATACAAGTGGCCATAAGCACGGTTGGCGACAATAATTATTCTGACCTCATCACCATTTTCAATATGTTTGCAAATTGTTCCGCCAACCCCCAGCACTTCATCATCCATGTGTGGAGCAACCACCAATATTTTTTTCATTTATTTATCAAGCAAAATTTGTTTTAACTCATCAACACTTTTATTGGCCATTTCCCAACCGTAAAACATTGGGGGACAACTGTGATTTTTGGCAACCCATTCTGAATTTTCAAAAGACTCTCGAGTTTCCATAATATTGTGACAAAGTTCATCAAAAACACTTCCTGTTTTCAACTTTAGGTCGACGTTGAACACTATGTATTTGTAAAACCCTGACTCCATACCTTCTGGAAAAACAACTCTTTGTGTTTTATCAAATATTTGGTCATATTTTAAAGCTAGTTTGCGTTTCCATTCTAATATTTTTGGCAGTCGTTCCATTTGAACAATTCCAAAAGCCGCCATAATTTCACTCATGCGAAAGTTAAAACCCTCAATTGGATATTTAAATCTACCCGGTTCGTATTCAAGTTTTCCGTAATTTTTGTATTTATTAACAAAATCAATTACTTTTGTATCTGAACTTACCACCATTCCACCCTCACCCATAGGCATGGTTTTCGTGGCATAAAAACTATATGATCCCCCGACTCCAAATGATCCAGCTGAGACACCCTTAAAAGTTGCCCCATGTGCATGAGCACAATCTTCTATAAGTGAAACTCCATTAGATTTACAGAATTCACTTATTTCGAAGATATCAAAAGCGAGATGTCCACCAATATGAACTACGATAATGGCTTTTGTATTTTTTGTGATTACTTTCTTGATTTGCTCGAGACCGACACACAGGTCTTCTTTTTTGCAATCTGCAAAAACCACATTTCCTCCTGCGAGTTTTACCGACAGTGGTGTCGCCATAAATGTGTTTGTAGGGACAATAACATCTTTGTCTTTGACATCAATGTATTTGAGTAAAGCAAGTAATCCACAACCACCATTGGCTATAGTACAGCTTTTCAGTCCAGTGGATTGCGAGAACTTTTCTTCAAAGACCTGATTCATTTTCCCGTGGGATAGAAAACTACTATCAAACACTTCATCTAGCAGGTCGTAGTATTTTTTTCGGCTTTCTTCTTCAAATGGGATGATCATATAAAGTTTTTTGTCTTTGTTTGACTTAAATCATTAACAGCAATATTGAACTTAGTTAGGCGGCATTCAGGACATTTCTTGCTGCAAAACTGATCATTTTTAACCGTAATTGATTGCTTTTTTCTTATTTCTCCATGCCAAATTTCTTCAAAAGTATTCTTATATAAGTTTCCCATCGCTCCCCAATCTTTAAATTGGTTTAATCTTCCACATAGATGGACATTACCATCTGCGGTTACTATAGTGGTTAGCGAATTGGCAACACAAGGTAAATTATTATTACCTCTTATTTGGTGCTTCTTCATTGCAGATAATAAAACAGAAAACTTATCGTCTGAATATTTCATCAGCTTATCGATGTTTAAATTTTTAGGCCATAGTTCAGGGTGATCAATCACAGGCCTTATATAGAAATAGTCCGCTCCAAATGATTTTATTTTCTTGACTATTTTTTCTAATGATACAAAGTTCTTGTTTGACAATACATACGCTACTCCAATAACAGTATCTTTTCGCAACTTACACATTTTTTCAATATTTGAGATAACTTGATCAAAAGATTTCGAACCTTTAAGTTTTTCCATCTGTGAGGCAGTAGACACATCTAGACTTACTCTAATCCATTCAAAACAGTCAATGATTTCTTCATAGTTGAATATCGAACCGTTAGTAATCAATCCGACACTCATCCCCGTAGATTTTATTTTTTGGACAACTTCTTTAAAATCTTGATAAAGTACCGGTTCTCCACCACCTTCGACACAAATACCTTTGGTTCCGCCTTTAGCTAACTCATCTATAAGTTTAAACAACACCTCTTTGTTAATATCGCCCTTGTAATCGTTTCTGATTTTCTTGTCAGAACACCAAACACAATCAAAATTACAACGATTAGTAAGGGACAGCTCAACGCTTATAGGGTAAGTATTATCGATAGCATTCTCGTCTTTTGATGCATGAACCAATTCTCTAAGTTTTTCGGGAAATAGAAAAAGTTTATTTAAGCCGATTTCCATATTTGTTATAGCAAAATAAGTATTTATCTATGATATCACTAACTAGGGATAAATCAAACGAATTTTGCCATAGGGTACGTTATTGTGGACCTGAGGAGATTCGAACTCCTGACCCCCTCATTGCAAATGAGGTGCTCTACCAACTGAGCCACAGGCCCAAATACTTATAACGATAGTACCGCTTTTATTCTTCTGACGCCAGAAGAACATGCCTCTTCTTTGATTATCTTGAATTTAACCAACTCTTCGGTATTTTTTACATGAGGTCCGGTGCAAATTTCTCTTGAATACGGTTTTTCTTCATCATTAAGTACGGAACCAATCGAATAAACAGTAACCCTTTCACCGTATTTTTTATCAAATAAACCAATAGCTCCATGTTTTTTAGCATCTTCGGGACTAGTCTCTTCACAAAATACTGGTAGTTTTTTTGCTATTTTTTCATTAACAATATTTTCAACTTGCTCAATCTCTTCGGTTGTCATTTTTTGAGAATGAGAAAAGTCAAATCTCAATCGTTCGGGGGTGATATTGCTACCCTTTTGCTGTACGTGCTCACCTAGTACCTGTCTAAGTGCTTGATGGAGCATGTGGGTGGCGGTGTGAAGCCTAGTTGTGTCTTTAGAAGTATCTGCAAGGCCGCTTTTAAACTTATGTTCAGCACCTTGTCGTGACAATTCCTTATGCTTTACTATGTCCTGAGCAAATTCTTTTTCATCGATACTATAACCTTTTTCAACTGCCATCTCTCTAGTTAATTCAATCGGAAAGCCATAAGTTGTGAGCAAGTTGAATGCATCGTGTCCAGAAATTATATTATTTTCAGGTTTAATATCGTTAAAATATTTGACACCCTTATCTAGTGTCTTGGAAAATTTTTGTACCTCATCAGAGATAAGTGAAACAATAATTTCTTCGTTCTTCAGTAGTTGAGGATAAACCGTAGACATCTTTTTAATTACTATCTTAGAGAGATCAACAAACACTTCGAATTTAGCTCCAACTTTGTTTAAATGAACTAAACCTCTTCTTATCAATCTCCTAATAAAATAACCTTGATCTTTATTTGACGGGACACCCCCATCCCCAATCAGGAACGTTACTGCCCTAATGTGGTCAGTTATTATTTCGTAACTTGCCGGTATATCATCATATTTTGTCTCTGATTTGCTTTCAATGTAATCAACATATGAGCTAAAAACGTCAGTTTTAAATAAATTCGGAGCATGGTTACATACCATTGTTAGTCGTTCAAGACCACCTCCAAAATCAACATTTTTCTGGGAAAGTTCTTCCCAGCCATCTATGGTCTTTCGGTATTGCATAAAAACAGAATTACCAATTTCAATAAAACGTCCGCAAGAGCAATTTACATGACAATATTTTCCAAATTTAAGGTCGTGAGGTTTGCCAGTATCATAGAAAGTTTCTGAGTCTGGTCCACCAAGTTCTCCAATAGCATCACCTCTTTTCCACCAATTTTTATCAAGATATGGAAAAATGCGTGATTTATCAAAATCTATCTCTTCCCCAGGTCCTTTTTCTCCATCACCAGTCGTCACTGGTCCAACGTCATTACACACTCCATAATTCTTATAAATTTCTTGAAGAACCGAAATACTTTCTTCGTCTCGCTGAACTAAATTATTACCCGCAAAGACGCTTTGATAAATACGTTTAGGGTCTAATTTTAATTCTTTGACTATAAATTCGTACCACCAATTAAGTTGATCTTTCTTGAAATAATCACCAAGACTCCAGTTACCTAGCATTTCAAAAAATGTTGTATGTCTCTTATCACCAACCTCTTCAATGTCGTCAGTCCTAAACGATCTCTGCGAGTTGACGAGTCTTTTTCCTGAAGGGTGTTTTTCACCTAAGAGATACGGAACAAGTGGAAACATTCCAGAATTAACAAAAAGTAAAGTTGGGTCATTTTCTGCAAGAAGTCTGGCTGCACCAATTTCCTTATGATTTTTGGATACGAAATGAGCAATGTATTTTGATCTTATTTCATCTGAGTTCATATTATTATGTAGCTAATATAAGGGATATTTTATCACTAAGCACATAGATAAGCATAATCACATTGATGGCATTTCATTCCCAAAATTAATAGAGACTGTACATTTTTATTGGCCTGTTAACATATCAAACTACATCATCGTTTTGAGACACTCCTTTTTTATACTGTCTCATTTGTCTCATTTAGCTTCAAATCTTTGATAGAATGAGACAGTGGGGAAGAGGGTGTTATAGGGACAGAAAGGTTCCAGACCCCTATGCTCCGCATGTAAATGCTAGAATTTATTATGCAAAAACGTTCACAAAAATTAAAAAACTATTTTCTTAAGGATATTAATCCTATTATTCGTTTTTTAATCCTCTCTGACATTGTTATTATCGGTGCGGCCGGTTTACTTGGTCCAATTTTTGCTCTTTTTGTTAAAGATTTTATTACTGGAAGCACCGCTGAAACAGTTGGTATTGCTACTGGTATTTATCTTTTCTCTAGAAGTCTTCTTCAAATTCCAATTGCCCATTTTTTAGATAAAATTCGTGGTGAAAAAGATGATTTTTGGCTCATGTTTGTTTTCTCAGTTCTTTCCTCTTTGATTCCCATTCTTTATTTTTTTATAAAAACTCCAATGGAATTATATATTGTTCAATTTATTCTTGGTTTTTTTACTGCTTTTACCTACCCAGCTTTTATGGCTATTTTTACTCGACATATTGATAAAAACAAAGAAGGAACAGAGTGGGGAATATATTTTACTTTAACTGACTTAACCAGTGCTGCTTTAGCAATTATAGGAGGCTATATAGCTGTTTCGTCCGGATATAATACCTTGATTGTCATAGTTATTATCGCATCTTTGATTGGAAGTTTCTTTCTATTACCAATTATGCCCTATATGAAATTAAGAACTTAAAAAAAATTATAGGCGCACTTTATTTCCAGACCCCTATGCTTCACTAAATACACGAATTATTTGTCAAATGATAACCCCAAGAAATATCAGAAAAAACCGTATAGAGACGAGAAAGTTTACTTTTTAAAAGAATAAGGGATTGCCGACTTTCAGGAATACAATTACCATAGAATTGGCTCTCATGATTATTAATAAATTCAGTATATCCCTTTAAAGCATCGGTTATTCTTGGGACAACATACTGACGTAATTCATAAATACGAGGTATTTTCCCGGTAGTTTTAAGTTTAGGGCTTGTATACTCCTGGATCCAATGTCGTATATCAACCCCAGATTTTTCCCTAGTTTCCAAAGACCAATTTCCCATTTTTAAATAAATAAATGGAGATAGGGTATTTTGACACCAACCAAAACCATCATGTTCAGATTTTACTTTTCTTTTTTTTAGTTTTAAATCAATTCCAAGACAAATCATATTTTTAGAATCAACCACAATTAAATCAACCCCTTTTTGGTCATTCCCATGCTCGAGATTTTGAGGAGCAATGTCCATCAAAAAACCCCTTTCTTCAAGAGGGTTTTTGATAGCTATGCGTACCAGCTGTTCGGCTAAATACGCCTGAGACATTTCATGGTGTTTGCTTTTATTATCTAGATTTAGAAATTTATCCAGCAACTCAGTCCTTGAATTAATAAAATTTCTACTTGAAAACCCTTTAATTGTTTGATTTTGGGAACCGTCACTAGTATAAAAAATTTGAGGTGGAAGTCTCCGATAGTATTCATTAACTATACCAATATTTGATACTTCTACCCTTTGAGACATTAATTTATGGATTTAGTATATAACCAAGTTATATAAAAAATATATGTATCAAAAGTAGGTCAAATTATTTGGATCTAAATTTAAAAGTTTTTATTATCCCTCTGGCTGCCATTATTCCTGTTGCTCCAGCCCCAGTAATCGATCCCGCCATTCCCGAAGCATCACCAGCAATAAACAAATTTTTAATACAAGTTTCCATATTAGTATCAGTCTTAACTTTTGTTGATCTAAATTTCACTTCTGGTGCATAAAGTAATGTCGATCCGGCATTTATCCCAGGGATAACTTTATCCAATTGTTCAAGTCCTTCCAAAATATTTGTTACCACTCGGTGGGGAAGTGCCATAGAAATATCTCCAGGAGTTACGTCTTTTAACGAAGGGGTGACCATTGATTTGTTTATTCTTTCTAAGGTACTTCGGCGACCAGCTTTCAAATCGGCCAATCGTTGTAAAATTGGCTTTCCGCCACCAATCGTACTTGCCAGTTCCGCTATTGATTTGGCATAAGCCAGTGAATTTTCTACT
>CAYXLS010000015.1:8820-12551 GCA_964464785.1 uncultured Gammaproteobacteria bacterium | reverse complement strand
GCGTTATTGTTGACTATAAAAGCTATCGGGGAGGTATAAATGACATAATAACTCCCAGCGGAGAGCACTATGCTGGTATCTATGCGGCTCAGCTCAAGGCGTACCGCAATGTGCTTGAAGAAACCGGCAAAAAAGTGGATGCCACACTAATTTATTACGCAGCTTCAGGAATTATTACAAAAATTTCATCTTAAAAATATACTAGAGGCTATAAGATTGGACTGAAACAATTCATCATATCTGTAAAATGCAGTTAACTTATTAATTCAGATTAACTCTGTAATTAATGTTACTAAGTGCCAGGGATGAAATGCTATTTTTTTTGACTTTCAAATTTGCTTGAAACTTATCTGTTGAAGGTTATACCATTACAACATAAGGAGGTTAATAAATTGAACAAGATTTTTGTTAATAACATATCAAGTTGTGCACAGTTGTATGCCCTAATTTACCGTATTTTGCCATTTTAAAGATTATTATGATAATAACCTTGTAACAAGCGCATATGGTGAATGCAGATGCCATAAAGTACACCTTCTCAGGACACGATTCCTTTCAGTGTAGACAACTTTGGTTAAAAAAAGGTTATGACTACATTAAATCACAGAAGTCATTTAATGACGAAGATGCCGTTGTGAGATTAGGAGTTGGCAAAAATATGGTTTTAGCGATTCGTCATTGGATGAAAGCCTTTAACATCATTGACAGCAAGGACACACTTACTGAATTTGGGGAAAAGCTTTTTAATGATGAAGGTTACGACCCGTTTCTTGAAGACGAGGCAAGTTTATGGCTATTGCATTATCACCTAATTAAGACAGGAACGGCTTCAATTTATAGCATCGTTTTTAATGAATTCCGGAAGGAAAAAATATTATTTAATAAGGATATTTTCATAAACTATCTTAAACGTAAAAGAGAAACCGAACCTTCTCTAGTATTTAATGTTAACACTGTTGCAGACGACTTTGATGTATTCATTAAAATGTATATAAATAATGAAGATGGTAAAGACATTGAAGACAGCTTTTCTGGAGTACTCGCTGAAATTGATTTGCTTAATAAAGTAGGTAAAGGGAAAGATGAACAATTTAGAATCGAAAATAATGAAAGGAATAAACTCCCTGAGGAAATTCTACTTTTCTCAATTCTTGATAATCAAGAATATGGAAATTCGATCAGCTTGAACACTTTAGAGAATGAAATCAATAGTCCAGGTTCTATCTTTTGCTTGAACCGTACAGGATTAACTAGTAAATTAATTGAAATTGTGAACGGGAGTGATAACATCACGTTCACTGACCATGCTGGTATCAAAGAGATACAGTTTAAAAACAAACCAAATCAATACTCAGTTTTAGATAAGTACTATGGCAAATGATTTCACTACATCGGTAAATATTCTCCGCGACATAGAAAGGAATTTGAATTATATCCCCACTCCGAATAGCAACCAAGTTGTTAGTCTTATAGTCAATGACTTCAAAATAGGAATTCGTTCATTTAATATAATAGGAACATATGGAACAGGGAAGTCTTCCTTTCTTGTCGCACTGGAACAAAGTCTCAGAGGGACAAAAAGATACTTCAATCCAAACTTTAACCCTTATTCTACTTTCGAATTTATAAAAATTGTCGGCTCATACACATCAATAGTAGATCAGTTTGCTGAATTATTTGAAGTAACAGCTAAAAAAAACAAACACGAAACCATTCTCGCAGAGATTTTCAACAGATATCGCTTGCTTGACGGAGCAAATAGTATCCTTTTCATCTTTATTGATGAGTTTGGAAAGTTTTTAGAATATGCTAGCAAACACAATCCTGAGATTGAACTCTATTTCATTCAGCAGTTAGCCGAATTCTGCAACAACCCTAAATATAATATTGTACTAATTACAACGATTCACCAAAGTTTTGAATCATACGCTTATGCACTAACTGGTACGCAGAAGCAGGAATGGACGAAAATCAAAGGACGTTTCAGAGAAATTACATTTAATGAACCAGTTGAGCAGCTATTATACTTAGCATCTGAATATGTTGCAACAAAATTTAATAGTACGGTTTCGGAAACAATAATAGGCAGATGTTTCAAGTTAGCCGAAAAAACAAAAGCCTTTAATTTCAATGCGAATTTTTTGAGTGATATTGCCAGAAAACTCTACCCTCTTGATATTCTGTCTGCGAGTATTCTCAATTTGTCATTGCAGCGTTATGGGCAAAATGAGAGGTCGTTGTTTTCGTTCTTAGAATCAACAGATCATACAGGACTCTCTAAATTCAATCGTCGTGAAAATCCGTTTTACAATATAGCATGCGTTTATGATTATTTAAATTTTAACTTTTATTCTTACTTAACTTCAAAATACAATCCTGACTTTTCTTCATGGTCAAATATTCGTTCATCGCTTGAAACAGTTGAAAGGGTATTTGACAGTAACATTAATGACTATTCAAAGGCAATCAAGATCGTAGGACTTTTCAATATTTTTTCCTCTAGTGGAGCAATACTTGATAATAGTTTTTTATGTGGTTACCTCGAGATCGCTGGTGGCATTGTAGACGGAAGATCTCTACTTGATAATCTAGAGAAAAAGAGAATTATTCGTTTTCGCTCACATAGCAGAAGGTATATATTGTTTGAGGGTACTGATTTGGATATACAATCAGCACTAATTGAAGCAGGTAATAAGATCCCCGAAGTAGAAGATATTACTACCCTACTTAATAGATATTTTCAGTTCACTCCCGTATTTGCTAAACTTTACTCATATGAAATAGGAACCCCAAGGTTTTTTGAGTTTGTGATTTCGGAATATCCTATTAGTAGAATCCCAGTAGGTGAAATCGATGGTTTTGTGAATCTAATTTTCAATAGCAAACTAACAAGTAGCGAGATTCAGGAAATATCTCGTAGAGAAGAAGAAGCAATTATTCATTGCTTCTTCGAAAACACACAAGAGATAAAAAATCTACTTTTTGAAATTGAAAAAATACAAAGAGTAATCGAAGAAAACAAAGACGATAAAGTGGCCAAGAAAGAATTGGAAAGTATAGTTCAGGCACATATCAACATACTTAACTATAACATAAAAGATAAAGGGATATTCAGTAGGAATAACAATGTAAAATGGTTCTTTAAGGGCGATGAAAAGAAAATTGTAGACCACAGGGATTTCAATAAGCTGCTTTCACAAGTCTGTAATAGTGTTTATGATGCAACACCAGTGTTCAAAAACGAGTTGGTCAATAAGCATCGTATATCTGCATCCATTCATACAGCCAAGAAAAATTATTTCAAAGCACTTGCAAATAATTGGGACAAAGACAACTTAGGCTTTCAGGATTCCAAATTTCCTGCTGAAAAGACTATTTACTTATCACTATTGAAAGAAAATGGTGTATCTCCAATTCGCGAAGATTCATTCGACATTCCAACGATAAATCATACTTCCAGTTTTAAAAAACTTTGGAATGCATCGGAGAAATTTCTAGAAAGTGCTAAAGATGAACAAAGAAAAGTATCCGATCTAGTGAATGTATTGAGCAAACGCCCTTTTAAACTTAAGCAAGGCTTGATTGATTTTTGGATTCCAACCTTTCTATTTATTAAACGCGATGATTTTGCTATATTCAATGATGAAGGCTATATTCCCTATTTGAATGACGCTAACCTTGAACTTATTGCGAAGTATTGCAATGAGAGGGATGAAAAAGGGGAACATAGG
>CAYXLS010000015.1:2615-8810 GCA_964464785.1 uncultured Gammaproteobacteria bacterium | reverse complement strand
ATTTCATTCATCGAAACAATAAAACCTTTCATTGTCTTCTATAAACAACTTCCAGAATATTCTAAGCAAACAAGGCGTTTAAGTGAACCAGCATTAAAGATTCGGACAGCTATCGCAACTAGTAGGGACCCGGAAAATACTTTCTTTGAAGCCTTCCCTAATTCTTTAGGGATTTCTTTAAGTACACTTCAGCAAGACAAAGCAAAACTTCAGAGCTACACTATCAATTTACAAAATGCCGTTCGTGAATTGAGGACCAGCTATGATGCATTGGTAAAGCGTGTTGAAGATTTTATTTGCACTGAGTTTGTTGGCAAACAAGTTGATTTTGAAGAATACAAAGAACACTTACAAAGAAGGTTTTCAAAACTTAAAAAGCATCTACTACTTGCTCATCAAAAAACCTTCGTTCAGCGAATCAACTCTGTTTTAGATGACAAGAAAGCATGGTTAAATTCTATTGCCCAATCAGTAACAGGAAAGACTCTAGAAACATTTACTGATGAAGATGAGGTTTTACTCTATGAAAAATTCAAGTCAATGATTTTTGAATTAGACAGTCTTTCTAACCTCTCAAAAGCTGACATAGATGAGATGAATGAAGAGGTCATTGGAGTTAAAATTGACACTTTCTTTAGCTCAATCAATCCTAAAATAGTGAGAGTACCGAAAAATAAATCTGAAGAAATAGAACAACTCAAGGCAACGCTAAGAAAAGTGCTAGGCCCTGATAGGACATCGAATATTGCTGCTGTTTTAAACCTTCTTAAAGAGTTAATTCAATGAGTACAGTAAGGCATGTATTAGGAATATCTGGTGGCAAAGACAGTGCGGCTTTAGCCATTTACATGAAAACAAAATATCCATCAATGGATATTGAATTCTATAGTTGCGATACTGGGAAGGAATTGGACGAGACTTATCAACTGATAAGAAACCTAGAGATTTTCCTCGGCATTAGAATACTGTTATTACAAGCTGCAGAAAACAGTTCAGAAGCCCCCTTTGATCATTTTTTGAAAATGTATGGAGGTTATTTACCCTCTTCTAGCTCGCGTTGGTGTACTAAGAAATTGAAGCTTGAACCCTTTGAAAGATACGTAGGAGTTGACCCTGTAGTCTCTTACGTTGGCATTAGAGGTGATGAAGATAGAGAGGGATACATTTCAAAGAAGAAGAACATACAATCCATATTCCCTTTCCGTAAGAATATTTGGAGCGAAGATGTAATTGCTAAACTACTTACTAATCATAATTTCGAAAACCTTCAAGCCCTTGCCGGGGGTATTAACTTTGGCAAGTTTCAAGACAAAGCACTTCAACTAATTTCCAAAAAGCTAGAAACATCATTCACTCAGTCTCAAAAGTTAAATGCCTTACTTGACATAAGCGTTAAAGGATTTAATGAATTAGTCTTTAAGTTTTTAAAAACAACCGACTATCCCTTAGCAAGTGAAAGTTCGTTTCCCTTACTCGATAATGAAGATGTTTTGATTAGAAAGGATATTTTCAAAATATTGGAAGAAAGTGGGGTTGGAGTACCCGCCTATTATAAGAAAATTGATTTCGATGTAAACGGCAAAAAAGGACAATATTCAAGAAGTCGTTCAGGTTGTTATTTCTGTTTCTTTCAACAGAAGATTGAATGGATTTGGCTATATGAACAACACCCCGATCTTTTCAATAAAGCAATGGATTACGAAAAAGACGGTTACACCTGGGGGCAAGGTGAAAGTCTAAAAGAATTAACTCAACCTGAACGTATAAAGCAAATAAAGGAAGAGTATCTAAAAAGAATGGAGAAGAAATCAAACAGCAAGTCACCTTACCTTATAGACATTTTAAATGAAGCTGAAGGTGAGGGATGTGCATCATGTTTCATTTAACTTGATTAATTAGACAATATGATAACCATCGATCAAGCATTTGTTACAGAAAATAATAGTGTATTCACCTACTTTCAACGGCCAGGTGTAGGATTCTATATTCCGCTTTACCAAAGAGAATATAGCTGGGATAGCGATAACATTGAACAGCTATTAGAGGATATTTCAAAAGGCATTGAGAATGTTATTGAGAACAAAGAAAGCGAAATTAGATTCTTGGGTACTGTAATAACAGTTGCAGAAAATGATAAAAATAAAATTCAACCCCAAGATACAAAGGCATTGCCTGCTCCAATTGAAAAAATAATTGACGGGCAACAACGTCTGGCTTCAATTTCTCTTTTCTCTTCTCTTCTTTTCAAACATATTCTCACTCAAGAAAACAAAATTGAAAAGTCAATTAAGAGACTACAATTAAGTAATGATGAAAGAAATGATTTACAGCAAGAAATAAAAGAGATATGACGTTTTTTCGGTTGATCTCAAACGCGGCAAACCAACAAGAAAACCTAAAATAATTAGGGGAAGCATGGATAAGTGGGTGATTCAGGAAGAGCAAAACACAAGTTATTTATCTCCTGTCGCAAAGTATTTATTCCAATTCATAAAGCACTTTGTCGAAAATGGAGACTATCCCACCTTTGATAAAAACTTGAATGCTGGTAAGAACTTACCAATTATTAATAATTGGATCGAAAAGTCAGTTGTTAATGCTCATGTTAACCATAATGGGTTCGTACCTGCGGGTACTATTATTAAAAAAATGGATCAAGAAAATATATGGTCGTATGATAGACCAAATCTTCAATCTTATATCGAAGACCCTTCAGCGTCAGATAATCAATCCTTTTCTTTCCATTTGAATTCTCTAGTTCAAATCTTCGCGGTTTGTCATTATCTACTTGACAGATGTTGTTTTACGATCATTCAGCCAATAAATGATGATTGGGCTTTCGATATGTTCCAGTCCCTAAATGCCACTGGTACCCCTTTAACAGCTATTGAAACCTTTAAACCACTAGTGGTTAATACTACTACTTTGCGACACCCGATTTTTAAAAGTACTGTCGAAAATTCATACTTTGCGAAAATCGAACAATCATTTGGAGACTTAAAGAGTGCTGCACAAAAAAGTAAATTTACGAACGACCTGCTAACTTCGTTTGCTATACCAACAGATGGGACCAAATTGGCTTCACACTTTAGTTCTCAAAGGAAGTGGCTTGAAAAGGTTTACGATAAAACGCTCATACATTATGATGATAAACGAGAGTTCATAAAATACTTTGGTAATTATGCTGAATTTTACAGCAAGATATGGAATAATTATAGCGCAGAAAATTCGCTGCCTATACCAAGCATTATGAGTTCTAACGAAGCTGAACTTGCATCATTATTGGTATTATACTTGCGTGAAAGCAATCACAAAATGGCTATAACACTAATTGGGAGCTACTATCATGAGGTATTGGAAGGCAAGCAAGATTCCGTAAGAAATTTCATTTCTGCAGTTAAAGCGTTAGCGGCATTTTATACGTTATGGCGTTCTGCAAAATCCAACTCGGGTTTAGATGATGCATATAGAACTTTTTTTCGTGGATCTTCAAAACAAAATATTGCTCCTCATACTTGGATTGCTGATCATGGATTTGAAATAAATTCTTTAAAAACTTATCTTGTCAATACACTTAAGTTAGATGGGTTAAACGATAGATCAACTTGGTTAAAAAAGGCCATTGTTTCTTTACGTTACGACACATCAACAACAATATGTAAGTTTGCTCTTTTTGTTGCTGCTCACGATACAATTCCAGATCCTCAACTTCAGGGCATCATGAAAACTGGCACACCTAATTGCAGTCCGTATCTTAAATTAGAAAAATGGATTTCGTCTGACTTAAAAACTATAGAGCATATTGCCCCAGAAAAGAAATCACAGACTTGGGATGAAAGCCTTTACGACGTGGCTCAACTATATCAATCGATTGGCAATTTGACCCTATTGCCTTCTAACGTTAATACATCAGCTAGCAACAAAGGGTGGAAAGAGAAATATCTTTACTATCAACATCTTGGAGTTGATGATCCGGATATTATTCAGAAATTGGCAACTAGAGCTAGGATAAATGGAATAGATTTAAGCCAATCAACTGTTGAATTATTAAGGAAATCAAGTCATGCCTCACATATAAAACATATATTAGAATATGGTGAAACTTCGATTTGGAATTCCAACATTGTGAATAAAAGAGCAAATAAAATTCTAGAAATACTTTGGGATAAAATTTCTGATTGGATATTTTAATTTCATGGAAATAATTTACATGGATAACAATGCTAGCACGCCAATTGATAGGAGAGTGCTAGATATAATGCTTCCATTCCTAACAGAGCAGTATGCAAATGCAAGCAGCTCACATTATTTCTCACATTCTGCAAAACATGCAGTTAAAAAAGGAAGATATCAGATAGCTAGCCTAATTGGAGCTGAAGAAACTGAAATCATATTCACAAGCGGGTCAACCGAAGCAATCAACATAGCCTTAAAAGGAGTTGCAGACAGCTATTCAGAGAAGGGAAAACATATTATAACTGTTGATACAGAGCATTATGCAGTACTTGATACTTGTAGGTATCTTGAGAGCAAGGGATATGAAATAACCTACCTGCCGGTTGACAAAGATGGATTAATTGATCTAATTGATTTAAAAAAATCTTTACGTACAGACACCATTCTAGTATGTATAATGCACGTTAATAACGAGACAGGTGTAATTCAGCCAATAAAAGAAATCTCCTTACTTGCACATGAAGCAGGCGCACTATTAATGACAGATGCCACCCAGGCTGCGGGTAAAATATCTATCGATGTAGATAATTTAGGGATTGATTTGATGTGCATTAGCGGGCACAAAATTTACGGCCCTAAAGGTGTTGGAGCGTTGTACGTAAGGCAACGCGAAAATCCCGTTAGACTCGGTACCTACACGCACGGAGGCGGACATGAAAAAGGGGTAAGAAGTGGGACTCTTAATGTTCCAGGAATCGTTGCACTTGGTGCAGCGTGCGAGATCTCTAAACTGGAGATGAAGGATGATGCTATTCACATTGGTCTACTACGTGATGAATTGGAGAAAAGTCTTTTGACAATTCCAGGAACTTATATTAATGGCAGCAAAGAGAATAGAATTTACAACGTCTCCAATATATGTTTCCCAGGTATAGAAGCAAATGTATTGATAGGAATGATGAAGAACATTG
This sequence comes from uncultured Gammaproteobacteria bacterium, assembly GCA_964464785.1. Classification (GTDB taxonomy): domain Bacteria; phylum Patescibacteriota; class Microgenomatia; order UBA12405; family UBA12405; genus WARW01. The sequence goes on along the minus strand of CAYXLS010000015.1, from coordinate 3,663 downwards.
CAGTTTCCAATGGTTCTGCTTGCACTTCAGCCGTTTTAGAAGCTTCGCATGTGTTAAAAGCTATGAATGTTAGCAATGATGACGCTTTTGCTTCAATTCGTTTTTCATTAGGTAGATTAAATACTAAAAGAGAGGTAGAAATAGTTATTAATACAATTAGGTGTTTGATTGATAAAACAGGTTGAAATGTTGAATTTGGAACAATTGGCCATTCTTTATTGTAATCAAAATGCGTATTCATTTGATAATGAATAGATAGTATCGGAATAAATGAATTTGACCATATGAAGTATGCTTAAGGATTTCAATCTACCAGATGATCGTCATTTTGAAAATGGCACAGATAATGAACCAATAGAGTTCTATTTAAATGCACTGTGCAATAGCGCAAGATGGGATCTCTTATTAGGCTATTTTAGCTCTGCCTCAATTAATATACTCTCCTTGGGATTTGCGACTTTTATTCATAATGGTGGTATACTTCGGCTTATTATCAACAATGTTTTATCAAAGCCTGATAAAAATGCGATCATATTATCGAAGACTATTAGCCCCCAAGAATTATTATTTGACTTAACGGATATCCAAGGACTAAAAAACTCACTTAATCGATACGATGCACATTTTTTTGAATGCCTTGCTTGGCTAATTTCAAACGAGCGCATCCAGATTAAGATTATAGCACCCAAAGAAAGCTCGGGAATATCACATTATAAATCTGGCCTTTTCTATGATGAACAAGAGGTATTGTATTTTCATGGATCTAGCAATATGACTGCATACGGCCTGCTTAACAATCTTGAAGAAATAAATATTACTACATCTTGGGATAATAGTCTCTCTCAATTGCAAATTAAAAGATACAGTAAAAGATTTGAAACTATATTTAATGGCCAAGCTAATAACGTTAAGTACCTAGAGATTCAAGATACAATCGAGGCTATCAGAGATAATTTTGGTGACAAGAGCATTAATGAGTTAATCATCCAAGAACAAGAATTATTGAAATTAAAGATATTCGATCTGCATCCGAAAACATCCGATAAAA
>CAYXLS010000015.1:0-2605 GCA_964464785.1 uncultured Gammaproteobacteria bacterium | reverse complement strand
AGGAAACCATAGACTCTAATCCAAGATTACTTAAAACACTACAGAAAACCTCCAATACAGTCGAGAACATTGCTAACGAACCTTGCTTGCCTTATTTACAAGGGCCAAGACCTTATCAGGTGGAAGCCTATAGAAACTGGTGCCTCAACAAATACAGAGGATTATTTGCAATGGCCACAGGTACAGGTAAAACCATCACTGCTTTAAATTGTCTTTTAAATGAGTATAGAAATAATCATTCTTATAGGAGCATTATTGTAGTACCAACAATAGCATTAGTTGAGCAATGGAAAAAGGAATGCATAAAGTTCAATTTTAAACAGATATACATTATAAATAGTAAAAGTAAATGGCAAAATGAAATAGCATCTATTAAAACGGAATATCTGCTGAATGATAGGATTTCGTTTGTAATAATTATTACATATGCGTCTTTCATAAAACCTAGATTTCAATCGGTAGTAAATGGCATGCCCGATGACACAATTTTTATCGCCGATGAAACGCACAATATGGGAGCTCCCAATGTTGCAAAATGCATATCAAAGCTGAACCTTCCAAAAAGAATTGGGCTCTCTGCCACACCTGAACGGAAATATGATGATTCTGGAAACGATTTAATCAATAATTTCTTTAATATAACCTCTTCCTACACTTTTTCCTATTCGATGGAGGATGCCATAAACAATGGAGTGCTATGTCGCTATAAATATCATCCTCATGTAGTTCATCTTACTCAATCGGAGATGGACAACTACATTCAAATATCAAAAGAATTGTCCAGACTTATCAATTCAAATCCGCAAGAATCTTTTTTCGAAAATGAATTGATTAAGATGAAGCTTTTAGAAAGAAAAAGAATAATAAGCAAGGCTGTAAACAAATTATCATTTTTCAAAAGTATAATTGAAGAGGAATTTACAAAAAGAGGTGATCTAAAATATACTCTCGTATATGTCCCCGAAGGCGCATGGAATATTGACGAAGATGAAGAGTTCAGCTCAGTATACGAAAACTTAGACTTAATTGAGGATAGCGTTAACGACGAAAGTATCATTAAGGACTATACTAAGGTTGTGAGAAATATTGACGAACGAATACTTGTTGAACCATTCACGTCAAAAACCAGCAATAGAGAAAGCATTCTAAGTAAATTTGCAATTGGAGAAATAGATGTTCTTACCTCAATGAAATGTCTTGATGAAGGAGTTGACGTACCAAGGGCTGAATTGGCAATTTTTTGCGCAAGCACTGGCAACCCTAGACAATTTGTTCAAAGAAGAGGACGCGTACTTAGAACTCATCCCAAAAAAACTTTCGCAGTAATACATGATTTAGTCGTCGCACCAAAAATTAATCCGGATCCTGAGACTTATGAAGTCGAGAGAAAAATGCTTCAAAAAGAGCTTGAACGTGTAATTAGTTTCTCTTCCCTTTCGATTAATAAAATGGATACTTATTTTGCAATAAAAGATATTATGGAATTTTATCAACTGAACTTATATCAAAAGTAAAGAAATAACTATGGCTAGGGTAGATACTTTATTGAGAGCTTTTCTTTCAGATCCAATAATTAAGGATAAATATGGCGTTGATCCGAAAGATTATAAGACTATTAATGATGCATTAGTGTCAAAAGAGCCAATTGTTAAGGCAATTGCAATTATTTTGAAGAAAGTAGGTCTCGAGACAGAATCAGACAAGAAGGCAATTCATCAAGAAGTAATTGGATATCTTAATCGTAATGTGAAATGAAAATAAACAAAGTCATCTTAGAAAATTTTCTTTGTTACTACGGGAAAAGCGAATTCCAATTTACAGACGGCTTGAACCTTATCCTTGGTCGAAATGGAGAAGGAAAGACTAAGTTCTTTGAAGCATTGGAATGGATTTTCTCATCAACAGATAAAGATAGCTTAAAGTTAGTCTCAGCTAAAAGGCTCAAGGAATTAACAAGCAAAAAAGACTTTTCTGTGAGAGTATCTGTTACAATAGAAAAAGATAAAGTACTTTACCGGTTGGAAAAATCTTTTTTAGTATCACTCTCACAAGATAAACCATACAGCTTGAATTATCAGTTTTTTGCATCTGAGGATCGGGAAGATGGTAGCAGAATCAAGGTCGAGGGGGAGAAGATGCTTGAAAGGTTATTTCCTGCAAGTATTAGAAGGTATTGTTTGTTCAAAGGAGAATCCGAATTAAGAATTTTTGATCAAGAAGAAACCCTTAAGAACCTAATTGATACTTTTTCTGAGGTAAAATATTATCCTCCTTACATTGACCTTATTTGTAAAATGAATAAGTGGTATGAGGATGCAATGGAAAAAACCGCAAAAAGTAATGAAAAAATAAGCAAAGAGGTACGGAATATCCAAAGCGAAATCGATGAACTTAAGAAAGAAGAAGATAGATATAAAAAGCTATTAAAAGAAGCAACTACAGAATTAGAAAAGGCTAGCTCTGAATTAAGTAAAGTTGAAACCAATGCCACTCGTAGTGAGGCACTAAGTATTACTAAAGAACGAATCAAGACAAAACAAGATGAGATAAACAAGATTAAACATTTGATCGATGAATCATATTCCAGGTTCATACTTGATGATAA
>CAYXLS010000014.1:8312-12779 GCA_964464785.1 uncultured Gammaproteobacteria bacterium | reverse complement strand
GTATTACGTAACCACAACTTACGATTCTCAAGGTTATATGAAAGTATATTTAAATGGTAAATTAGATGGAATAGCTGGCCCATATTTAACACCAGGAAATTACAATTACGATATGTTTATTGGGAAATGGACAAGTAGTAGTAGTTATTTATTCAATGGTCTCATTGACGAAGTCAAAATTTACAACCGCGCTCTCACTGACAATGAAATCAAACAAGACTACAACGCCGGTTCTGCCATCCAATTTGGTTCCACCTCTCAATCCATCGGTGGCACCACCACTTCTTTAGAATACTGTATCCCTGGTGATACCTCTTATTGTGCCCCACCAATAGCCGAATGGAAAATGGATGAAGGAGTGGGAACTTCTACTGTTGATACTTCCGGTAACAACAACACCGGAACACTTGGTGCTGGTAATTCTGCTCCCACTTGGGTTCAAGGCAAAATCGGCAAGGCTATGAGTTTTGATGGGAACGATTATACATACGCATCTCTCAATGGAACAAACTTATCTGATTTCAGTTACGAATTTTGGTTTAAAACAAACACAATCTCCGGAAACGCAGGAATAATACAATGGGCAAATTCTCTTTCAAGTGGAAGCCCAATGATTTATATTGACAGAATTAGTTCATCTGTACGAATATATAATTCAGGCACATATTCATCAACAATTCCTGTAACCGAAAATACTTGGTATCATTTCTCTGCGGTTTATTCTTCTGGAACCACTACAACCGATATCTATGTCAACGGAGTTTTAAAAACAAAATTTGTTCGAGAACTTACCAGTATCTATAAATCAAACGGATTAATATTATATACTGGAAATGGATACAACGGCTATTTCAATGGTAGCATTGACCATGTCAAAATCTACGACTATGCCCGTACCCCGGCCCAAATCGCCTACGATTACAATCGTGGTGGTCCAATTGGTTGGTGGAAACTCGACGAGTGTCAGGGAAATATTGCCTATGATTGGAGTGGTATCGGCAACACAGGAGCCATAAATATCGGCGCCTCTGGTACCCAAAATTCTCTTGGCACTTGTGCCGTCGGCACCTCCGCCGCCTGGACCAATGGTATTACTGGCAAAATAAATTCCTCTATAAACTTTGACGGAACTGACGACTATATTACTCTTCCTACATTTACCTACACCTCTAATGCCAGTATAAGTGTCTGGGTCAAAGGTAGCTACCTAAACGGTAATCAAATAATAATCGGTAGCCCAAACAGTATTTCACTTGGACTTTATAATTCAGGATCAGATAAGGGGTTAATTGGATCAGCTAACATCTCCAAAGCAGTTGGTATTGCTAACAATTTTGTTAATGATTCTTGGAATCACTTAGTTGTAACTTTAGACAACCCTGGTAATGCCACCTATTATTGCAACGGCCAACCCTTAACTAACAATGGTACTAATAATTGGAGTTGGAGCAGTGGATCATATATTGGGAAAAGAGATTCTGGTAATTATTTTTCTGGTCAAATCGACGACGTTCGCATCTACAACTACGCCCTCACCGAAGAACAGATTAAACAAGTTTACAATGGCGGGGCTGTGAATTTTAGATAAAAATCTCCTTGTCTTATCCATGTAGAGACGCCATATATGGCGTCTCTACAATTTTTTATTTCACCATTCTCAATCTTTCCATAAACCACGTTCTCAACATCGTTGATAGTGTCAAACCATTATTCTCAGCCAAAATTTCTAATCTTTTTTTCATCTTAGGCTGAACCCTAATCACAATATTTTCCTCTTTCAATGTTTTTGGATTATATTCCACCTTAACCTTCTTCATCTCAGATAAAAAATCTGTTATATCATTTTTATCCCAAAAATCAGCTTCTTCTTTAATATTTTTAAATTTTGGTATCACTTTTTTATTTTTCATTTATCAATCCCCTCTCTTTCCGACTCGTATCTCGAGCCGTTACTAAATAATAAACACCTTTATCTTTTGGAGCCAAAACTAAAGTTAATAACCTATTATTTTTTGTCTGCCCTAAGATTATTAATCTGTTTTGATAACTTCCAAAAGAACAAATTGGTTTCATACACACTTCTTCAATCTCAATTTTACTTACACCATGTTTCTTAATGTGCTCGATGTTTTGATCATCCCAAATTAATTCTTCAATATTGTATAACATTGTAATACATAAATCAATAATCAAATTAATATATCTGTAATTAGTATTACACGATTATTCTTTTTTACAAACCCTAAGCCTTTTTCAAAACCCACCCGTCTCACTATGTTCGTCACCCTCTCCCTTGAAAAGGGAAAGCTTTAAATTCAAAAAATATGTTTTAAATCTCTTTTTTCAAGGGAGGGAGGGACCTTTTGGGAAGGTGGGTTTTGATGTTAAACTTAGTATAGTGAAATCTCTTCAAAACCTCTCCTACAAAACCCTCTTTACAATTCTATTTTTTAGTCTTGCTGGAATTGTCTTTTTTTTAAGAATTGGTAAACCAGCTCAAAAAGTTTCTGCTGCTTGGTGGGACGAGATGTGGCATTATCGAAAAGCAATATCAATTGAAAATACTTCAGGGTCTGATTTAACAGACTTTCAGGTAGCTATCTCTATTGGCACTAGCCAACTGATAACAGAAGGTAAAATGCAAACTGATTGTGATGATATTAGAATTACAGATATTAATGGCAATGTCTTACCTCATTGGATAGAAGAAAATAATCCTGGATGTAACCAACTTACTGATACCAAAATCTGGTTAAAAGCCAACTCCCTCCCCACCTCTGGAGCCACTATTTATATTTATTATGGTAATTCAAGCGCTAACAACTACGAAAACGGAAACAATGTTTTTGAGTTTTTTGATGATTTCTCAAATAATTTAAACAAATGGATTAATGTTAGCAATTCTAATTGGTCAATTACCGACGGAATACTAAATATTACTCCACCGTCTAACAATAATTATATTATTGCCAATAAAAGCATTGGGATTAGTGGATTAGTAATTGAATCCCAAATCAAATCATCAAGTGGCACTAATCATCCAGGATTAATATGGCATGCGAACACACTCTCATCATCAAACCACAGAAATGATCATATATATCTACGTCCCCATGCTTACAATACCTCTACAAATATTCAACCAGCATATTTTAATGGATCGTTAGGAACATTTTCAAACACAACTGGATTATTTAATTCTGACATTTGGCACAATATAAAAATTGAAATACCCTCATCTAATTCAATTAAATATTACAGAAACGACATAAATGAAGCAAATTTTGCAAATCAACAATATCAAAGCAATACATACACCGGTATTGCAGCCCACGCTGGAACCAATATGCAATTTGATAATTTTCGTATTCGCAAATATACCTCATCTGAACCAATCCCCTCCATACAATCCGAAGAACTCTCCCCCGCCCCCATCGCCTATTGGAAGTTTGATGAAGGAACTGGTACTACTGCCTATGACACTATGGGAACAACTAATGGAAACATTATAAGCGCCACTTATAGCTCTGAAGACTTATGTATTTCAGGGAAATGTTTATATTTCAATGGATCAGCATATGTAAACACAAACTTTGGAGTTAATAGAGATATAAGCGTTGAACCACTTTCAATTTCTATGTGGGTTAAGCCTACATCTTCTGGAAATTATATGTTTCTTTCACCAAATCAAGGAACAAACCAGCGCTTTTACTTTGCAACATATAACGGTAAATGGGATATGGGGATTCAAAATAGTAGCTGGGGTGGTGGAACTATTTCAGTAGAATTAGACAAATGGGCTCATATAGAAATAGTCGCTAATGGAGCAACTGTTTACATGTATGTAAACCAAAAATTAACAAGACAAATTAATTACACTTCATATGTTTTCCCTGAAAATATTGCATTAGGACAACATGGTTCCAGTACTTCTTACAGATTCATAGGTTATATTGACGAAGTCAAAATCTACAATTACGCCCGCACCGCCGATCAAATTAAACAAGACTACAACTCTCGCGGTTCCCTCTCCGGAGCCGGAGTCAATTTAGGTGTCCGCTCCAACACCTCCCCCAGTCTTAAATCCTCTCTTGTTGCTCATTGGAAATTCGACGAGAATAATGGAACTACAGTTTATGACTCATCAGAAAATAATAATACTGGAATATTTGGAACTGGTAATTCTGCTCCAATATGGACAAACAACGGAAAAACTAATAAAGCGCTTAATTTTGATGGAACATCTCAATATCTCTATATTACAGATAACACTAATTTCGATATTACCCAAAACGGATTTACTTACAGTGCTTGGATTAAAGGTAATAATTTTCCAAATACATATAATATGATTATGGGGCATCATCTACCTTATTTTAACGTTCGTTCTTCTGGAGTTTTACATATGAGTATGTATGCCGACGGTGCTCAAAGGTCTGTCTTAGGAAATACGATCATAAATACTGA